>NZ_CP009452.1:766539-1071059 GCF_001278035.1 Sphingopyxis sp. 113P3
TGCGATGGTGCTCGCGGTGCTCGAGGCGCGCTGCGGGCTTCAGATGGGGAGCGCGGAAGTCTATCTCAACATTGCGGGCGGCTACCGCCTGACCGATCCGGCGGCGGACCTTGCTGTCGCGGCCGCGCTGATCTCGGCCTTCAGCGACCGGCCGGTGCCTGCCGATGCGATCGTCTTCGGCGAGCTATCGCTCTCGGGCGAGGTGCGCCCCGTTGCGCACGACGCCCTCCGGCTGCGTGAGGCGGCAAAGCTCGGTTTTTCGCGCGGCTGGGGGCCTGAGGGGATGAAAGGCGTCGGCGGGATTTCGGTGACGGGTTTTGCGCGTCTCGGCGAACTCGTTGACCTGATGCTCGGGCGCGACTAGCCACCGGCGAATGGGAAGTCTGACCGCGCTCGATATCGTCGTGCTTGTCCTTGTCCTTGGCGGCGCCGTGCTCGGCTTCGCGCGGGGGCTGGTGCAGGAAGTCACGTCACTGCTCGCCTGGGTCCTGGCGATCCTCGCGGTGCGCTTCTTCCATGCGACGCTGACCGGCCTTCTGGCCGATTATGTGGGCACGCCCGGCGGAGCCGCGATGCTCGCATTCGTCCTGCTTTTCGGAGGCGTGTTCGCGGTCGCCAAATGGGGCTCGCGTGCGATGGGGCAGCGCAGCCGCGCATCGATCGTCGGCGGTTTCGATCGCGGCCTCGGGGCCGGATTTGGCGCGGTGAAGGGCTTGGCGCTCGCGACCGTCCTGTTCATGGCCGTGACGCTGCTCTATGATATCGGCTATGGCAACGCACAGCGCCCCGCCTGGATGAGCGACAGCCGTACCTATCCCGCGCTGAGCGCGACGAGCGCGGCGCTGAGCAAGGTCATCGCCGACCGCCGCGCCGAGGCGCGAACGGCAGCCGCGCAAGAGGATGCGCCGGGCAGCGCGCCATGAGCGCTCCTCTCTATAATCGCGATATCCTGGCGCTTGCGGTGGCGACCGCGGATTATCCGCTGCCTGCGAGGCCCCGCCGCCGCGCCTCGCTGCGCGCGCCGCTCTGCGGCAGCCGGATCATCGTCGACCTCGATGCGGACAAGGAGGGGAGGATAACTGCCGTCGGCCTCCATGTCGAGGCGTGCGCCCTCGGGCAGGCCTCCGCGGCGCTACTCGCGCGGCATGCACCGGGGCGGAGCCTTTCCGAGATCCGGGACGCGCGCGACGCGATCACACGATGGTTCGCGGGCGAGGGCGATGCGCCCGGCTGGCCGGGTTTCGACCTTCTCGCGCCTGCTCGCGATTATCCAGCGCGGCACGGCGCCATTCTGCTCCCCTTCGACGCCGCAGTCGCGGCGTTTGAAGGAGCGGAACTCGGCGCATGATGCTCACGGTCCTTGCGGCGGGACCGGCGGTGACCGACCGGGTGGCCGAAACGGCAACCGATACGCTGCTTTTTGAAGGGGCGATTCTGCTGGGTGTCGCCACTCTGTTCGTGATGATCTTTCGCCGTCTCGGCCTCGGCGCCGTGCTCGGTTATCTGATTGCCGGCGCGCTTGTGGGACCCCATGGCCTCGGGTTGGTGGGGGGCGGCGAATCCAAGCTCGCCATCGCCGAGCTCGGCATCGCCTTCCTGCTCTTCCTCGTCGGGCTTGAACTTCATCCGCGGCGCCTGTGGCAGCTTCGCAAGGCGATTTTCGGGCTTGGACTGGCCCAGGTGGTCGTGACGGGGCTCGTCCTCACCGGCCTCATTCTTGCGACCCAGGGCTTCAGCTGGCAGGCCGCGCTTGTTCTGGGTCTGCCGCTTGCGCTTTCCTCGACCGCGCAGGTGCTTCCCAGCCTCAAAAGCTCCGGCCGGATCAACTCGCCCTTCGGCGAAAAGGCCTTTTCGATCCTGCTCTTTCAGGATCTCGCGATCGTTCCGATGATCACCATCGTCGCTGCACTGTCGCGCGCGCCGGCCGATCCATCGGCCCCTCCGGGGGGCGTGCTTGCGCTCTATACCCTTGCGGCAATCGCGGGGCTCGTGCTCTCGGGGCGTTTCCTCGTCAATCCGCTGCTCCGTCTCGTCGGCCGCTATGGCGAGCGCGAGCTGTTCGTGGTTGTGGGGCTGCTCGTGGTGCTCGCCAGCGCGGCGTTGATGCACAGCCTTCACCTCTCGACCGCGCTCGGGGCGTTCATCGCGGGCGTGATGCTCGCCGATTCCCCTTATCGACACGAAATAGAGGCCGACGTTGAACCCTTCCGCCTCATTCTCCTCGGTCTCTTTTTCCTCGCGATCGGGATGATTCTCGACGTGAATGTGGTCCTTGCCGATCCGCTGCGTGTCGTGGGTCTCGCGGCGGGGCTGGTCGCGACCAAAGTGGCAGTTCTTGCACTTTTGGTGCGGGCGTTCGGCAAGCCATGGAAGACGGCTCTTGGCCTTGCGCTGTTGCTCAGCCAGGGCGGCGAGTTCGGCTTTCTCCTCTTCACCCAGGCCCAGCAGGCCTTGCTGATCGCCCCGGCAGCGGCGAGCCTGTTCAGCGCTGTGGTCACGCTGTCGATGGTTTCGACGCCCTTTCTGATGCTCTTTGCCCGTAACCTCGAATTCGAGCCTGACCGCGATGAGGCGGGACTTGCTGGCCCTGAGGACGCCCCGCGCGGTTCGGCGCTCGTGATCGGCTATGGCCGCTTCGGCCAGATTGTCGCCCAGATGCTGCATGCGGTGGATTGTTCGGTGACGCTCATCGACAAGAAGCCCAGCCAGATCGAACTTTCCGGGCGCTACGACACCAAGGTCTATTATGGTGACGGGCTGCGGCTTGACCTCCTTCGCCGCGCAGGCGCCGACGAGGCGCGGCTCATCATCTATTGCATCGACGACCCGTCGGTCGATGCAGAAGCGCTGCGGCCGGTAATCGAGGCTTTCCCGAAGGCGAAAGTGCTGATGCGCGTTTTTGATCGGCGCCAGTTGATGGCGATCGCGGGCGCGGGAGCGAGCGGCGTGGTGCGCGAGCTATTCGAAAGCTCGATCGCGCTGGGGCTGATGGCGCTCGAACAGCTTGCCGTCGACCCGCGCCAGATGGAGGACGTGGAGACGGCGCTTCGCCAGCTCGATGCGACGCGGCTTGCGGCGCAGATGGACGAAGGCGACCTGTCGGCGGGCAGTGAGCACCGCTTCAAACCGGGCGGGGGGCGCGAGTCTGCAAGCGTGCTCGAAACCTTGCGACAGCGCCGGCTGGCGGCAAAATTGGCGCGCGATGAGGAAGCCGCGCACGCGGCCGGTCCGGAAGCGGCGTAGAGCCTTTTTTCGCTTTTCAGGCGAAGCGATCAGACACGATCGAGAAATTCAGCCACGGCATCGAGACCATAGTCTTCGCTCACGAAGCTCTGCCCGATGCCGCGGGTCAGGATGAGCGGCAGCTTGCCGCCGCGCACCTTCTTGTCGTGCGCCATGTGAGCTGCGAGCGCGGCGCCGCCCCTGTCAATTCCCGCGCTGGCGAGGCTGTGGGGCAGACCGAGGCTGGATAGATGGTTGCGCACCCGTGCTGCATCTTCGGGCGCGCAGATGCCCTTGGCGGCCGAAAACTGGTGCGCGAGGACCATGCCGGCGGCGACGGCTTCGCCGTGGAGAAGATGGTCAGAATAGCCGGTTTCTGCCTCGAGCGCATGACCGAAGCTGTGACCAAGGTTCAGGAGCGCGCGCACATCCTTCGTTTCGCGTTCGTCGGCGGCGACAATGCGCGCCTTGGCGGCCACGCTGTGGGCAATCGCCTTATGACGGGCATCGCTGTCACCCTTCAGCAAGGCCTGGCCATGCGTCTCGCACCAGGCAAAAAAATCAGCGTCGTCGATCAGTCCGTATTTGACCACTTCGGCATAGCCTGCGCGCAGTTCGCGCGGCGGCAGGCTCGCGAGCGTCGAGGGGTCGATGACAACGAGAGCGGGCTGGTGGAAGGCGCCGATCAGATTTTTGCCCGCCGCGACATTGATCGCGGTTTTGCCGCCAACGCTGCTGTCGACCTGCGCGAGAAGGGTTGTGGGAACCTGGATGAACGAGCAGCCCCGCTTGACGATGCTGCAGGCGAAACCCACGAGGTCGCCGATGACGCCGCCGCCCAGCGCGATCACATGATCGGAGCGCTCGATACCTTCGCCGATCAGCCATTCGGTAAGCCGCGCAAGACCCTCCCAGCTCTTGCTGCTCTCGCCGGCAGGAAGCACGAAGGAGGAAAAGGAGATGCCCTCGGCACCGAGCGCCATTCCGACGCGCGCCAGGTAGGATTCGGCAACATTCGTGTCGGTGATGATCATCGTGCGCGGCCGCTTGAGAAGCGGTGCGACGTGGCGGCCGATGTCATGGAGCAGCCCATCGCCGATCAGGATCGGGTAGCTGCGCGCGCCAAGATCGACGGTCAGGCTTTCCATGTCGCAAGCGCCTCCAATATCGCGCGCACCGTGTGCTCGTGCGGGTTGCTGGCCGAGCTCACGCGAATGTGCGCCTCGGCGTAGATGGGATTGCGGACCGCTGCGAGTTCGCGCAGCACCTCGCCGGGGTCGCGGTCCTTGAGGAGGGGACGGTGGCTTCGGCGACCGACGCGTTCGACGAGGGTCGGAATGTCGGCGTCGAGCCAGATGCAAAGACTGTCCTTGAGGATGAGCGCGCGCGTCTCGTCGTTGATGAAAGCGCCGCCGCCGGTTGCAAGCACGTGCGGGCGGCCTGCGAGAAGCCGTGCGATCACCCGCCGTTCGCCGTCGCGGAAATGCGCTTCGCCGAAGCGCGCAAAAATGTCGGATATGGTCATGCCCGCCGCGCGCTCAATCTCGTCGTCGGCGTCGGCGAAGGGCATTCCGAGCCGCTGTGCCAAGCGGCGACCGACCGTTGATTTTCCCGAACCCATGAGGCCGACGAGCACGATCGATCGCTCGCGGATCGATGGCCCGATGGCAGGGGCCAGGCTTTTCGGGTTTCGCGTCATCGTGCGCGCGGCTATACCGAAGGGCCTGCGGGGAACAATGATTTTTGGCGCAAACGATGAACCGAGGGTCACGAGGCATATTGCGCACAAGGAGCAGATCGGGAAAAGGCCGGTGGATCGGGCGATTGGTCGTGCTGGTCTTGCTGCTCGTTGCCTTCTGGCTATTGCTGCTGTTCCTGGGCCGGCCGATCGAGCCGAAGATGATTGAGGTGGATGTGACCGACGTGATTGCCGTAGCCACGCCGAGTGAAAGCCTGGGCCGATGAAAAGCCGGCTGCTCGCAGTGACGCTGGGTCTTTCGGGAAGCGCGATCGCCGCAGCGCTGGTCTTGCCCGTCGTTGCCCAGGAGTCGCTTCTGCCCGAGGGCTTTGGGACGCCCCAGCCCGCACCCGCTCCCACGCCGACCCCCGCTCCGTCGCCGACCACCGCGCCGGCGCCGAAGGCCGGAGCGGCACCGGCGCCCAAAGCGGCGCCGCCGCTCGCGCCGCCGGTCACCACGACGCTGCCGGCGAGCGATACGACCGACGCCAGCTCAGAAGACAGCGAACTTGAGGAAGGCACCTCGGGCCAGCTTAAATATGATCTGCCACCGGGAGCACGGCGCCTTCTGACGCGCATCGGCCCGCTCACGCCCGAAACCGGGGGCCTTGCCCCCGACGCATTCGGGGTGCGCGGCCAATATGCCGCCCTGATCATGCGCAATACGAGCGGGCGCCTTGCATCGCGCTGGGGGCAGATATTGCTGCGCCGCGCCCTGGTTTCGGCGATCGACACGCCGCCGACAATCAACGGCGCCGATCTCGCCGCCGACCGCGCGGCGCTTCTCTTGCGGATGGGCGAATCGATCGCGGCGCGCCGGATCGTGCAGTCGGTGGACTATGACCGTGCGAGCCAGCGCCTGGTGCAGGTCGCGCAGCAGGCCTATCTGGCCACGGCCGACCCGGCGGGGATGTGTCCCTATGTCCCTGCAGGACTGGCGCATGGCGATGAGCAGACGTGGCGGCTGTCGGCAGCGATCTGCGCGGGCCTTTCGGGCGAAGCCGGCCCCGCGGGCTGGGCTATCGGGCGTGTCCGCTCGAGCGGCAAGATCGCCAATTTCGACATATTGCTTGCCGAGCGTGTGCTCGGCGCGACCGGCGCCGGCCGCCGCTCGACGACGATCGAGTGGGACAATATCGACCGCCTGACCAACTGGCGCTTTGGCATGGCGACCGCGACGGCCATTCCGGTTCCCGCCGAGCTTCGCGCCTCTCAGCCCGCATATATGCGCGGGTGGACGGTGCTCGCCCCGATGTCCGAAATGGCCGATCGCATCGCAGCTGCGCCTGATGCGGCGGCGCGGGGCATCTTGTCGAGCACAGCCTATGTGTCGCTTCTCAGCGCCGCGGCAAGCGAGGCTGAACCTCCCGCGCCCCTCGCGGCGCAGACGGAGACGCTGCGCAGCGCCTTTCGCGCGGCAGAAGCTGCCGATCGCTACGCCGCAATGGCGAGATTGTGGGAGGGGGCAGGCAGCGCCGTCCAAAGATATGCGGCGCTGATTGCGACCGCGCGCGCGGCCGCTGCGCTGCCGACGGGAACCGACGTTGGCGATGATCCCTGGCAATTGATCGGCTCGATGCTCGCCGGCGGCTATGACCAGAACGCGATGGCGTGGGTGCCCAAGGTGAATGTCGGCACGCGCGCATGGGGCGTTCTCGCTGTCGGATCCCCGCGCCCGCTCAATGGAACCAGTGCGGGCCGCGTCACGCGCTTTGCAGGCAATGACGACAGCGCCGGCCAGCTTCGCTCGAAGCTGCTCCTCGCCGGCCTCGCCGGGCTCGGGCGCATCGACGCCGGCGACGCGGCGTCGGCGGCTAGCGACCTCGGCGTCGACCTCGCGCGTCAGACCCGCTGGACGCGCGCGATCGATGAGGCAGCCCAGCGCCGTGAACCGGGCATGGTCGCGCTCCTTGCCGCGACGGGCATGCAGGGAGACTGGGCAAAGATGCCGCCCTATCATCTGTATCGTATTGTCCGCGCCCTGCGCGACGTGGGCCTCGAGGCAGAGGCGCGAATGATCGCCGCCGAAGCTTTGGTTCGGGTTTGACGCGCGCTCTCGATGGAAACGGCCGACGGCGCGCTGATCGAACGATTTTTGGAGATGATGGCGGCCGAACGCGGTGCTGCGGTCAACACGCTGGCGGCCTATCGCCGCGACCTCGATCAGGCGTCTGTGCTGGCGAAGGGGCGTCTCGCTCAGGCGACGCCCCCGGTGCTAAGGCAGATCATGGCGGATTATCGCGCCCTTGCGGCCAGCACCGCTGCGCGCAAGCTTTCGGCTCTGCGCCAGTTCTTCGCTTTCCTTCTCGACGAAGGCGAGCGGAAAGACAATCCTGCGCTCGACATTGCGCGTCCGGCGACGCGGCGACCCTTGCCGCGCATCCTGACCCATACGGACGTGGAAAGGCTTTTCGCGCAGGCGGGAAGCGAGGCCGAAGGTGAGACGCCGCCTGCCGCGGCGGTCCGCCTGCTGCTCCTGCTTGAATTGCTCTATGGTTCGGGGCTCCGCGCGAGCGAGCTCGTGTCGCTCCCGCGCCGCGCGATTACGGGCGACCGGGCGTTTTTGATCGTGCGCGGCAAGGGCGAGAAGGAGCGGATGGTCCCCTTGTCGGAGCGTGCGCGCGGCGCGCTCGACCGCTGGCTGCCGCTGCTTGCCGAAGGCTCCCAATGGCTCTTTCCATCGGGAAAGGGTCATGTTTCGCGGGTGCGCCTGTTTCAGATGCTGCGCGCGCTTGCAGGCCGCGCCGGGCTCGATCCGCAGAGCGTGAGCCCGCATGTATTGCGTCACGCCTTTGCCACTCATCTTCTCGAAGGGGGCGCCGATCTGCGCGCGCTGCAACTGATGCTGGGCCATGCCGATATCGCCACGACCGAAATCTACACGCATGTCGACAGCCGCCGCCTGGTGGAGCTGGTCAACAATCGGCACCCGCTTGCACAGATGGCGGTCGGAGAGGACGTTGACCTGAAGCCGCCGACCGCTTAGCGCTCTGCCGATGACAGCCTTTCTGGACTTCGAAAAACAGGTCGCCGCGCTCGATCGGCAGATTGCGGAACTGCGCGAAATGGGCGAAGACCCCACGCTCAACATCGAAAATGATATCGCGCGGCTCGAGGCAAAGTCCTCGAAATTGCTGCGGGAAATCTATGCCAAGCTGACGCCGTGGCAAAAGACGCAGGTCGCGCGTCATCCCGACCGGCCGCATTTCAAACATTATGTCGCGGGCCTGTTCGACGACTGGATGCCGCTCGCGGGTGACCGAAATTTCGGCGACGATCAGGCGATCCTCGGTGGTCTTGCGCGTTTCCGCGGTCGCCGTGTGATGGTGATCGGGCACGAAAAGGGCGACGATATTCCCTCACGGATGAAGCATAATTTCGGCATGGCGAAGCCCGAGGGTTACCGCAAGGCGATCCGGCTGATGCAGCTCGCCGACCGCTTTGGCCTGCCGGTGGTGACGCTGGTCGACACGTCCGGGGCGTTCCCCGGTATCCAGGCCGAGGAGCGGGGGCAAGCCGAGGCGATCGCGCGTTCGACCGAACAATGCCTTGCACTCGGCGTGCCAATGGTCGCGGCAATCGTCGGGGAGGGCGGGTCGGGCGGCGCGATCGCGCTCGCAGCTGCCAATCGCGTGCTGATGTTCGAACATGCCGTCTATTCGGTGATTTCACCCGAAGGCTGCGCCTCGATCCTCTGGCGCACCTCGGACAAGGCTCCCGAGGCGGCGGCGGCCATGAAGATGGCGGCGGAAGATCTCCTCGCGCTCGGCGTGATCGACCGTATCGTTCCTGAGCCAGTGGGCGGTGCGCACCGCGCGCCCGAGGTGGCGATCAAGGCGCTCGGCGATGCCATCGCGGAAGAGCTGGACGCGCTTGAAGGCCAGCCGCGCGAGGCGCTGCTCCTGGCGCGCGAGGAAAAATTCCTCGCGATGGGACGTGCGTAGGGCGGGAACCGGTCGCGCTTGCTGGCGTTTTCCGTCACGCCCTATCGCGAAGAGGGTGAGGTTGAACGCAAGAAAAGGGAGATGCGCCAATGGCCCGCACGACAACTTCGATCGCGTTGGCGATGGTGCTCGCGGGATGCGCAGCGGCCGGCGGCGGCGTGAGCGGTCCGGCCGACGCCAGGACGAAGGCGATCAAGACCGCGACCAGTATCACCGCGTCGGAACGCCAGCAGGGCGCCGAGGCGCATCCGCAGCTCCTGCAGGAATTCGGGGGAACCTACTCGGGACCGCAAGCAGCATATGTGACCCGTGTCGGGCAGAATATCGCGGTCCAGTCCGGAATGTCGAATGCAAGGAGCGACTTCACGGTCACGCTGCTCAATTCGCCGGTCAACAATGCTTTTGCGATACCGGGCGGCTATATTTACGTCACGCGTCAGCTCATGGCGTTGATGAACGACGAGGCGGAACTTGCTGGCGTCCTCGGGCACGAGGTCGGGCACGTCGCCGCGCAGCATAGCAAGAAGCGTCAGTCTGCCGCGACGCGCAACACCATTCTTGGCGTCTTGGGCGCGGTCCTCGGCGGCGCGATCGGCGATAATGGCGGTCTCCTCGGATCGCTTGGCGGGCTTCTGCAGAATAATGCGATGCAGGTCGCTCAGCTCGCGACCCTGGGCTTTTCGCGCAGCCAGGAACTCGAGGCCGATCAGCTTGGCGTTCAGTATCTGAAGAGCGCAGGATATGACCCGATGGCGCTCTCGACTGTGCTTGCAAGCCTTGCCAATCAGACCAACCTTGAAGCCCGGCTGGCTGGCGGCAATGCCCGGTCGATTCCCGAATGGGCGAGCACCCACCCCGACCCTGCCTCGCGGGTGCGCAACGCGCAGACGCTCGCGAGCCGCGCAGGCGCCGGCGGGGTTCGGAACGCAGACGCCTTCATGGCGTCGATCGACGGTGTTCTTTACGGCGATGATCCGGCGCAAGGGGTGGTCGAGGGACGCCAGTTCCTCCATCCTGACCTTCGTCTCGCTTTCACCGTACCCAATGGCTACGGGATGCAGAACGGAACGAGCGCAGTGAGCGTGAGCGGCAACGGCGGCCAGGCGCAATTTTCAACCGGTCCTTACAGCGGCGACATGAATGCCTATATCGCCGCGGTCTTCAAGGCCGTGGGCGGCGATGCAAATCTCACGCCATCGAGCATCCAGCGAACGACGGTGAACGGCATTCCCGCTTACTATTCGACCGTAAGGGCGAACAGCCAGTCCGGCCAGGTCGACGTCACGGTTTTCGCTTATGAGTTCGCGAAAAACAGCGCCTTCCACTTTGTCGCTCTGACGAAGGCGGGCGGCGCTTCGACCTTCAATTCGATGTTCACCAGCCTGCGGCGTCTCAATGCGAGCGAAGCGGCAGCGATCAAGCCGCGCCGCGTCGATGTGGTGACAGTGAAGAGCGGGGATACGGTGGCAAGCCTTGCGCGCCGCATGGCCTATAGCGATTATCAGGCCGAGCGATTTCAGGTGCTGAACCGGCTCGCAGCGAACAGCCGGCTGTCGCCAGGTCAGAAGGTCAAGCTGGTCGTCTCCGCGAGCCGCTGAGCTGCCGCCCGCAATATTCCGATCAGCTATAGAAAAGGGAGCGGTGATGGCACCGCCCCCTTCATGAGCTTTGTCTTCCGGAGAAAGCCGGAAGGACGTTTCGCTTAGTCAAGCTCAGCCGAAACGTTGTTGAACGTATTGCCGACGCCCTTACCGACCTGGGTCATCGCGGTGATGCCGGCGACGGCAATCAGAGCGGCGATCAGGCCATATTCGATAGCAGTCGCGGCCTTGGTGTCGCGAACGAACTTCTTGATGAACTTCATGTCTGGTCTCCTGATAAGTCACTTACCCTGTTGACGGTCTGGTCGTGGTCAACATCGGCGTTCTACGGGGAATTGGTTTTGAAACCCTTAATGGGACCGCCCGCTTGCCGCGGCCTTGAGTCCCACTAAAGGACAGCCCCCGTCGTCGTTGCGACATTGTTCCACATCGAGCTGGTCTTGGTTCCGACGTCGGATACAGCGACGCTGGCCGCCAGAAAGATCAGGGCCAGGATCAGCCCATATTCAACGGCTGTCGCGGCCCTGGTCGACCGCATCAGCCCTTTCATCATATTCATTGCTCCACCCCTACCGACATTATAGTTCCCGAGGGTTCCATGTTCGCACAGGAAGGTTAACGATTTGTCCGCGCTTTCGCCTCCGAAATTGCCGCAAAACTGTCTCATTGTGGTCGCGGTCGCACTCGTCGACAAGGATGGGCGCCTGCTTGTCCAGCAGCGGCCTGAGGGCAAGTCGATGGCGGGCTTATGGGAATTTCCCGGCGGCAAGATCGAACCGGGTGAAACGCCCGAGGCGGCGCTGGTGCGGGAACTTCGGGAAGAATTGGCGATCGACGTCGAAGCGGCGTGCCTTGCACCTGCGTGTTTCGCGAGCGACGCATTGGGCGAGAGCCACCTCCTTTTGTTGCTTTACGTCTGCCGCAAATGGCAGGGCGCGCCGGAGCCAATCCACGCGAGCGCGCTGCGCTGGGTACGGCCGGTCGAACTCCACGCACTGGCGATGCCGCCCGCCGACAAGCCCCTTATCGGTCTTTTAGAAGCGCTTCTTTGATCAGGGTTTCGGCTTCAGGGCGTCCGCGAGCGAGGCTGCGCCGCTGCCGCGGCGGGCCGGGCGCGGCTGGTCGGGATGGGGTGCCCAGCCGCTGAAATGAACGAGGCGAAATTGCTCGGCTATCCGGCCGTCGGGGTCGGCCTGCGCGGCGAATGCAGCGGCAATGCGAGCGGCTTCCTCGCGCGAAAGCGGCGGCGGCGCGGGCGTCAGCCGGCTTGCAAGCCCGGCGGCGCGCAGATCGCGCACCAACGCGAACCAGTCTCGATAGCGCACCGTCAGCCCCTCCACGTCGACCACCGGCATCGCAAAGCCGATGCGCTGGAGCAGATTTCCCATCGCTGAAAGGTCAATCTGCGGATGCAGGCGCGCGATCGGACGCACGCCTTCACTCATCACCGCACGTCGCAGCTGCGGGAGGCTGCCGTCGCCAACGAAGGCCCCGAGCAGAAGCCCGTCGGGCGCCAGCAGCGCCCGCAGGCGCACCAGCGCTCCGGGAACATCGTTGACGCTGTCGAGCCCGCCCGGCCAGACGATCAGGTCGAAGCTTGCAAAGGGCAGATCGACGCGGTCGGCCTCGGCCACAATCGCATCGCTGTGCGCCGCGAGGCCTGGAGCTGCCTCGAGGATGCTGAGCCGGGTGCCCATGGCGCGCAATTGATCGGCAAGCGCGGCGTCATGCGCCCCAATCAGCAAAGTACGCGGAAAGTCGCGCGTCACCATCGACAAGCGATCGAGCAGGGTCTCGGCGATGATGGGGGCAAGAAAATTGGCGCCCGCGGGCAAGCGCGCCATCCGGTCTCGCTGGGAGCGATGGCGCTTGGGGGAGAAGAGCAGGGCGGGGGTGTCGGACATCGCGCGCTTGTGCCGCCTCCGCCAAGGGTTCACAAGTCCGGCATCGGCGAAGCGCGCCGATCGCACCTTGTGTCTTGCGGGATTTTGCAAGATCTTTCTCACCAGGCCTGACGTTGCCAAGCACGCTTCTGAGGCAAGTCGGAGGCGCCCAGACTGCATTTCTTGCTGCATACGCGTCATCCGATGCCAAATCCGGCAACCTATTTGACATTGCCGCGCTTGATTCCGATATGCAGGGGGAAAGGATGACAGGATAGCCGCATGGCGACAATCGAAGTCTATACGAAATTTCTCTGCCCCTACTGCACGCGCGCGAAAGCGCTGCTCGAGAAGAAGGGGGCAGAGTATCGCGAGATCGACGTGTCGATGGATCGCGCTGGCCTTGACGCGATGATCGAGCGCGCCGGTGGCCGCCGGACGGTGCCGCAAATCTTCATCGACGGGCGTCACATCGGGGGAAGCGACGATCTCGCTGCGCTCGATGCGCGCGGCGAGCTGGATCCGCTCCTGGGGCTTGGCTGAGATGATTGTCTTCGATCTGCGCTGCAGCGCCGGTGACCACCGGTTCGAGGCCTGGTTTGCGAGCAGTGAGAGCTTTGCCGACCAGCAGGCACGCGGACTGATTGCGTGCCCGGTGTGCGGCGACGCCGGGGTCGAAAAGGCTGTAATGGCGCCGCGGGTCGCCGTGAAATCGAACCGTCAACCCGATGCGGCGACTCCGCCCCCCGCGCATGCGGAACCGGAGGGAGCGCCGCACGAGATGGTTCGCAGACTGATCGCCGACATCGCGGCGAAGCAGGCCGAAATGCTGCCCCGATCGCGTTGGGTAGGCCGTGACTTCGTTGATGCGGCGCGCGCTATGCACGAGGGCCGGGTCCCGGAAGACCTGATCCATGGGCAGGCTTCACCCGAAGAGGCGCAGGCGCTGCGCGACGACGGGATTGCCGCGGTGCCCCTTCTCGTCCCCTTCGTCCCGCCCGACGCGGTTAATTGACGCACGCCAATTGACGCTCGGCGCCCGGTCCCGCTACACGAGCCGCCGGCGCGCCCGTAGCTCAGCAGGATAGAGCATCAGATTCCTAATCTGGGGGCCACAGGTTCGAATCCTGTCGGGCGCACCATTCTCGAACAGGTCCGTACCGGACACATCGGTTACAGTTTATTCCGGAGACATAGGTAACAGTTTTGCTCCGAAGGGGGTAGGTGCTGGCTCAAGCCGGCATGTTTCATTGTCGAAGAAGCCGAGATCGTAATTCATGAAGGTGACGAGCCAGATCTGATCGTCGACCTGTTTGATTCCGATTTTCTGTCCGGCGAAGACGGTGCTGAGGTTGACCTTCCTGCTATCGAAGCAGATTCGCCCGCAGGTTGTGACGATGACGGTCTTGTCATGGAACGGGTATTCGAGGTCGGGCAGCCCCTCATAGCTTCGGTCTGATCGGGTGTAGCACTCGGCTGGATAGCGCATTGCCAGCGCCTGGTGAGGGCGCTCATGATTGTAGATATCGACGAAGCGGTCGAAGCGGCCCTGCTGCTGGAGGAAGTTTGCGCATGCAGGCCTGGTGGCCTCCTGTTTAAGGGTCAGGTGCATGCGCTCGTGTCGCCCGTTCTGTTGGGGGCAACCGGGTTTGATGCGCTCGATCCCGATGCCCAGGCGCAGCCACCAGACGGAGAGACGGCTGAGGCCGAACAAGGCGTGAGCACTGGCAAAGGGCACCCCATTGTCGGTGCGGATTGCCTTGGGCAGGCCATATTCCTTGAAGATGCGCTCGAACACACTGATTGCGAACACCTCCTTGGTGGTTGCGAGGGCTTCGCAGCCGAGCAGATATCGACTGGCTGAGTCGGTCACCGTCAGCGGATAGCAATATCTCTTGTCGGCGAGCATGAACTCGCCCTTGTAGTCGGCGCACCAAAGATCGTTGGGTGCCAGCGGCCGGGAGAGCGGCGTTCCCTCGGCCTTGTAGCGCCGGCGTCGCCTTCGCTTCACCAGCCCATTGCGGTCGAGCACGGCGTGAACGGTGCTGATCGCGGGGCACTGGAGCTCAGGATAATGGCGCCTGAGCTTCTCACGGATCTTGGGAGCGCCCCAGCTGGGCCATTCGCGCTTCAGCTCGATGATCTGCTTCTCGATCTGGAACGGAAGCTGGTTGGCCTGGCGGTAGGGCCGGCGACTGCGGTCTGTCAGGCCTGACAGACCGCAGTCCTTGTAGCGCTCGAAGATCTTGTAGCCCGTTTTGCGGGAGATATCGAACTCCCGGCACAGCGGCGCCATCTTCTCGCCGTCCAACAGGCGCGCCACAAAGCGGAGACGCTCGTCCATTTTGTCACACTCCTTCCACGGCACTTTGCCCTCCTGCAAAGGCCAGAAGTGTAACCCATCTGTCCGGTACGGAATGTCACCCATCTCTCGGGAAGGGCAACAAAAGAGAGAACTGCGGGCGTGGTTTTGGCCACGCCCGCTGCCGCACTCCGGGCCAGCACGGCTTTGGAGCCACTGATGCGGATTTCATGGGGTTGGACACGGACCTCGCTGAGTAGCAGCCGGGCATAAGCCTGGCGCAGATCAGGCGGACCGTGATGGAGCTTGTCGCGCAGGAGCAGCGCCAGCTTCTCGATCTTGGCGGGCGTGATCACCGGCTCGGCCATAGCCAGACGACGGGTGAGATCGGAAACCTGCTCGGCGAGTTCATCGCGCCGGAACCGCAGATTGACCAACCGCTCGCGCATTGAAGCGTCCTCGGCATCCATTAGGCCCTTCTCGACCAGTTCCAGCAGCCGGGTGATTCCCGCTTCGGTTTCCTTGTGGTCTTGGCGCATCTGCCGCAGCCGATCGCGGTTGCGATCCTCGCGTTCGATCGCCGTGCGCAGATAGTCACTGAGCAGGCTCACGAGATGCTCGGGCTGCAGTATCTGCTTCGTCACCTCGCCGATTACGATCCCGTCGAGCTTGTCCATCGGCATACGCAGACCCTTGCAGCCGAAGGGGCCTTCCTTGAGGCGGCGCGAGCAGCAGTAATAGCGATACTGCCCGCCCTTGCCGGTGTTCTGGATCAACGCAGCGCCGCAGTGGCCGCATCGGGCCACCCCAGCGAGCAGCGTCGGCGTGTTGACCAGGCGCGGCGCCACCCGCTTGGGCGCGCGGCTTTGCAGAAGCGCCTGCGCGGCGTTGAAAGTCTTTTCGTCGATGATCGCCGGGACAGCGAGCGGTATCCATTCGGAAGGATGACGGGGCCGGTCATTCCGGCTGTCGGTGCGATTGAAGTAATGCTGCCCATGATAGGTGCTCGCTGTCAGAATGGCATGAACGCCTCCGGTCGAGAACCTGCGTCCCCGCCGCAATATGCCGCGCTCGTTGAGCCATGTGGCAATCGCCTTCACGCCCATCGGTCGCCCATCCACGCCTGCTGCCATATCGAAGATCATGCGGACGACGCGCGCCTCGGCGTCGTTGACGACCAGCACCTTCTTGTCCTTGCTGCCTCGCCGCTCTGCGATCTCGACGCCATAGCCATAGGGCGGTCGTGAGCCGTTCCAGAAGCCCTGCCGGGCGTTCTCCAGCATGGCGCGGTGAACGTGTTTCGCGGTCTCCCGGCTCTGATGCTCGTCGAAGATGTGCAGCAGCTTGCGGAACATCTCGCCCGTGGGGTCCTGTCCAACCTCCTGCGTGATCGAGACCAGTTCGACCCCGGCCTTACGCAACTCGCGGATGTAGAGTTCGGAATGCAGCGAGTCGCGGCTGAACCGGCTCAGCGAATGCACGACCACGAGATCGAAGGGTTTGTCCGTGCGCTTCGCCGTGTGGATCATTTCCTGGAAGACAGGCCGGTCTTCATCGAGCGCCGAGGCGCCGGGCTCGGAGAAAACTCGGACGACCTCGATGCTCTGCCGCTGACACCATGTGCGGCACTGGGCGATCTGGTCGGGGATCGACAGGTCGCGCTCGGCCTGACGGGTCGTCGATACGCGGACATATATTGCTGCCCGGGTCATGATTCTTCTCCCCGCAGCTTGCGAATGACGTCGGCGTGGCGCGAGTAGGCGGTGAAGCTGGTCGCCTGGTTGTAGTATTTCTGGCTCGAAACCGGCGTCATATGGCCGAGCAGATGCTTGGTCATGCCGATCAGTTCTGGGCGCTCAAGAGCAACTTCGGTGGCCGCGCAGTCGCGGAACAGGTGCGGAGAGAGGTCTCGTCCGAAGTGCTTGCGCGTGGTCTTCGGCACGCGGATGCTGATGTCGTTGGCGGGCATCCGGCGACCCTGGCGTCCGATCCAGAGCCAGCTCTCATCCGGGATGCCGCTCTTGAGCAGGACGGGCCGAACCCGATCGAGATAGGTGAACGTCGCCCCTTTGAGCCGCTCGGGCACATAGCCGTCGAAGGCAACGCCCTTCTTGGTCTCTTCGCGAGGGATTGTGATCCTGATGCCGAAGTCGTCGACAAGCAGGTTATGGCCGAGCCGCAGGTCCGCGAGATTGCGCCGGCGCCAGGGCCGATGGGCAAGCAGGCCGATGATCAATCCGTCGCGATAGATGGGAGCGCCGCTGCGACGGCTGCGCCGCAACTCTTCCAGGCCGATATCCATCAGCCTGTCGGATAGCAGGATGATGTCAGCGACCCGGACCATGCGCGGCAGCTTGGGGCGCGACGGCTTGGCGGTGTTCGTCATCCGGTGCGCGAGCTTGGTCAGCCAGTCCACGCCGTCGGGCGGTGCGCAGGCCCGCAGGACGTAGGCCATGCCCCGAACGGCGCTCGCGACCGTCGTTTCCGCGCGGCCAACGCTATATTCGGTGATGAATGCCCTGATCAGGTCCCGCGTCACACGGTGACAGGGATGTGCGAGGGGATCGAGCTGGCCGCTTCTGTCCAGCCAGCCGACCAACATGCCATACCCCCGCTCACACATCTTCATGGTGGGCGAACGCCACCGCGCGGCAAAGCCGGCATCGTCATCGAACGGTCCGCTGGGCTGCCGGGCGGCCTGCCAGAGGGATCGATCGCGAGCAGGCCACTGATCGACCGGAAGCGGGGGGAATGCCTGTTTGATCACAGCAGGTCTCCCTCGTCGAAATCGTCGGTGATGCTGCTGCTCGATGGCTTGGACGGCCTGGCCGCATCTTTCGAACGCATCTCCTCGATCAGCCCATCGTAGCGGGCGAAGGCATCGTCGGTCAGCAGGCCCTCGTAGAAGCGGATCGTGGTCTCGATATTCTTGTGTCCGAGCAGGCGGCGCACGGTCTCATAGTCGCCGGGGTTGGCGAGGAGATAGAGATGGGCAGCAAGGTGCCGCATGAGATGGGCGTGGATGACCACGCCGATCTCGCGCCGGACGAAGCGGGCGAGCTGCTTTGAAAGGTTGGATGAGCCTTTACGCGCGCCCCGTTGCCCGACAAACAGGGCGGAGGTCGGTCCTTTCATGAGGACCGACCGAAACACGTTCACGTAACGGTCGAGAACGGCGCCAAGCTCTTCGCCGAGCTGAGCGTCGATGGCCCACTGGTTTTTCACTTCGCATGCCGGGATCGAGATGCGCCAACCTCCGATGCTGCCAGCGATCGGAGGAATGATGGTGGTCGCAAGGTCCAGTTCCGAAGGGTTACGGATACGCATCGGCACATGCAGCAACAGGTCAAGCAGCGTGGCCATCTGCATCCGCTGGGCCTGCCGAACCGTGGGGGCGTTCACCGCTCTCAGGTCATCTGCGACCTTCAGAGGCAGGTTGAGCAGTTTGGTGCGAACCGACGGGTCGAACAGCGGAATAAGTCGCTCCCGGTTCTTCTCGCACATGCCGCTGGCCTTGAAGCGGACCTTCTTCGCCAGCTGCTTGAGCCTGGCGCGACTGTCTTTATCCAGATCAAGATAGCGGGCGATGCTCAGGACGGCAGTAGTGATACCGTGCAAATCCATGCGGGCCTTGTCGTCCAACGGCCGTCCATCCAGCCGAAGCTCGAATGCCCGCTTTACGGTTGCGGGATCGACGACCGTGGCCAGCGACGGGAAGTCATCCGGAGACATGCCGTTATCGACCAGCGTGGTGAGCATCGCGCGGATACGGTTATGATAATTATCCAGCGTCACCGGCTTGATCGGGCGGTGCTCCTCATCGAACGGGTCGTCTTCCAGCATCCTCTCGCCGTAGGCGCGCAACTCGTCCTGGAGCGATTGTGGGAAGTCCTCCCAGCGCACGAGGCGCTTGCCGATCGGGTTGGGCGCGGGGATTGTCTGGTAGGATGATCCCTCCACCGCGATCGCGCGGTTCCATGCGCGGCGAGCGACATGACCGCGCTCACGCGGGTTGGTCTGGGTCATCTGCTGATCGAGATAGGCATAATAGGGGTCGAAAATAGCAGGCGAGACATCGTGCGGGCTGATCTCCCGGATCGAACACCAACCAGCAAAGCGGTGAATGTCGTCTCGATCACGTCTGCACAGCGGCGCAAGCAGTTGCTCCCATTCGGAATTCGGTTTGAAATTGCGGCGCTGGCGATGGACTTTGACGCCCCCGATCTCCAATGCGTGGTTGAGCCGCGACAGGATGTTCGCCCAGCTTCCCTTCGTGTATCCGGCGAGCAACCAAGGGGCCTTTGCTCGAAGGGTGCGGATGGTGCCGGGATCGGCGATGATGTCGTCCGGTGTGAGGCCGCAGACCTTGGCGAAATTCCTGATGGCGGAACACAGTTCCCGCCGCTTCCACAGCGGGATTTCCGGCAGGCTCATGATCAGCTCGGCGAGCAAGCGAAGAGTCAAAGTGGGGGTGCTAGGCGCAGGCATGGTGAAGCCCTCCTCTTGGCAGGTAGATGACTGGTGATGACTGGTGTGATCAGGGGGGCGGATTGGTGATCCCCCCGGTGCCCATTTTTATTGAAAATGGGGCTTCAGGGTTTCACCAAACCCTTGATCCGTCCTCTGGCGACAGGACGGGGCAGGACATCAGAGGTCCTGCGCGCAGCGCGCTTCGAATAGCGCGACGTTCGCCGCCGACACGCGAACGGCCCGTCCGATACGATGGGCGACAAGCTCGCCATTGTCGATCAGACGGCGAATATGCCGCTCGGACAGGCTCCACCGGACTGCAAGTTCGGCGACGGTGTAGAACGCCTTACGCCCCGACGGCAGCGGCGCGGGCGCCCGGTTTGCGACGGCGGCGGTTGTCTTCTTCGGTACGCGGATGGGCATGGCAGCAACTCCTTCAGGGCGTTGCAGTCACCTGGCTCCGACAGACTGGATGGGCCAACACATGACTGCGTCTGCCACCAAGGGAAGCGCGAAGTTCAGCGTGAAGCAATGGGATGGCGTCCGCCCGGAGCAAGGTCTGCTCCACTGGGTGCCTCGTTGGAATGACGCCAGACGCGGGCGGCTCAGAATTGCGCGCTTTTCCAACTCGCTCATCGTGCGGCTTGTGTCGTTTAACGCAGGCGCGCTTGACGCCCGCCCGCGTGCTACAGGTCGTCCTGACCCCGCTCGGGTGCGAATCATGGGTAGGCGTTATCGGCCGACGTGTATCGTGTGGTCTGCCCATCACCACACCCCGCCCCCACCGTGTCGGCAGCTTGTGGTCCGGCAGCCGGGAGTTGCTCGTGGACGTGGGTGCGGAATGATCACCGCTCCTCGAAGAGGATCGCGTCGATCTCGCGCGCGAGATAGGCACGCAGAATGGCGACCTCTTCGCGAAGGACCGGCAGGGCGGTCGGCAGGTCGCTGATGACGCCAGTGCCGGCGTCGTTCGTCCGGGCTGCATGGGGTCCAGGCCGTTTGCGCCGGATGACGATCCGTCCACGCCGTTTCGGCGTCGGGCGGCCTATCGAACCAGGGCGGGAGGTGGGCTTGGGGTCCATCTCCCATTGTCTACGGGACACAGCCCCTGGCAACCAAGTCCTATTGAATGGGGTGGGGCGCTGCGTGGTCCACTTGCCGGTCCACTCGATGTCGTGCAATTAATTGCACGAAGTGCACTTCGACTTTATCAATTGTATTTCCAACGTTTAGCCGTTTTCGAAGCTCGCCTCCAACCGCATCGAGGCATCGCACGGCTTCACGCTGTGTCGGGATGCTCAATGCCTGGCGCCGTCATCATTGGACAAGAACAGCCGGCCCGAACGGTCCAGTTCCTCCACTTGCGGCACCGCCCACCAGTCGTTCTCGTCGCGCAGGAACTCGATTACGGCAAGCATCTCATCATCACCGCCATGCTCGCGGACGAGCAGTTCAAGCCGGCCAAGCTGTTCCTCTACCCATTTGCCAGTCATGTGTTGCTCGATGTCGACGAGTGCCGGTGTCTGCCGATCCATGTTGCTCATTTGCCTGATCTCCATGCCTGATGACGAAGATGATGCCGAACCCGCCGGGCAGTGCAAGAGCGCGCCGAGGTCCCGGAGCAAACCGTGACCAAGGAACGTTGAAGGTGCCCGGCGGGGTGAAGGGTCAGTTCGACACGACGCGATCCAGCAGTGCCGTAAGCACGGCCTCCTTGTTCAGCAGGCCCCTTGAATGCGGAATGGCACCCGCAGCCAGAAGTGCCCGCTCGAATACGGCATATTGCTCGCTGTCGAGGTGGAGGACGACGGTCTTGCCATCGGGGTCGAACTCGTTCCCACGCAGATACATCTTCAACTCATGCGCGGTAGCGTCAGCCGCCTTCGCAAGCAGCCTGCCGATGTTGCGCTTATCGACATAGGGTGAAAGCAGCGCGAGTTTGGTCCAGCCGACCTGCCGCAACCGTTCAATTGGCACTTCGAGGTCTTCGAATGTCCGGCTGATCTGGGCGAGATTGTACGCCTTGCGAATACCGATCTTCAGTTGCTTGGCGACCGACCTGAAGTCCTCCGGATGATTTTTCTGTGTCTCGCGCAGGTGCCGCGCGACCTCCAGGAAATGATCACCCATCATGTCGACGATCATCTGAGGCACCTTGGACGTGTTCGATTTTGTCCCTTCCATTGTTCCAAACCTTTGAAGTTGTTGGGAACTATTTCCTATGGAAAAGACGCGCCCAGACAAGGAAATTGCGAGGAAAAACGGCAGATTTCCATGGGTTTTACCGCCATTAACCATAAGCAATTAATTGCAATATGGTTAATGGTGCTGACGGAGCAGCGCCTGCCAAAAGTCAGGGCGAGCGCTCAATCCCGCGATCATCAGGGGGCAGAGGCATGCTGTCCTCGGGCAAACTCTGCTGCCTTCTGGGCATCGAACAGTTCGGCAACGTCGACCTTCAAAGCATCCGCGATCCTGACGAGCACCTTCACTGACGGGTTTCGGACACCGCGTTCCACCCCGCTGATATATCCGCGATCGAAGTCGCCGTCGGTCGCGAAATCTTCCTGCGTGATCTCCCGCTCCTTCCGCAGTCGCCTGAGATTCCAACCTATGCGTTTGTGGACGTCCATCGAGGCGGACGATCAGTTCATGAGACTGATTAGCCCACGACTTATAAGTCTCATTTTGCTGGACGCAGTTGCGCCGATCACGCAGATAAGGGGCATGGCAAGGCATCGAGCAGTCCCGGTTCTCATCACTCACGACAACAATCGCAGTGCGTTGACGCGCGTTCGGCTGGGAGGCGGCCTGCATGACGAAAACTGGCTTCAGGCATTGATCCACGATCATCCGGCCATCCTGCCGATCTCGGACATTGAGCCAGGGTTCGGCGATCTGATTGCGGTTGCCCGCGAAGTCCCCTGCGGACACGGCTACATCGACAATCTCTATCTCACCCCGTCCGGTGACATCGTACTGGTCGAAACCAAGCTATGGCGGAACAGTCAGATGCGACGCGAGGTGGTCGCGCAGGCGCTGGACTATGTGGCTGCGCTCACCCTGATGGGATTCGAGACGTTCGAGGCGGCCATTGCGCGGGGGGGGCAGTCGCCGCGACGCCTGTATGACCTTGTTCGTGACCATCCTGAAGCTCTGGAAGAGGCTGAGTTCATCGATGCTGTCTCCCTGAACTTGCGGCGAGGCAGGATGCTGGTCATCGTCCTGGGCGACGGCATAAGGACGGAAACGGAGGCGCTCAGCGATCTCTTGCAGAGCCATGCAGGCGCGCATTTTACCTTCGCGCTCGTGGAGCTTGCCACATGGCGAAACGCAGCTGGCGACATCCTCGCCGTGCCGAGCACCCTGGCCAGGACCGTGATGATCGAGCGCGGGATCGTCCGCGTCGAGGATGGGGCGGCTACAGTGCATCCAATCTCCGCCGCTGCCCAAAAGGGACCCCAGTCGATCAGTTCGGCGGACTTCTGGGACATGATGGCGAAACGCGATCCGTCGCTGCCCGCCGCGATCCGATCGTTCCTGTCGGCGCTCGAACCGCTGGGTGTCTATCCCGATCTCAAGGCTAGCCTGAACCTGAAGCTCGACCTGGCCGATCAGGAAAAGCCGATCAATTTCGGCTACATCATGAAGAACGGCACCTTCTGGCCAAATCCGGCATCGTGGACATTGCCCGAGGGCATCTGGCGTCCTTACTTCGATGCACTCGCCCGGATGGTCGGCGGTATTGTGATAGACGAGCCCAACAACAAATATGTCGCCGTCAATGGCCGGTCAGGTCCCCGGATCGAACAGTTCCTGCCAAGGCACGAGAACGCATGGGTTGCCTCGATCGAGCAGGCCATCCACGCACTCCGTGCGCAAGCCAACCTGATTGGTTAGCTCGCCGAAGCGATGGTTTTGCATGCCGCATCCGAGTAGGATGGGGCTCGCAAATTCCCAAGGCGACGATGCAGATCTTGTTCGCTCCGATCCGCCTGCAATGCCACATCCTATAAACACTCTGCTGGAGGATGTGCATAACAAAGGGGTCACTTCAAAGCCGTCGTCCCCCGCCGTCGGCACCGCACGCCGACCGAGCCCAGAACGATACCGCCGAGGATCAGCACCATTCCGATGATGTGAAACCTGAATAAAGCCTCGCCCAGCAGTAGGGCGGCGAGACCGGCGCCGAACAAAGGCATCAGTGTAATCATCTGACCCGCGGGTGCTGCGCCGAGATTTTTCACAGCCGCGTTGTAAAGCACATAGGCGACCAGCGACGGGAAGAGCGCGACGTAGACAAAGGCCCCCAGCACATCGACCCGCAGCGGAATGCCTGCCCCGCCAGCCACTTCCATCGCGGCGAGCGGCGCCATAGCCGCCGCGCCGATCGCAAATGTCACCGCCAGGAAACTGGCCGGATGGCAATTGGGGCGAAGGCGCAGCAACGCGGTGTAAAGCGCCCAGCAGACGACCCCGCACAGCACGAGAAAATCCCCGAAATTGAGTGTCAGCCGCGCCAGCGCCGCAAGGTCGCCGCGCAGCACGATGACTGCGACGCCCAGCATGGAGAGGGTTACGCCGACGATCTGCAAAGCCGACGCGCGGTTACCGAAAAAGAGGCGATTGAACAGGAGGACGAGCGCCGGGATCGCCGCCTGAAGCAAAAGCCCGTTACTGGCGGTGGTGAATTGGAGGCCCGAATAGATGAAGGCATTGAAGGCCGCCACACCCGTCAGGCCAAGCAGCAGGACCGCCTTCCAGTGCGACAGGAGCCGTTGCCGATCGGCGCGCAAATGCCGCCAGGCAAAAGGCAGAAGGATCGCAAGCGCACCGCTCCACCTGACCAACGCCAAGGTAAATGGCGGAATGACACCGTGCACCGCTCGCCCGACAATGAAATTGCCCGACCAGAACAGGATCACGATGCAGAGCGTGGCGTAAGACCAGAGATCCATACCACTCGCCGGGGATCGATTCATATGCATGGCTGGCCCCGCATGTCAGACCAGACCGCGTGCGGCGCTGCCCCCGGCAGTCGTTAGCATGGTAGCGATATCGCGAAGCGCCTGTTCAAGAGCATCGCGCGAGCGCAGGCCGCCAAGGCACAGGCGAACCCCAGAGGGCGCCACGGCATCGACAATCGGCCCGTCGGGCGGCGTTAGCGCGATGGAGGCGCGCAAGGCGCGGGCGCTCAGCCGTTCGGCATCGAGCATGGGCATCGGCATCCAAACGTGGAGGCTGCGTCCTGCCCCCGGCACTGCCATCGCCTTGCCGAGGATCGACGATGCCAACTGCGTCCTCGCCTCGCTTTCGGTGATTACATCATCGGCGATCCTGTCGGCCGTTCCGTCCTGTTCCCACTGGCTGAAGACAAGACCGCCCAGCGAGGGTGGGCTGTAGCCAAAGGCCCGGATGCCCAGCAACAGTCGATCGCGAATATCTTCATTATCAGGCGGCAACAGGAAACCGAGCCGCAGGCCGGGCGCGACCGCCTTGGAAACGCCCGCGACCATCAACGTCCGTTCCGGCGCGAGATCCGCAAAGCAGTCCGCCGCTCCGGCATCGGCGAAGACGCGATAGGCATCGTCCTCGACGATCATCAGATCATGGGCACGGGCGACCTCGATGATTTCAGCGCGGCGCGCGGCATCGAGGCTGATCGTGGTCGGGTTTTGCAAGGTCGGGATTACAACTAGGACCTTGGCGCCAGTCTCCCCGGCGCAGCGGGAGAGCGCTTCGGGATCGATGCCGCGCGCATCCATGGCAACGCCCTGCAGGCGGTAGCCCGCATGGTCGGCCAGTGTCCGGATGCCGGGATAAGTCGCGGCTTCGCACAGGATCGTATCGCCGGGCCGCGCCAGCGCCGCGAAAGCAAGTGCAAGGCCATGCTGCCCGCCATTGCACTGAATGACCCGATCTGCCGTCGCGCGCGTCACGCCATGACGGCGCTTGAGCCAGGATGCCCCGGCCTCGCGGATCGAGGCCAAGCCTTCGGGCGGCGCATAGTTCACCGCAGTGCCAAGATCGGCGCGCTGGCGCACGCGGGACAGCCCCTCCCCGATCCAGCGCTCGGCAGGATCGAGCGGCGGCACATTATGCGCCATGTCTAGCGGGCCGGTGTCATGTGGCGCGGCATGCGGTCTTGCCCGGTCAGCGACGAAAGAACCCCGGCCCACATGGCTGGAAATGAACCCCCGCCGCTCCGCCTCGATATAGGCCCGGCTGACCGTGCCGACACTCAGGGACAGGCGGTGCGCCAGATCGCGCTGCGGTGGCAAACGGTCGCCGGGCACAAGGCGGCCATCGCGCACATCGCCCTCCAGCGCGGTCACGAGACGCTCGTACACCGGCGCGCTGCCCTTTGAGATATCCGGCTGCCAGTCCTTCATTGCCATTCCCGATCTATATTGAACCGGTTCAATATCACGTTTGACTCATAGTTCAATGATGATCATCCAGCTTCGCAGGAGAACATTATGGATACGAGTCTGCTTGCCCCGCTTGCGCTGTACAGTTTCGTCTGCACGGCCACGCCCGGCCCCAACAACATCATGCTCGCCTCGTCGGGGCTGGTTTTCGGATTCCGCCGGACCATCCCGCACATCTTCGGGATCAATTTCGGCTGTGCGCTCATGCTGGTGCTCAGCGGGCTGGGTCTGGGTGCGCTGTTCGAGGCATGGCCGGTGCTGCGCTGGGCAGTGCGGATCTTCGGTGCTGTCTATCTTGCCTGGCTGGCGGTGAAACTGTGGCAATCGGAAGGCGTCGAACGCCGCGAGGGCGCGCATCCGCTGACTTTCTTTCAGGCGGCTGCCTTCCAATTCGTCAATCCGAAGGCCTGGGCGATCACCATGCCCGCCATCGCCAGCTTTACCGTGCCCGGCCGGCCGCTCGCCCTGCAGCTCGGCGTTATCGTCGCAGCCTTCGTGTTGGTCGGCCTGCCTTCCATCGCAACCTGGGCGGCGATGGGCGCGGGGGCCCGCGAACTGCTGGAAAGCCGCAAGGGCATGATCGTGTTCGTGCGCGTGATGGCGGTTCTGACCGCGCTCACCGCCCTGCTGTTTCTGATCTGAAGGACAACGCAATGAACCGGGAAGACATGGAGATGTTCGCGGCGAACTGGATCGCCAACTGGAACGCGCGTGATCTCGACGCCATTCTGGCGCACTTTGCCGAGAAGGCGCGCTTCATCAGCCCCCTCGCAGCTGAGGTGACGGGGTCGCCGGTTATCGAAGGCAAGGCGGCCTTGCGCGCCTATTGGTCAAAGGCGCTGGAGGCTTCGTCCGATCTGCATTTCACCCTGATCGCTGCCGTCTGCGATATCGAACGCCAGGTGCTCGGCGTCCACTATGTGGCCCGGCGCAACGGCAAGGCGCGTCGCGCGCTGGAAACCATGCGCTTCGTGGACGACCGTCAGGTTGAAGGCGAGAGCTTCTACAGCGCTCAGGAACTGTCACTGAGCCAATGACCGGGCTGCGAGCGGGATCGCTGGTTCTCCTGAAGTCGGTAAGGACGATGTGTTGATGACGGTTTATGCAATCGGGCAGATTTCGATTCACGACCGGGCGCGCTACAATCGGTATGCTACCGCCTTCTCGGCGACGTTGACGCCCTATGGCGGATCGCTTCGGCTTCATCCAATTCACACAGCCGATACGCGTTCGCGCGTGGTGCCGCCAGTGCTTGCATCGGCCAATGGATCGCTTGCCATGAACGGCACGATGAACGAATCCAGTTCGTTGAACCCGTCGAAAGTCAGAACGGCTATCTGCATGTCTCTCTCGATATGGAAATGGCGCTATCGCTGCGCGGGATGGAAGGCGATGCGCAGGCCCAGCGCGATGAGCACGCCGCCGGTCAGGCCATCGAGCCAGCGCGCTACGGCCCCTTGCGCAAACCAGTGCCGCAGCGGACGGCTGCCAAGGATCAGGAGCGCGAACCAGGCCATGCCAAGCGTGGCATGAAGCGCCGCCAGCAACAGGCTGAAGCCAAGTACCGATGCTCCCGCCGGTACGAACTGCGGCAGGAAGCTCACATAGAAGACACCCATCTTGGGATTGAGCAGATTGGTGAGCAGGCCCTTCATGAACCAGTTGCCCGATCGTGATGGAGCGGATGGCAATGCCGGACTTGCTGCATCGGAGGGCGCGCGCGATTTGAGTGCCGCGCGAACCATACCCAGCCCCAGCCATAGCAAATAGGCCGCGCCTGCATATTGCAGGATCGTGTAGAGCGTGCCTGACAGCGCGAGCAACGCGCCAAGCCCCAGCGCCACCACCAGTCCCCAGGCAAGAACGCCCGCAATCACGCCTGCCGCCGCCGCGAGAGCCTGACGCGGCCCCTCGACGGCGAGCGTGCGCAGGACCAGTGCCATGTCGAGCCCGGGCGTGACGACAAGAAGCCCGGCGGCCAGCGTGAACCCGGCAAGCGCAGTCCAGATGGTCATGCTCCATTCCCTTCGATTTCAGCGAGAAATGAAGTGAGGATATCCCGGCCCTCCGGCCAATCGCCCAGATTGCTGCCCGCGTTGATATGGCCGAGCGGACCCAGCGCGATCAGCCGCGAACCCCATTGCCGGGCGCGTCGTTTGCTGTAATCGACCGTCCTATAAGGATCGTCCGCGCTGGCGACGATCAGGCTGGGAAACGGCAGCGGCTGCTCCGGTACTTGCGCGAAAGACCGCGCTTCATCCGGAAACACCTGTCCAGCGGGGTCGGGCACGGCGACCAGCATCGCGCCGGCTACCGGAGTTCCCCGCGCGGCCGCCCAATGCGCCACCAGCAGGCAGGCCAGGCTATGCGCGACCAGAATGGACGGGCGGTCCAGGGCCTCCACCGCCCGATCCAGCGCCTCGCACCAGTCGGCAAGTTCCGGTCGGTCCCAATCGGATGGTGCGAAGCGGGTCATGTCGGGATCGTTCCGCTCCCAATGGCTTTGCCAATGGTCCGGTCCCGAACCGCCTATGCCGGGAAGCAAGAGCACAGGGAGCGTCATGGCCGTGCCGTTTCCATGCGCATGAGTGTCTGCTGGCCGGAAGCACATAGCACCTCCTCTCCCTCACGCATTGCATGAACCTTGAGATCGCAGACCGTCAGCGCGCGGCCGGCGCGCAGCACTTCACCCGTGGCGCGCAGGCGTTCTCCCGCCGCCGGGCGGATAAGATTGAGCTTGTATTCGACTGTCAGGACATCCTCGCCATCCCCGAAGATCGAATAGGCCGCATAACCGCCCGCCACGTCGGCAATCGCACCAACCACGCCGCCATGAAGGAAGCCGTTCTGCTGGCAAAGATCAGCCCGGAACGGCAGATCGAGAACCACCTTGCCATGGCTGGCGTGGATCACCTCGGCCCCGATCAGCCCCATGAAGCTCTGACGCGAGAAGCTCGCGCGAACGCGTTCGAGCAGAAGCGGGTCATTGGCCCCGCTCATGATTCTGTCCTCCGGGGCACGCCATAATCAAGAGTGCCGAGGCGTTGCATCTCAGCCGTCTGGAACAGTTTGGGATCGGCCAGATAATCGCGCACCATGTCCAGCGTATCGAAGCCCCAGAATAGTTCCTCGCCGATCGCGAGAGTGGGCACGCCAAACACGCCATGCGCGATCGCCGCCTCGGTGTTGGCGCGGAGTCCCTCCTTTACATCCGCGCTTGCGATCCTGTCCTGCACATCGGAAAGACCAAGTTCACCGCCAAGCATCTCCAGTTCGGCACCATCGGTCAGATCCCGGCCTTGCGCAAACACCGCCCCGAACACGGCATCGACGGCATCCGCGCGGGCATCGAGCGCAATTAGCAGTCGCAGGGCCTCGACCGAACGAAATGGATGCGTATCGGGAAAGCGCAGCACGATACCGTTCCTGTCAGCAAGCCATTGGGACATACGATAGGTCTGCGCCCGCTTGGGCGGCACTTCCGCTGGGCCGATCAGGCCCCAGTGGTTGAGCAGCGCCCCCAGCAGCACCGGGACCGGGCGTATCTCCAGTCCGAAATCGTCTTCACGCAGGCGCTTCCACATCAGGAAGGCGAAGGGCGAGACGGGATCGAAATAGAAATTGGCCGGGGTCTTCGTGCTCATCTGGTTGCTCCTTGGGCCTCATCATTGTATCAAATTATGAGTCGATCAAATCAAACATTGTATTGGTTCAATCATGGCCGTTACCACGTCCCCCGTTCTTCATCTCGATGCCCTGGAGCTGCAAACACAGGCGCACGGCGATCTCTACGAAGCGCGTACAGCCTCCTTCGCTTCGCCGCTGGGTGCGCACATGCTGGGCGGAAGGCTGTTTGTGGTGCCGCCGGGAAAGCGGGCGTGGCCCTTTCACGGCCATCACGCGAATGAGGAACTGTTCGTGATCCTCTCCGGCAGCGGCCGCCTGCGCTATTCCGATGGCGACCATGCGTTGCGGGCAGGCGATGTCGCTCTGTGCCCGGCCAGCGGAGCGGCAAGTGCGCCAGATCATCAACACCGGCGATACGGACCTGCGCTATCTCGCCATCAGCACGATGAACGAGCCCGACGTTATCGACTATCCCGACAGCGGCAAGTTCGCGGTCATGGCAGGCGTCGCGCCCGGCGGCGACAAGGCGAGCCGGTCGGTGGACCATGTCGGGCGCTATGCCGATGCGGCAACCTACTGGGACGATGAGACATGACCGGGCGGCTCTCCACCGCCTCCGGCGAGTGCATCGCCACGCCGCCCGCGCTGCTCCTGCCGCCGGGCAAGCTGGTTGATCCCGGCGACCCGGAATGGGCCGCATTTGCGCGGAGTTGGGATGATCTGCCGCGCGACACATGGATGGCCGACGGCGGCACCTATCGCCGCAGACGCTATGCCGCCTTTGAGGTAACAGACAGGAAATGCACGCGTTTGCCGCATCGGCCGCATTACCAGGAGCGCGATCACAATCCATTGAATGGCGGCGTCGAACGCTGGTTCGCGCCAATGGCCGAAGCGCAAACCGGATCGCCGCTGTTTCAGGCGCTGGTGTTGGGCACTGCCTCACTTATCGCGAATACAAGCCCACAAGGTCCGAACTCCTGGGCGGTCGAGGCGCATCAATTTCGCATCGAAGCGCTGTCAGGACGGCCCGGCCTCCCCACGCCGGAGGGCATGCATCATGACGGGCGCGACTGGGTGCTGATCCTGCTTGTCGGCCGCAGTAACTACACTGGCGGCGAGAGCAGCGTCGAGGATGGCTCCGATACTTGCATCCTCGAACATCGGCTAACCCGTCCCGGCGAAGCACTGCTGCTGGATGACCGTACCGTCCGCCACAGCACAAAGCCGATCGAGTCCGCGATACCGGGCGCCCCAGCATGGCGGGACACGCTGGTTCTCACCTTCGCGCAAGCGCGGGAAAGTTGAGGGACGAGATGGACCGCTTCTTCGTCATAACCGGCGGACCGGGATCGGGCAAAGGCAGAGACAAACGCATCCGTCTCAACCAAAATCGGTTGAGACGGACACTGCGCGCCACTCGTTGAGTATAACAGCGTCGGAGGCGTGTTTGGCTTCGATTGCCGCGACCGTATCGCTTCCAAGTGGCAGGCGGACGGGCGGGTTCGGCGCATCGGCGAAGTCGACGATCACACGGGCCAGCCTGTCGGGGTCGCCGGGCTGGGTGTGGTTGAGGCCCGCCGCGCGACTCCTGACAGCGCCGGCGGTTTCCGCATAGTCGGGAATCGGATCAGCGCTGACGCTGAGCGAGGTGGCGTCGAGAAAGTCGGTGCGGAAATAGCCCGGCTCGATCACCGTCACATGGATACCGAGCGGCGCCAGTTCAGCATGGAGCGATTCCGACAGTCCCTCGACCGCGAACTTGGTCGAGCTGTAGACCCCAAACCCCGGTCCGCCGCGATAACCGCCGATCGAGGAGATATTGAGGATGCGCCCTGACCGCGCCGCGCGCATATGGGGCAGCACCGCGCGAGTGACGGCAAGCAAGCCAAAAACATTGGTGCGGTATACCGCTTCCACCTCCGCCGCCGTCGCCTCCTCCACCGCGCCCAGCAGACCGAACCCGGCATTGTTGAGCAGCACGTCGATCCGACCGAAGCGTTCCATGGCAGCCTGTGCGGCGGCTTTCGCCTGTGCCTCGTCCGTGACGTCGAGCGCGGCGGCGAGCAGATTGGGGTGATCCCCAAGCCGTTCGGTGATCGCCTTGGGATTGCGGGCGGTGGCGACCACATTGTCGCCCTGCGTCAGCGCGAGTTCGGCGATACGAGCACCAAAGCCCCGCGACGCGCCGGTGATGAACCATGTCTTCATGATGAAATCCTTTCGCGTATAGTCAGTTGGCCGGCACGGGTTCGACGCGCGACCAGAGATCGTTGAATGCGATGGCATCGAAAAAGGCCGATGCGCGCACGATCCGCCCGGCCCGCATGTCGAGGAACCAAGCGTATGTGTTGACGTAAGGCTCGCCGTCGCGGGCAGTGGCGCGTGCGTCGAAGAATACCACCACAGTGTCTCCGTCGGCATAAAGGCTGCGAACGGCGGGCTTCAGCGGCGTCTTCATCCGCGCGTTGAACGGGCGGATGACTTCGCGCATGAAGTCCTCCCGCGTGGGATAGGTTTTCGAAGCGACACTGTTGCCCTCGATCGTCCAGCGGGCGTCGTCCGCCAGCAGGTCGAACGGGCCGCCGGTGCCAGCGCGCCAGGCGTCGAAGCTGGCACCGATCACGGCCTTGTTGCGCTCTTCGGTTTCGGTGAGGGTCTGTGCCTGCGCTTCGGGCTGAAGCGCCATCAGGGCCAGCGCGGTCGCGCCGACGCCAAGCGCCGCATTGTAGATGCGGCTTGTGCGGGATTTCAAAGCGGTGAGCATGATGAAACTCCTTGATGGGGGAAGAAGGGAGCGGCGCTCCGGGCAAGGAGCACCGCTCAGGCGGGGGATCAGATGCGGTTTTCCCAGGCGTCGAGCTGGTGCTGTTTGAGCATGTCCTCGATGGCCTTGGGGCAGACGTTGCGGAACTTGCCTTCGTCCGCCGGGACGATCTCGATCATGCGATCGATCATCTCCTGCGGGTCCATCCGGCCCTCGGGCGTGGCGAAGAAATCGTCGAAGCCCTTGCGCAGATCGGCACGCTTGGTGAAGTTCACATTGTCGTCGAGCCAGCGGAACGGATTGTCGGCCATCGTCTCGTTGTAGCCGGTGTAATAGGCGCCCGGATTGATGGTCTGGACCTTGATGCCGTAAGCGCGAAGCTCCTGCTGCATCGCCTCCGCGAACGCCTCGAGGGCGTGCTTGGTGGAGACATAGGTGCCCCAGTTCGCCGGGGTGAACAGGCCGCCCATCGAGGAGGTGTAGACTACCTTCTTGCCCTGCGCCTTACCTTCGCGGACCCAGCGCTGGACGACGCCCTGCGTCAGCTCGAGCGGCAAGAAGACGTTCACTTCATAGTTCCTGCGAACGATATCGACGGGGATTTCCCACACCGGGCCGGGTTCGCCCATGCCGGCATTGTTCCACAGCACGTCAAAGTCCCACTTGAACGCCTGTTTGATGTCATAGGGATCGGTGAGGTCGAGCCGCTCGACACGGATCTTGTCGGACAGCCCCAGCGCTTCGACTTCCTCGCGCAGCGGCGTGACCTGCGAGGAGACCTGCGCCGTGGCGATGATATTATGCCCGTTGCGGGCCATGCCGATGGCAGCAGCCTTGCCAAAGCCCGTGGCGCCGCCGGTGATGAGGATGGTCTTGGTCGTCATGATGAATATCCTTTCAAGGTCTTGAGTGCATTGAGATCTGTTGGTGAGTAATCAGCTGCCGATCGCCGCCGCAGCGGCCTCTGCTATGGCGAGATCCTGCGCGACCGCGCCGCCGGAGACCCCGACCGCGCCGATCAACGTGCCTTGGGCGTCCCGGATAGGGAGGCCGCCGGCGAAGACGACGAGGCCGCCATTGCTGTTCTCCAGCCCCGGCGAGGTGCCGCCGGTCTTGCAGAACTCGCCGACATCCTGTGTCGCCATGCCGAAGAGCGCCGATGTGCGGGCCTTGCCGATGGCGATGTCGATGGAGCCGAGCAGCGCTCCGTCCATCCGGCTGAACGCCTTCAGGTGGACGGCGCCGTCGAGAACCGCAATGTTCGCGGCAACGCCGATTTCAGAAGCCCGGGCCTCGCCGGCGGCGATGACTGTCCGGGCCTGGTCGATGGTAATCATGCCAGTTCTCCTGCCTTCGAGGATCGGGACGGAGAGGAAGTTCCCCGTTCCGATAAGACAGGTTTAGGCGGCGGCGATGCGGGGGTATTTCCACATCCTGCGGAGCGATGCGCAGATATTGCTGAAGTAAATGTCCTGCGAACCTGTGGTACGAATTACCGGCGATGCTGCTCGCGGTATTGACCGGGCGTCAGGCCGGTCGCCTTGCGGAACACACGGATGAAGTTCGCCTGCGAGCCGAAGCCGGTATCGAGCGCGATTTCCACAAGCGAACTATGATGGAGCGCCAGCTTCTCGCGCGCGGCCTGCACGCGCCGCTCGGTGACATAACGGTGCGGTGTCAGGCCGGTTGCCTCACGAAACAGACGCGAGAAGTGAAACGGACTGAGAAATGCCTCCGCCGCAAGATCGTCAAGCGAAAGGTCGTCGGCTAGCCGCGCCTCGATGAAATCGAGCACGCGCGCGAGGCGTCGCGGCTCCAGCGAGGGGGCGCGGCTCGGCGGCCGCCAGCGGTCCGCCGCATAGTGCCCAAGCAGATGCCCGGCGAGCGCCGCCTGCATTCCGTCGACGAACAGCCGGTCGGTCGACTGCACCTCGCGGCCGAGCATCGAACGGAACGCCATCCCGATCTGATGCAGCATCGGATCGGCAAAGCCTCCGGCATAGGCGAGACGCACCTTGTCGGGATCGAGATCGTAATCAGCGAGCGCGCTGTGATCGATCAGCGTGGAGGGCAGATAGAGATGCAGGCATTCCATCGAGCCGGTGAGTTCAATACGGCTTTCCTCCGTGCCCACCGGCACGATCCAGCCCATGCCGGGCTGAGCGAAGACCTCCTGCGTCTGCCCGTCGCCCGTGCGACTGACTCCCGCCCGGCCCGAAAGCATCAGCACTACCTCCGTGCATTGCGGCGTCAGTGCCGCCTGCTCGCCGGGTTGCAGCAACCGATGCTCCACGCGCAATGTCGGCCAGTCCACCGCATCGCTGAGCGGCTGGCTCGACAGATATTTGATGTCCCCATGCGCCTGCAAAACCATGCCGCACCTCAGCGCAATTTTAACTCAATATAGAAAACGCGCAATAATGCTGAGATAGTGGTCGTTCCGGAGCATAAAGGGTCGTCGTATCCTTTGTGACTTCGACGAAGGGATCGTGGCGCATCGTCGTCCAGTCAAGCAGACCCGGCACCTTCCATCGCGTGTCGCCCGTCCCGTTGCCGGCGATCTTCATGACCGCGGAAACCAGCTCATGATCCCAGATGCGGCCATAGTCCGGCCCGGTCACGGCGCGCAGCTCGGTTCGCCCGTCTCCGGTCTCGAGGGTCTTCACCAGTTCGCCGCGATGCGCGAGCAAGCCGTGCTGCATGTTGATCCCCGCCAGGGCCGCAGGCAGCTGGCGCAAATATCCCGCGGGTGCGCCCACGAGACTGCAGAGCTGGCCGAACGACCAGTGCGTGGGAGCCACGGGCTCGGGCCGTTCGGGCAGGATGAGGCTCAGGCGCTCGGGATTGTCGGCAGCCGCTTCGACGCGGATCGCGCGTGTTTCGACCGTGCGCGCCGTTGCCGCCTCGGCGCGCGCCCGGACAGTTTCATAAAGGTCGCCGAGTGACAGGAACCGTTCGTCGTCAGGGCGCGAAAACCATTCCGAAGAAACGCGGCCGATCCGCTGTCCGCGCGAGATGTCGACCTTATAGCCCTGGGGTTTGCCGGCGGATTGGCTCGGGCTGGGAAATGTCATGGCTGTTCTCCACGACGGGTCCGGGAGCCTCTCTCCCGGCAAATGCCCGTCACGGCATGCCGCAGGCCCTCTCCCTCTCCAGCGAAAAGCGGGAGCGCGGCGCAACGCTCGCCCGCCAGCTCAACTGTTCAAGGCCATTTCATTCCAAAAAATGCCCGTTTGAAACAATCCCCGACCATCCAACCTGCCCATCAAGATCATATGATGGAGTATGATTTTGACCTGATCGTAATTGGAGCTGGCTCGGGCGGGGTCCGCGCGGCGCGTGTCGCGGCAGCCCATGGCGCCAACGTGGCTGTTGCGGAGGAACATCGCGTCGGCGGCACCTGCGTGATCCGCGGCTGCGTGCCCAAGAAGATGTTGGTCTATGGCTCGCATTTCGCCGAAGATGTGCGCGATGCCGCACATTATGGCTGGAATCTAGGCGAGACGAGCTTCGAATGGGAGACGCTGCGCGACAATATCAATGCCGATGTGGATCGGCTTGAGGGTCTCTATACCAACACGCTCGACAACAATGATGTGGAGCTTTTCCGCGAGCGCGCTACCATCTCCGGGCCGAACAAGGTGATGCTCCAGAGCGGCCGCGAGGTGAGTTCCCGATATATTCTCGTTGCGACCGGTGCGTGGCCTATGGTGCCCAAGGTACCGGGGGCCGAGTTAGGCATTACCTCCAACGAGGTCTTCTATCTCGAGAAACTGCCCCGGCGCGTTATGATCGCTGGCGCCGGCTATATCGCCAACGAATTTGCGGGCATCTTCCATGCGCTGGGCTGCCACGTAACGGTGGTCAACCGCTCGGACCAGATCCTGCGCGGTTACGATGAGCAAATTCGCGACCGGCTGCTCCAAATCTCCACCCAGAAGGGAATCGAGTTCATCTTCAACGCCAACTTCGAGAGAATCGAAAAGAAGGACGACGAAACGCTCCGCGTTCATTTTGACGAGCACCCCGGTTGCGACACCGACCTTCTGCTGTTCGCAATCGGCCGCAGCCCGAAAATCGAAGGGCTTGGCCTCGAGGAGGCCGGAGTGAAAATCGACGACAAGGGCGCAATTATGGTCGACGCCGATTACCGTTCGTCGGTGCCGTCGATCTTCGCGATTGGCGATGTCACCAATCGGGTGCAATTGACCCCCGTCGCGATCCGCGAGGGCCAGGCCTTCGCAGATGCTATCTTCGGCAACAAGCCGACCCGAGTCGACTATGCGACGATCCCGAGCGCGGTTTTCTCCAGTCCACCAATGGCGGGTGTCGGGTTTACCGAGCGCGAAGCGCGCGAACAGTTCGGCGCGGTGAAAATCTACACCTCGGATTTCAGGCCGATGCGCAATGTCCTCGCCGGGCGACAGGAACGATCACTCTACAAACTGGTCGTCCATGCCGAAACCGACGTCGTCCTGGGCATTCACATGATCAGCCCCGACGCCCCCGAAATCCTGCAAGCGGCCGCGATTGCGGTGAAAGCACGACTCACCAAGGCACAGTTCGACGAGACTATCGCGCTTCACCCTTCGATGGCCGAGGAGTTGGTACTTATGCGGTGAACTTGGCGTCGTTGTTTCAGCACGTCGACTTCGAAACTCGCCGGTCCAACCCGAAACGAAGCGCTCCAACGGGCGCGCCTCACACAGCGGACAAATCAATTTCATCCCGGGCTTGAATCACGATACTTCTTGAGTTACATGATAGGAGACCCGCTGTCGGAGCCTGTCATGAGTGAGGAAACCTTTGATGAAACTCTATGAGATGGAATTTGGCGTCTATCCGCGCCGTGTGAGCATTTACCTCGCCGAGAAAGGGATAACGGATGTCGAACGTTCGCCCTTCGACCTGAGCCAGGGCTGGCCGCCCAAAGACATGCCGAAGCTGTCGTCGCTCGGCACCGTGCCGATCCTGCAAGTCGATCAGGACATCATCATCCGGTCATCGATTGCGATCCTCGAGTATCTCGAGGAACGCTACCCGACGCCTCCCATGATCGGGGGCACGCTGGCCGAAAAGGCCCGCACGCGAGAATTCGTCGCCCTCGCAGACGAGGCGACCACCATGTTCAGCTTCTGGGTTCGCAAGGCCAGCCCCCTCTTCACTGGCCGGGAGGAGCTCAATCGCGATGCGGCCCGGCTTGGCGCAGAATGGTATTATCGCCGGCTCCGGGAAATCGACATGCTGATGTCCGAGAAGGAATGCGAATTCCTCGTTGGGAATGCTCCCACGATTGCCGACTGCATCACCTATTCGACGATTCAATTCGCTCACGATCTGTATGATGTACCCTATCCCGACGATGCGCCGCGTCTCATGGATTGGTTCCATCGGTTCGCAGCCCGCCCGAGTGCGACGAGCGTGCCCTTTCCGGCCGATCTTCGGGCCGCGACGCAGGGCTTGCCCGCTCTGACCTGGGAAGACTGAAAGATGGACGTCGCGATCGAAGCGGCGCGCCGCCAAATTGAGAGCGCCGTCCATCATCATGATAAGAGGCCATATGTCCGTGCGTTTCACGACGCGACGACAAACGCATTCAGCTATGTCGTCCATGACCCTGTGAGCCGGAAGGGCGCTGTGATCGACCCCGTTATGGGATTCGATCCAGCGTCCGGGCGCATTTCATATACCATGGCGGATCGTATGGCTGCCTATGCATCGGCAGTTGGAATCGATATCCAATATCTCATCGAAACCCATGCGCATGCCGACCATCTATCCGCGGCCGCATATCTGCAAGACAAGCTCGGCGGAAAGCTGGCGATAGGACGCGACATCGTCCGGGTGCAGAGGCATTTCCGTCGATATTTTCGCCAAGACGAACTGGAGCGTCCGTTCGAGTTCGATCATCTTTTCGAGGATGGCGAGCGATTTAGCTTAGGCGAGATCGAAGGCACGATCCTCCATCTGCCGGGCCATACTCCCGCCGATATAGCCGTGGTCATTGGTAACGCGGCTTTTGTCGGCGATACGATTTTCATGCCGGATGTAGGGACGGCGCGAACCGACTTCCCGGGCGGTGATGCAGTTCAGCTCCACAAATCGGTTCGCCGCCTGTTCTCCCTGCCGGACGAAACCCGGATTTTCCTGTGTCACGATTATCCGCCACCCGGTCGGGATGAATATGTCTGCCAGACCACAATCGGTGCGCAGCGGGCAGCAAATATACATGTCCGTGACGGAATTGGTGAGGAGGAGTTTGTGTCAATGCGAACGAACCGCGATCGGACGCTGGCGCTGCCCGCACTTTTCATACCTTCGCTACAGGTCAATCTAACACTACTTTGGCAGAAATGTGATTTTTGGGATTCCCAAAAGGAGATTTCCCTGATTCATGGGGAGCCAGCTTTTATGGAGGCTGGCGATGTCAGAGGATTGGCGCAATGATCTTGAGGTTTGGCTGACGCCATTTTTGTCGGCGTTGCGGCACAAGGCGCGGAAGCGTGTGTGCCCGGCCTATATCGCGGGATTGATCGGCCCCGGTGACCGCAAGAGCGTGCAGCCGATGGCGGCTCGTGATGGTGAGTTTGGCTACGACCAACTGCATCATTTCGTCGCGGACGGGGTGTGGGATAGTGCGCCGCTCGAGGCTGTTCTTCTGAAGGAAGCCGATCGTCTGGTTGGAGACGAAGCGGGATATCTGGTCATTGACGATACTGCCTTGCCGAAGAAGGGCCGTCATTCGGTCGGCGTGGCTGCGCAATACGCCTCCTCCCTTGGCAAGACCTCGAACTGCCAATCCCTCGTTTCGGTGACGCTAGCGTCCGGGGAGGTTCCGGTGATGGTGGGCCTGCGGCTCTTTTTGCCTGAAAGCTGGACGGACGACGCCCCCCGCATGGAGCGCGCCCGTGTCCCCCAGGAGCGACAAGTCGCTCGCACAAAGCCGGAGATCGCTATCGAGGAGATCGATCGGGTCATTGCCTCGGGCACTCGGTTCGGCTGCGTTCTAGCCGACGCCGGCTACGGGGCGAGCGGCCCCTTCCGCCAGGCTCTGAGCGAGCGTGGTTTGCGGTGGGCGGTGGGCATGTCACGGCGTCAGAATGTCTATCCGGCAGACACCGGGCTGATCTTTCCCGAGGCAGCAACAGGCAGGCGCCGCAAATATCACGTCCCCGACCGCACCGCCGTTTCTGCCGAAAAGATGCTGGGAGAAGAAAAATGGAAGAAAATCAGCTGGCGACGCGGGACCAAAGGCAAGCTGACCTGTAAATTTGCGGCATGCCGCGTCCGGGTGGCCGATGGCCACAGGCACCGCATGAGTGACGGGCGGGTCCAGGCCATGCCCAGCGAGGAGGAAGTCTGGCTGGTGGGGGAACGGCGCGAAAGCGGAGAGCAAAAATACTATCTCTCGAACTTGCCAGCCGACACGCCGATCAAGGCGCTCGCCGGTGCCATCAAGGCGCGGTGGATCTGCGAGCAGGCGCATCAGCAGCTGAAGGAGGAACTCGGTCTCGACCACTTTGAGGGCCGATCATGGACCGGACTACACCGACACGCGCTGATGACGATGATCGCCTATGCCTTTCTTCAGTCCCGCCGTCTAAGCGCAGCGGGGCGGAAAAAAAAGAAACTCGGGACCGCCGCCGCAACCGACCATGCCTGCCGTCAGGCAGGCGATAATCAACCTCTTCGCAAGACCGCCACCGACGATCTGCCCTCACTGCAATAAACTGGTTACAGCGACCGATCCGAATAATCTGCCAAAGTAGTGCTAAGTGGTGGTCGCTTACCCGAACCGGCAGCAAATGGCCTGCGTTACATCCGCATACCGATCGATGTCTTCTGACCATGCATGACCTCTTCCATTTGTTTCTCGGGGCACTTTGCGGTGGCTCCATCGGACTTGTTCTCGGGCTCGTCGGCGGCGGTGGATCGATCCTCGCATTGCCGATGATGATCTACATTATCGGGGTGGGTAATCCGCATATCGCGATCGGAACGTCGGCATTGTCGGTCTCCGCGAACTCAGCGATGGCGCTTATCCATCATGCGCGTGCCAAGACTGTGAACTGGTCGTGCGGGCTTATATTCGCAGCAAGCGGAATGGCTGGAGCACTTGTGGGCGCAAAAGCTGGAATGGCCGTCGACGGACAGAAGCTTCTCCTCCTGTTCGCCGTCATCATGATCGTCGTAGGAGTGTCGATGCTCCGCAACCGGCGACAGGATGGAGTGGTCGATCCGAAGTGCGACCGTCGCAACGCTCCTTCCGTTCTGGGTATCGGGACGGCTACGGGAGCGATGTCAGGCTTTTTCGGGATTGGCGGTGGTTTTCTGATCGTACCCGGACTGATGCGCGCCACCCGGATGCGAGCGATCGATGCGGTTGGAACCAGCCTCCTTGCTGTTACCGCCTTCGGAGTAACGACCGCTGCCAGTTACGCCCTTTCGGGCTTGGTGGACTGGTCGTTGGCCGGCGCATTCATTCTCGGGGGAAGTGCGGGCGCGACTCTCGGGACCAGGCTCTCGCACCGCTTCTCTCGTTCGGGATCGCTCCTCAATGTCTTCGCGGGCCTGATTTTCACCGTCGCAGCCTACATTATTTTTCGCAGCCTCTGATTCACACGCATCGATCAGCTTATTGAGGCACCGCATCGAGCGCTCCTTGTAAAGTTCGCCGCTGGAGGACATCCTAAATGCGTTGTGAGTTGGCTTGCCCGGCAATCCGGGATTGGGCAGGAGCGACATTCATGGGCCCGCAGATCAGGACAAATCGAACCATATGACCAAGGATCGCCGCGCGAGAACGGACGGCAGATTGTCCCGAATGCTCCATGTGCTGCTGCACATGGCGAGGCAGGATGTGGCGTTTACCTCCGACCAGATCGCCAAAATGCTGAACACCAACCCGGTACTTGTCCGCCGCACCATGGCGGGGCTGAGAGAAGCCGGCTATGTTCGCTCCGAGAAGGGACATGGCGGCGGCTGGACCCTTGCGAAAGATCTAAGCAATGTCTCGCTTCTCGACATCTACAAGGCGCTCGGCGGTTCGACCATCTTCGCTATCGGTAACATCAACGATAATCCGGAGTGCGCCGTCGAGCGCGTCGTGAACGGAGCAATGAACGACGCTCTCAACGAGGCTGAAGCGCTCCTCATGGAACGCTTTGAAGCCGTTGCCCTTTCAGACCTGGCACAACAATTTGATGAAATTTGCCGCGCCCGCGGCTGGGATGACAATCCTCATTCGGTTTGAACCGTAAAAGCCGGGCGCCGTCATCCGCGGCCATGGACGGCGCTATTTCCCGAAACCGGCATCTCTATCGACGCGTCGATCCATGCAAATAATGTAATGTCAGGGATTGCGTAAGCAGGCCCTTGAGCTTATTTGTAACTCGACGAGATACGAATCGACCGAGGTGTGTTTTGTTTTCAAGAAGAGCGTTCGTCGGAGTTTCGGCCGTCGCTTCCCTCACCCCCACTTGGATGGGGAAAGCTGCCGCAAAAGGAGTCGGGTATATGCAATATGATGCTGCCGTTATCGGTGGAAGTTTCGCGGGCCTGTCCGCCGCAATGCAGCTCGCGCGCGCGCGCCGCAAGGTCCTCGTGATTGATGCCGGCCTTCCGCGAAATCGCTTTGCCAAGACATCCCACGGCTTCCTCGGCCAAGACGGCCGAGCACCGCAGGAAATTGTCGATATCGGTCGCAGCCAGCTTCTTGCCTATCCGACGGCTCAAATCATTCACGCGGAAGCGTCGGCGGTCGCCCAATCCGAGCAGGCCTTCAGTATCGAATTATCGAACGGTCAGAAGATTAGTGCAGCCCGGCTGGTGCTGGCGACCGGGGTCAAGGATGAATTGCCGCAGATAGCCGGCCTGGAGGATCGCTGGGGTGCCACCGTCCTCCATTGTCCATATTGTCACGGCTATGAGGTGGCAGACCGCCGGATCGGCGTGCTCGGCTCAGGGCCCGGATCGATTCACCAGGCTGCGCTCGTCGCGGACTGGGGACCAGTGACGCTCTTCACAATGGGCGTTGTCCAGCCATCGCCAGAGGACCTAGCCCTGCTTGCGAAGCGAAACGTGCAAATCGAAAATGCGCCTATCGTGGAGCTTGTGGGAGCCGCGCCCGAGATGGAAGCGGTACGGTTGCAGGATGGTCGCGTCCTGCCGCTCGGAGCATTGTTCCTTATGCCGCGAACGCGCTTTGTCAGCGATCTGGCGCTCCGGCTCGGATGTTCGACGGAGGAGGGGCCAATGGGTCCCTACCTCAAGGTTGACGAGCGAAAACAGACCAGCGTGGCGAATCTGTTCGCTGCCGGCGACGTCGCAGCGCCCATGCCGAATGCTACCCTCGCAGCAGCTGCCGGCGTTCTCGCCGGGGGAGCAGCGCATCAGTCGCTGATCTTCGGATAAGCGCTGCTAAACTCGAGGATCAGCTCCCGCCTTTGCACCGAGGCTGATCTGGATTGTACGAGAATTGAACTGCGGGTTCGCGTCCGGCGCACGGCATGCCGCCGCGAACTCCGCAGCTTGCGGTTGTCGAAGGCCGCGCGCGCCTAGCGCCTGACGACCCGGCGCACGTCGATATCCGAGTCCTAGGTTCCTGCCCGACCGGCGATCTGGCTGCAAGGCTATGCCCGGGCGCCAGATGCGCCCGGCAAGGTACGCGATTCGCGTCTGCGCGAAACCTATGGTGAATGGCGCTCGAACGCCCGCATCTTGCCAGCAGGCGAGGTCACAGGCAGCGGCGAACGCCATGGCCTGAATAGACCATCATTTGGCTATTCTGTTCAATTCTCCAACGGTCGCGTGACGCATCATGCACCGATGAAATTCTCTGCCCTAACTCTTCTTCGCGGCGCGATGAGCGGCCAGACCTGCTATCCTCGCCAATGGCGCAAAGCGTCGCCTCGCCCGAGCTATGATATCATCATCATCGGCGGCGGCGGCCATGGTCTGGCGACAGCTTATTATCTTGCCGCAGTTCATGGCGTCACAAATGTCGCGGTCCTCGAGAAGTCGTGGATCGGCGGCGGAAACACGGGCCGAAACACCACCATCATTCGCTCGAATTATCTCTTCGACGAAAGCGCTGCTCTTTATAATCACGCTCTGAAGCTCTGGGCGAACCTGAGCCAGGACATCAACTACAATGTGATGTTCAGCCCGCGTGGTATCCTCATGCTGGCCCACACGGTCCATGACGTTCAGTCAAGCAAGCGCCACGTTCACGCGAATTCGGTCAACGGCGTCGACAATGCCTGGCTCACGCGCGAAGAGGTGGCAGAGTTTTGCCCGGCCCTCAACATGTCGACGAGTGCTCGCTATCCAATCATGGGCGGCGCGCTCCAGCGCAGTGGCGGTACGGCGCGACATGATGCCGTCGCGTGGGGTTATGCCCGCGCCGCGGACGCCCGAGGCGTCGATATCATCGAAAATTGCGCAGTTACCGGCATCGTTCGAAACGAAGCCGGAGCGGTCACGGGTGTCGACACCACCCGCGGATTCATTGGCGCCAACAAGGTCGGGATCGTCGCAGCCGGACGCAGTTCCAACGTCGCAGCTATGGCCGGCTTGCGCTTGCCGATCGAAAGCTATCCGCTGCAGGCGTTGGTATCCGAGCCGGTAAAGCCGGTGCTGGATTGCGTGGTCATGTCCAACTCGGTGCATGGCTATATCAGCCAGTCCGATAAGGGCGAACTGGTCATAGGCGCCGGCTCTGACGCCTATGTCAGCTACAGCCAGATGGGAAGCGCGCACGTCGCCACGCAGGCGATCGAGGCCGTATGCGAGCTATTTCCACAATTTGCCCGGATGCGGATGATGCGCAATTGGGGCGGGATCGTAGACCTGACTCCGGACCGGTCCCCGATCATCGGCAAAACATCAGTGCCCGGTTTGTTTCTCAACTGCGGATGGGGAACGGGCGGCTTCAAGGCTACGCCAGGTTCGGGACATGTTTTCGCGCACACGCTCGCCACTGGTGAACCCCATCCGATCGCGGCGCCTTTTTCATTAGAGCGCTTCACCTCCGGCAACCTCATCAACGAGGCGGCAGCTGCCGCCGTGGCCCACTGAGGTCTTTTATGCTTCTGATTCAATGCCCCTTTTGCGGACCTCGTCCCGAAATTGAATTTCGCTACGGTAGCGAAGCCCATATCAGCCGGCCGGACGATCCCAGTGCGCTCGACGATAATGAATGGCGCGCGTTTCTCTACGAGAAAAGCAATCCAGCCGGCGAACATGCCGAGCGGTGGCAGCATGTCCACGGTTGCAGGCGCTACTTCAACGCCATCCGCAACACGGTAACCGACGAATTCCTGACGAGCTATCCTGCCGGATCGCCTCGCCCAACCAAAGGGGAAGGCGAATGACCGCTTTCAGCAGATTGCAGACGGGCGGGCGGATCAATCGCCGCACGGTGCTTCGTTTCAGCTTCGACGGCCGTTCGATGACCGGATACGCCGGCGACACTCTCGCCAGCGCCTTGCTGGCAAACGGTGTCAGCCTGGTGGGTCGCTCGTTCAAATATCATCGACCGCGCGGTGTCGTCGGCGCGGGCGTCGAAGAGCCGAACGCACTGGTCGAGATCGACCGCGGCGAAGGCCGCCGCGAGCCCAATGTGCAGGCCACAACCGTCGAACTATATGACGGTCTCGTCGCGCGCAGCCAGAACCGGTGGCCGTCGCTGCGATTCGACATCGGGGCGGTCAACGGACTGGGTTCTAAGCTGATCCCGGCCGGCTTTTACTACAAGACCTTCATGTGGCCCTCCTGGGCGTGGAAGAAGCTCTACGAGCCGAACATCCGGCGGGCAGCGGGTCTTGGCCGGCCGCCGGTCAGCGCGGACCCCGATCGCTATGACGTGCAATTCAGCCACTGTGAGTTGCTGATCATCGGCGGGGGCCCGGCTGGTCTCGCCGCGGCGCTGGCGGCGAGCGACCAAGACAAACGTATCATATTGTGCGACGAAGGCAGCGAACTTGGCGGGTCGCTGCTACGCGATCCCTCCGCAAGGATCGATGGGCTCTCCGCGGGAAAATGGATCGACAAGGTCCGGAGCATCCTTGCCAGCCGCCCCAATGTCAAAATACTCACCCGCGCGACTGGCTTCCGTTACGGAACGCATAACATGGTCGACATCGCGGAACGGGTTAGCGACCATCGGCCGCCAGCGGCCGGACCGGAGCTCCGTCAGCGCTGGCACCGCGTCCGCGCCGAGCAGGTCATCCTCGCGACCGGCGCGCATGAGCGCCCGGTGCTTTTCGGCCGGAACGACCTGCCGGGGGTCATGCTCGCATCGGCGGCGCAGACCTATGTGGCTCGTTATGGCGTGCGACTTGGCCGTAGGGCCGTCGTCCTCACGCGGGATGATTCTGGTTATTCTGCGGCGGTCACCTTGGCCAGAAGCGGCCTCGAGGTCTGCATCTGTGACCTGCGTTCTGCCGCGCCGAGCGACCTCAAGCGCGAAGCCGTTGCGATCGGCATCAACGTTCTCGAAGCTACACGCCCCGTCAGGGCAAAGGGAAAATCGCGCGTCCGCTCGATCGAAGTCCAGCTCCCGGACGGGACAACCCATAGGCTCGCATGCGACGTCGTGGCGATGGCGGGTGGTTGGACGCCCGCGATCCATCTGTTCTCGCAAGCCCGCGGCAAAACCCGGTTCGAGGAAACCATCGAGGCCTATGTGCCGGCAAATTCGCTTCACGGTATTGCGTGCGTCGGCGCCTGCCGGGGGGATTTCGGTCTGGGCACAGCGCTGGAGCAGGGCTTCGCCGCTGGCCGCACCGGAGCCGATCAGGCATCGACGCAGTCTCCACCACGGTGTGACCACCGGGACAGGGATTATGACATGCGGAATGTCCCGATCGCACTGGGCGGCACGGCGTCGATGGCGTTTGTCGATTATCAGAATGATGTGACGACGAAGGACCTGCGCCTTGCGGTTCGGGAAGGATTCCTGTCGGTCGAGCATTTCAAGCGCTTCACCACGACCGGGATGGCTACCGATCAGGGCCGGACGTCAAACCTGAACGCCATGGCAGTCGCAGGCGACGCGATGGGCGTCACGATGGGGGAAGTGGGAATTACCACCTTTCGCCCTCCCTACACCCCGATCCCGTTCGGGACATTGGCCGGGTATAATCGCGGCGACACCTTCGTACCTTCGCGGCGAACCCCTTCGCATGATTGGGCCGTAGCTCATGGTGCCGTGTTCGAGGATGTCGGCCTGTGGAAGCGCGCGCGTTACTTTCCGCGGGATGGCGAAGACATGGAAAGCGCCGTCCGGCGCGAATGCCGGGCTACGCGCGCCACGGCCGGCATTCTGGATGCTTCAACGCTCGGCAAGATCGAGGTCGTCGGCCCGGATGCCGCCGAATTCATGAACCGGATGTATGTCAACGCGTGGTCCAAGCTGAAAGTCGGATCATGTCGCTACGGCGTGCTGCTGCGTGAAGATGGCTATGTGTTCGATGATGGCGTCGTAGGCCGCATTGCAGATGATCGTTTTCACGTTACCACCACCTCGGGCGGCGCAGCCAATGTCTTCAACCTGATGGAGGACTATCTCCAGACCGAGTGGCCCTATCTCGATGTATGGCTGACCTCGACGACCGAGCAATGGGCGGTTATCGCGGTACAAGGCCCAAAAGCCAGGGACATTCTCGAACCGCTGGTAGAAGGCATCGACCTCTCTCACGAGGCCTTTCCGCACATGTCTGTCCGCGAGGGTATGATCCTGGGCGTTCCTACGCGCCTGTTCCGCGTGAGCTTCACGGGCGAACTCGGCTTCGAGGTCAATGTCCCCTCCTCGCGCGGTGCAGAGATCTGGAATGCTCTCATCGCCGAAGGCGAACGGCATGGCGCCGTACCCTATGGAACCGAGGCCATTCACGTTCTTCGCGCCGAGAAGGGTTTCATCATCGTGGGCCAGGAAACGGACGGCACGGTGACGCCGGACGACGTCGGGCTCACTTGGGCGATCGGGAAAACCAAACCCGATTTCGTTGGCAAGCGATCGCTGGCTCGCCCTGATCTCGTACGACCGGGGCGCAAGCAATTGGTCGGTCTACGGCCGATCGGCCATGACCGTGTCCCGGACGAGGGAGCTCAACTCATCGCAACCGGCCCGGCATCTCGCCCCTCGTCGCAGGGCCATGTCACCTCGGCTTATTGGAGCGACGCCGCCGGCGGGCCGATCGCCCTGGCTTTGCTCGCCGATGGCCGCGCGCGTCATGGCGAAACCATTGAGGTTACGACGCTCGGCGGTCCCCCGACCCCTTGGCGCATTGGTGAGCCGGTATTTTTCGATCCCGCAGGAGAGCGCGTCAATGCTTGATCCAGACATCGAACGGCGGATCGCGAGCCTCAAGACGACGCGCGTGGAGATCGGCACCGCCACTCCGCGGTACGCCTGGTCGCTTCGCGCGCGCGCCGCCCAAGTCGACGAGGCGGCGAAAGCCTGGCGCGCGCCGCTTCCGGCTGACCCTCTTTCGGTCCAAGAGGAGGATGGTCGCTGGGCGGCTCATTTGGGTCCCGACGAGTGGCTGCTGCGTGCTGCGGACGGATCTGCCGCAAGCGCGCTATTCGAGTTGGGAAGTGCGGGACCGATTTCGATCGTCGATATCTCTGATCGCGAAGTGGAATGGTGTGTGCGGGGCGATGCCGCCCGGACTGTGTTGGCAGCCGGCTGTCCGCTCGACCTCGACGAGAAGGCATTTCCCTCTGTTCGCGCCACGCGCACGGTTTTCGGGCAAACCGAAATAGTGCTCTGGCGCGGCCGCCAGGCCGATGAATGGTGCCTTCGCGCCTTACGTTCTTATTCCGACCATCTGACGCGCCATTGGGCGGCCGTCATCGCGAACCTTTGAAGCGGACCATAGCAATGAACTACAGCAACAATCCCGCGGCGCATCCCGCGACCGCCGATACGCGCCGCACTCCAACGCTCTTCTGCGTCACGGTGTCGTGCCCCAACAAGCCGGGCATCATGGCGGGGATCACGACCGAGCTCTTTCGTCATGGCGCGGACGTGCAGGAAGCCCACCATTTTTGCGATGCCGATACGGGCATGTTCTTCGTGCGTATCACCTTTACCTTGCAAGACGAGGCTGCGTTCGAGGCGCTTCGCGGGAGCTTCGCGATCCACGCAAACGAGCACGGCATGGACTGGGCCATGCGAATGGCGGAGGAGAGGCGCAAGGTACTGCTGCTGGTTTCAAAGTTCGACCATTGCCTGGTCGATCTGTTGTACCGCTGGCGTATCGGTGAGCTGAAAATGGATCCGGTCGGCATCGTTTCGAACCATCCGCGCGAGATTCACCGCAACCTGGACTTTGGCGATATTCCGTTTCACCATCTGCCCGTCACGAAGGACACGAAGGCCGAGCAGGAAGCACGCATCAAGGCACTGGTGGACGAGACCGGAGCCGAGCTTATCGTGTTGGCCCGCTATATGCAGATCCTCTCGGACGATCTTGCCGCGTTCCTCAGCGGGCGCTGCATCAACATCCACCATAGCTTCCTCCCTGGTTTCAAGGGTGCCAAGCCTTATCACCAGGCGCACGAACGTGGCGTCAAACTGATCGGCGCCACGGCACATTATGTGACCGCAGATCTCGACGAAGGCCCGATCATCGAGCAGGACGTCGAGCGCATCAGCCATCAGGATAGCGCCGAAGACCTGGTACGCAAAGGTCGCGACATCGAGCGAAGAGTCCTGGCCCGCGCGGTCGCATTCCATCTTGCAGGCCGATCTTTTGCCAACGGCGCCAAAACCGTCGTGTTTCGAGACTGAGCCATGACGGCAGCACGTATCGACGGGGCCGCCGAGGCGCGGCGGCTGAGACAGGAGATCGCTCGCCAGGTCACCGCTTTCCCCCAGCACGACAGGCCGGGCCTCGCTGTGGTCCTCGTCGGCGACGATCCCGCGAGCGGGGTCTACGTCCGATCGAAAGCCCGGATGACGGCCGAGGTCGGCATGAACTCGATCGAGCACAGATTGCCGGCGAGCACCGAAGAAGCGGAACTGCTGATTTTGATCGACCAGCTCAACCGCGACGAAGCCGTCGACGGCATACTCGTTCAATTGCCGTTGCCGCCATCGATCGACCCGCTGAAGGTAATTCAGGCAATCGACCCTTCCAAGGATGTCGACGGCTTTCATCCCCAGAATGCCGGCGCTTTGGCGACCGGCATGAGCGGGCTCGTCCCCTGCACGCCGCGCGGTGCGCTGCATCTGCTCAAAACGGCGCGGGAAGATCTCTCCGGCCTCTCGGCAGTGATCGTCGGCCGATCCAATATTGTCGGAAAGCCAATGGCGCACCTTCTGTTGGCAGAAAACTGCACGGTCACCCTGGCCCATTCGCGCAGTATCAACCTCCCCGACATCGTCCGGCAGGCCGATATTGTCGTAGCGGCAGTCGGTCGCCCCGAATTCATCCGTGGGAGCTGGCTCAAGCCGGGAGCCATCGTGATCGATGTCGGGATCAACCGCATATCGGAAGCAGGCGCGAAAGACCGGATCGTGGGAGACGTCGCTTTCGCCGAAGCCTCGAATGTCGTCTCAGCCCTCACGCCGGTTCCGGGCGGTGTTGGCCCCATGACGATTGCCTATCTGCTTCAAAATACGCTGGATGCAGCGCGCCGACGGCGCGGTGTTATCGGCAGCGCTCAGGACGAAGCCGCTTCGTCGTTATGATGATCAGCACATTCGAGCTGTTCAAGCAGGGCGTCGGCCCCTCGAGCAGTCATACCATGGGGCCAATGATCGCCGCAGCCGGGTTTGTCGACGAGTTGGCAGCACGCGGACTTCTGCCACGCGTTTCTACCATTACGGTGACCCTTTACGGATCGCTGGCGCTCACCGGCCGGGGGCATGCGACGGACCGAGCGGTTCAGCTCGGCCTGATGGGCCTCACCCCCGACCGCCTCGACCCCGATGCCGCCGAAAGCCTTTTACAGGAGGTCGCGGCGCAACGCACGCTTCGGCTGCAGGGCACGCGCGACATTAGATTCGATCGTGACCAGCACATCGTCTGGGCAAAGCGCGAGCGCCTGGCGCGTCACGCAAATGCACTCAAGATCGAAGCCCGTGATGACGGAGAGGCTGTGCTCGCCGCCGAAACCTATTATTCAATCGGGGGCGGCTTTGTCATTGCGGAAAGCGATGGCGACAAGCCTCTCGCAGCCGACAACAGGCGCGAGCCCCCGTTTCCTTTCGGCTCCGCAGAAGATCTGCTTCGACAAGCGAGCGAACATGGCCTGACCATCGCCGAACTGATGCTGGCCAATGAATTGGCATGGCGCGGGGAAAGCGAAATAGTGTCGAGCCTGGACGCAATCGCTTCGGCCATGAATGATTGTATCGATCGAGGTTTGCGTCAGACAGGACAATTGCCGGGTCACCTTGGCGTCGCGCGGCGCGCGCGTTCGATGTTCGAGAAGCTGGAGTTGAAAGACGCCGGCGCCAGCGACCCACTCGCGGCCATGGACCGGATCAACCTTTGGGCGATGGCGGTCAACGAAGAAAATGCCGCGGGCGGCCGCGTCGTTACCGCCCCGACCAATGGTGCCGCCGGCGTGATTCCCGCGGTCTTGCGCTATTATGACCATTATCATCGCGGCACTTCGGAAGGGCACCGTATCTTTCTATTAACCGCAGCCGCGATTGGCGCCCTCTATAAGCGTAATGCCTCGATTTCAGGCGCGGAAGTCGGCTGTCAGGGCGAGGTGGGCGTCGCCTGCTCAATGGCGGCCGGAGCCCTTTGCGCCGTGCTGGGCGGCACGAACCGTCAGATCGAAAATGCCGCGGAGATCGGGATGGAGCATAACCTCGGCCTGACTTGCGATCCGATCGGTGGGCTGGTCCAGATTCCATGCATCGAGCGCAATGCGATGGGCGCGGTGAAAGCGGTGGATGCAGCAAAGATCGCGTTGCTGGGCGACGGCATTCACCACGTCTCGCTCGATAGAGTGATCGACACCATGAAGCGCACGGGCGCCGACATGAATGAGATCTACAAAGAAACCTCGCTAGGAGGATTGGCGGTCAATCAGGTGGAGTGCTAGGTATCGTTTGACCGCGCGATAGCGCCTTATCGATTGCTGCTGATTCTGGCACATATTGGTCATGGAAGTATCTATTTCGCCACCGATGTCCCCCGGCGTCCCCGAACTGCGCGTGGGGATCGTTCCCCTTAAAAATTTCACCATGCTCGCCTTCGCCGGCTTTATCGATACGCTGCGCCTCGCCGCTGACGAAGGGGATCGATCGCGACAGCTGAGATGTCAGTGGACGATCATGAGCGAAGGCCGCCAGTCTGTTCGCGCCAGCAACGGTACCGTCATCCAGCCAACCAGCGATCTGACGAACGTGCCTCGATTTGACTATATCGTCGTGGTGGGCGGTACGCTGCATGAAGCCGATCCCGACAGTCCCGTTCTGTCCGCCTATCTGAAAGACGTCGCGGAGACGACGCCATTGGTGGGGCTGTGCAATGGCGTGCTGACCCTTGCACGCGCAGGTTTGATGAAGGGACGCCGTGCGTGCGTGAGCTGGTTTCATCACCTGGATTATGTTGCCGAGTTCCCGGAACTCGCGCTGGTATCTGACCGCATGTTTCTGGTGGACGGCAATCGGATCACCTGCCCGGGTGGCGTCAGCTCGATTCACCTGGCGAGTTGGCTGGTTGAGAAGCATTTGGGAGCTGGGGCAGCCGCGAAAGGGTTGCGCATCATGCTGGAAGATTCCGCGGCAGACGGCGCAGCAACACAGCCGCTACCCGCACTCGACATCTTTACCAAAACGCGCGACCAACGTGTACGCAAGGCCGTTCTCGCGATGGAGCGTCTGCTCGACCGCAGCCTCGAACTGGCAGACCTGGCGCGGTTGGCAGGCTCGACGCCTCGCCATCTCTCACGCCTCTTCGTGACGGAGCTTGGATTGACGCCGAAGGCAGCGCTCGAACGGATGCGGATCGCGAAAGCGCGCCGGCTCATCACGGATACGGGGTGGTCGATCGCCCAAATCGCCGTAGAGTGCGGCTTTGCCGACGCATCGCATTTGACCCGCCGGCTACGCGCGAGTGACGGTATCACGCCCGGACGGCTGAGGGATCAAAGCAGGGCGAATGCCGGGCATGCAAGCTGACCAGATATAAGTCGGTCAACCCGCGATCGGACCCGGCGCTCCGCTGCCGCGCATCGATACACCGCCATCCAGCGTGAGGATCGTTCCGCTGGCAAGATTGGCGCGCGCCGCGGAGGCCAGGAACAGATAGGCCTCGGCGAAATCACTGAGCTCGCCAAAACGCCTCAATGGCATGTTTGCCTCCTGAGGCCCGGTCGCAACTGCGTCCTTCTGAGCCATGCTTTCGAGCCCTCGAAGCTGGGTAGGAACATAGCCGGGCGCCACGGCATTGACGCGCACGTCCGGCGCGAGTTCCAGCGCCAGCTGCCGTGTCAGGCCCGTTATGGCATGCTTGGCGGCAACATAAAGTGCGCCGCCGAAGCCGGGAATTGAGCCCGAGATCGAACTGGTGAAGATGATCGATCCGTTCGAGGCCTTCAGTGCCGGCGCCGCCGCGCGCGCACCAAGCATATAACCTTTGACATTGATGCCGAAGAGTTCGTCGAATGCCTGCGCCAGTTCTGCTTCGTCGTAGGTCTCGAACCGCCGCTTGTGGTCATAGACTCCGGCATTGCCGATAAACACGTTGAGGCGCCCGAAACGCTCGAGCGCAATCGCAACCGCGCGCTGGTTGTCCTCCATCGATCTGACGTCGCCCAGCACGGGAACGTAATGTTCGTTATCCGGGCCCGATGGCGAAGACGCTGCGCTACGATTGAGAGCGACCACGCCATATCCGTCAGCGAGAAACCGGGCAGCGACGGCCGCGCCGATACCGCTGCTCGCGCCGGTGATGACGATTGCCTTAGAGGGATGGGTCACGCTGTTCTCTGCTCCACTTTCCAAAGCGCCTGCTTCATATGACGATTGGCTGAGCCAGGCCGCCAAGCAGACGCGCTATACTGTGCGCCGTAAGCGCCGAGGTCTTGGGATTAACAAGCGATGGCTTGCCATTGATGCTCACCTGAAAAGAGCCGTCAGCTCCTTCGAAGGACAGCTCATGGATATTGCTCGTTACACCAGGGTCGGCCACGAGCCTCACTTCGGTCTTGTCGAACCCGAGCCCTGCAAGCGCGACCGTAGCAGCGACGTTCGAGTTCTTGGGATAGAGCAGAGCGGCTTCGCGCGCGTTGCCCTCGTAAATGGTCGTGGGCTCGTCGATATTCTCAAGATCAACCGCGGCGCCAGCCTGGGTGCCTTGCCATGCCCGCGGCGGCTTGCGTCCGGTATAGCATACGCGATCGAGACCACCGATTTTGGCCGCGGCCAGCGCCTCTATTCCCGCCATCGCCCCGGCTGCCAGGATGAGGCGTGCATTTCCGTTGCGCGCCGCTTCCCGGAGACGGACAAGCAAGTCCGGGTCCGCCAGTGCTCCGATCGATACGATCATCATCGGGATGCCCGCAAGAAGCACGGTTTCTCCGTAGGCGATAACCGCATCATGACCCGCACATTCAACGATGATGTCCGGGCGTGTTGCGAGTAATTCCGCGATACCGCTGACAACCGGACTCGGGGCATTACAGACGGGCGAGCGCGCCAATATTGCCGAGATCGTCGCGTTGAGATCGACCGAATGTTCGAGAGCGTCGACCACCGAGCGTCCGATGCCGCCGTAGCCGATCATGCCAATGCGAAGCGCCTTGCCGCTCATTGGTCGAACTCCAGAACCAGCAGAGGCGTCTTCGATCGCGAAACGCAGGTTTGAATAAGTTCGTTCGAGGCGCGATCGGCATCGCTCAGATAATAATCGCGATGGTCCGGCACCCCCGCCAAAACTCTGGCCTGGCACATACCGCAGTCGCCCCGTTCGCAGTCGTACATGACGTCCTCTCCGGCCGCGAGGAGAGCTGCCAGGATGGTCTGATCGGCAGCGACATGTACGCGCTTGCCCGAAGGCGACAATTCCACGTCAAATGGCTGGTCGCCCTCCTGCGATTGCGGTTCGGCGAAGATTTCGAAATTGAGGCGTCCAGCCGGCCATTCCTGCTGCCGCGCATATTCGATCGCGGCATCCAGCATGGGCTTTGGTCCACAGATGTACACCGGCCGGTCCGCCGCAAGCCCGTTCAGGATCGCGGCCATATCGAGAATACCAGACTGGTCATCGGTATGGATCGCGAGGTTTCCATCGCACAGAGCTTCGAGTTCGGACAGGAAGGCAAGCTGATCGCGGGCCCGGCCAGCATAGACCATGTCGAACCCCGCTCCGCTCGCCCGCAGCGTGGCTGCCATCGACAGCAAAGGCGTGACGCCTATTCCCCCGGCGAGAAGCAAGGGTCTCTGCTCCCCCGGTTCCAGCGGAAACCGATTCTCGGGCTTCGAAATCCAGACATGATCGCCAGGCTTCAGATCGTGAATGTAGCGCGACCCGCCCTTGCTACTCTCTTCCAGGCGTACACCCAGTCGGTAGGATTGCGGGCGGTCGATCGCAACGCTGTCCGGATCCGCATTTATCAGCGAATAGGATCGCGTTTCACCGTTGGGCAGCCTCACGCGCACATGCGAGCCGGCCGTCCACGGAGGCAGGATTGCAGAGACGGAACGCAGTTCCACCGACCGGATTTGCGGCGACTCCGCTTTGACGGCGGCAACGACCGTTTCGATATATTCGCGGTCGTCTGTCATGTCTTTTCAACTCGATTTTGCGTCATGCTGGGCCGTCCAAAAGAAAAGCGTCCAAAAGAAAGGTGCGCAGCGCATCGGCGAACCGGTCTGGCTGTTCGATGTGCGGTGCATGGCCTGCCTCCGCGATCAGTTCATATCGCGCGCCCGGAAGAGCGGCCGCCAGCGTCTCGGAAGGGCCTCGGCCGGTGACCGTGTCCTGCTCACCGCACAGGATGAGTGCTGGCGCGGACAGATCATTGAGCCAGGGCCGTGCATCGGTCGATGCAATGATTTCCGCCACGGTGATATAGCCGGTGGGCCTGACGCGTCGCATCGCACGCGCTATCTCCTCGAGGGCCTCCGGAGGCGCCCCGGGAGCCGCAATTTCAGCCGCGCGCTCCAGGCTATTCTCGCTGAGATGGGGAGCCATCTCGCGCCGCATATTCAACCAGCGTTCGCGCTCTCCCGCCGCGCCGATGGAACGACCCAATGTCGCATCAGCCAGGATCAGCGACCGGACCAGATGCGGATGCCGCCTTGCGAGGGCAAGGGCACACAAGCCACCGAACGAAACGCCGACGACATGCGTCGCGGCTCCATTGAGCAAGGCTGCGATCGCATCGAGGATCGGGTCCAGCCCGGGGCCGTCGGGATCCGGTGAGTCACCGTATCCGGGCAAATCTACAGCGATGCAGCGGAAATCCTTATCGAGGCGGCGTATTGTTTCGTCCCATGAAACACGGCTTCCGCCGATTCCGTGGAGGAACAGGACCGAGGGTCCTTGACCGCTGCGGGTTGTGGCCAGTGTCATCGGGACAGTCACAGCAGCCCCCTCATTTCACCGCCGTCCAAGACATAGCCCGAGCCGGTGACAAACGCGGTCGAGGTTCCGCAAAGGGTCGCGACGAGGGCACCGAAATCTTCCGGATTTCCGCCATTCTGTTCGGATCTGCCGAGCTCCGCCATCCGCGCGGTTCGATGCGGACCGGCAAAGACGGCATTGATGGTGATACCGTCCTGATTGAGCTCCGGCGCAGCGCTCTTGGCCCACGCCCACAACGCACTTCGGGCGGTGGCCGACAAGGTTAAGAACGATTTGGGAGCCTTGACGCTGGTAGAGGAGATGATGATGATCCGGCCCCAGCGGTTCTCGCGTAGCGGACCTAATCCAGCGCGAATGAGACGGACTGCGGGGTAGAACGCAGTCGCGAATGCTTGCTGAAAATCGTCATCATTTACGGCGAGGGGCTCCGCGCGCGGAGGACCGGGTGTGTTGACAATGAGGATATCCAGCCTGCCAAATTTCTCGAGCGCCATTTTCACGGCCCGCTCCGGAGTTTCCAAGTCGAGAAGATCGGCCGATACGCCGACCACTTGGCCCGGATAGCTTTCCTCCAACCGGCTAAGCTCCTCGGCACTCCGCGACAGCGCGACGACTTTCGCGCCTTCGCCTATCAATGCTTCAGCTGTGGCGCGTCCCAAGCCTCTCGACGCTCCTGCGACGACGGCGACGCGATCCCGTAAACCTAAATCCACTGCACATATCCTTGAATTAGCATCTAGTATTCTAGATACCATGTTAGTATGGGTCGCTCACAAGCTGAGGGGAACGCTCTAAATGAAGTCCATGCCACCGCTCTTCCGCGCACAGAGTCTGGCCCAGCAGGCCTATCACACGATTCGAAGAGCGATCCGCGATGGACAGATTCCGCAAGGGGAGTTTTTCTCTGAGACGACCTTCGCCGAAATGCTCGGCGTTTCGCGGACGCCCGTCAGAGAAGCCATGCTCGACCTGTTCCGCGAAGGCGTGGTTGAAATCATTGCCAAGCGGGGTTTTCGCCTCGCGGTTCTCGACGACAACGCGATCATTGAAGTCAGGATGTTGAGGGTCGCCTTGGAGAGTCTCGTTATCCGCCGCCTCTGCGAAGTTGCGACCAAGGAAGATATTGTCGAACTGCGTAAGGTCCTCGCTGGCGAGGCCACCGAGGAAGACGATATCTTCAGCATCGACGAGGCATTCCACATGCGAATGGCCGAGATCGCCGGGCTGCATCAGGTCAAGCGCATCCTGCTTGGCGTCCGGGGCAAAATGTATCTGATCGCCAGCGGCGCGCATGTGGCTCAACCGCGAACCGATCAGGTTGTCGACGAACATTCTGAACTCCTCGACCTGATTTCCCGAAAGGACTGCCAAGCAGCCGTTGATGCCGTCACCGCGCATGTGGAGCGTTCGATCGATGCCTTCCTCGCCGCGCGTGATAATTCTCCCGCTACTCGCTGACGTCCGTGGCTGTGCGCGTTGCAGGATCGACCTTCACACGGCGCCGCGCGCCGCCCGTGTGGCCCGCCTCATATTCCCTGATGGCTTCGCCCTCGGGAAACGCCGTAAAGAAGGTTTCATGGATGGGGGCTCCCAACGCACCATAGAGGTGAACCGGCGTTTCACCCGCACAGCCGAAGCTGTGGTTGGTGTGCGGCGGGATGATGACGCACGCAGGTGCCTCAACGACCTTCTTTTCGCCGTCCACCTCGAGCTGAAGCGCGCCTTCCACAATTACCAGATGCTCTTCATAAGTGTGGAAATGCTCGGACACACCCGAACCGGGCTTGAAGATTTGTTCGCCGACCCGAACCTGCGAAGCCCCGTCAACCTCGCCAGACCAGCTGCGCGAAAGCACGCCCGGCCTCCATTCCTCCCAGGGACGATCCTTTAGCGAGATGATGTAATGCGCCATTAGTAACTCCTGATCACGTAAATCTGTTGAAACACGAATAGAGGATTCGTCTCATTCTTTTGGAATATTTTGATAATATTGCTCATTGCTCATCCCGGTAGCTCTGGCGAAATAGAGCAAGGCCATTGGATGAGCGCCAAATCTGTAGAGAAAGCCTACGTCCCCCTCGCGGATCGCTTTCTGCATCTCATCGGGGAATCTTGCGTCGGCGATCACCGTATCGGGATCGGAGGCGAAGCGAGATGCCAGGCCGCCGCGCGTGATATCGACAAGAAACTGGTTAAGCCGGTCCAGCATCAGACGTCCTCCCAAAGAAGCTGGTGAACGCCCATGTTCCACCCCTCAGCGAAGGGAATCCTAGTGATGGTGACCGGCTTGCGCGGTTGACTTGCCGCGGCGACAACTATCCAGTTGCGTATTTCATGGGTTCCATTCCCGGCCGCGTCGAGTTCGGCATCCGCGATCTCGCATACGGCCTCCACATCGCCGGCGAGCAACGACTTCAGTATCCATCTGTCGAGATCTCGATCGACATCGAACACGCCGGGCGTGCCGACGCTATGCGAGAGGCCGCCGGTCGCCAGCAAACCTATCCGGCGGCTTCCGCCCAACTCATCGATCAGTTTGCCCAGCGTCCTGCCGAATTGCGCGCATCGCGCCAGCGAGGGAAGCGGAGCAAAGATGCTGTTAACGACGATCGGGATGACTGAAACCGCCTCGGCAAGCTTCATCAGGTGCAACGGCACGATGGTCCCGTGATCGAGCACCAACTCAGTCGAGTGAGCGGGCTCGAAACCGGCATCATAAAAGCCCCGGGTAAGAGCTTTCGCAAACGCCGCATCTCCTTTGATATCTTCCACCGGCAAGTTGAAATGTCGCTCGGGGAAGACAGGGTGCCGATCTCCGCAGCCGATCATGAACGGCGGCGCCATTTTGGGCGAGAGATTGACGATGTGCTCGCTCGTCACGACAACCAGAGTGTCGATTTCGGCGGCACCATAGGCTTCGCTCAATCGCGCGAAGCCATCCATTGTCGCGGCAAGATCGGGCTTCCGTGCGCGGTCTGGCCAGCCGGTAAGATACGGCGCGTGAACGGTTGCGGCTGCAATCATGTCTTCAACCTCAAAAGAATACGCTCAACCCTTGATGGGTGAAGACTTGACGATCCATCGTCACGGTTCGGCTGCGAAGTTTCAGGCCGGCTTCGGAGCCGTTGAGCACGTCGAGGCGATCGCCCGTAAATTGCTGGTCCAGGTTCCAGCGGCTTTGGAACAACAGCAAATTGCTCCTCGCGAGCCAGCTGTTCTCGTCGACTTTCTGAACGTCGAGCAGCTGCACAAAGTAGCGCAGGCGGGAAGGGGGATTCTCGACCCAGCTTTGCTTGCTTTCGAGTTTCGCCACCCTGGCCTCGAGCAACTCGGCGTCTTCGTCATAATAGCCGATGGCGCCGTCCGCCACGATCAAGCCTTCGTTTGTGCTCGTCGTTACGGGGACGCGATATTCGATGCGGTCGTCCATGAGCTGGAGCCACTCGCGGTAACGCCGCTCCTGCAGCAACAGGATCTCGCGGCGGTAGAAGGCCTCGATCCCTCGCCACACAGTCTCGTCGACGACGGAGCCCGAGCCATCGGGCAGATTGTCCTGCCCGGTCATTGTCCCGGCTCCTGCATGACAGCAGCCCATTGGCGATAAAAGGCGCGCTGATTGGCCTCGGTCATCAATATGTCGCTGGTCGAGCCGACGAAGGGAGCGCCGTATCGGTCGACGGCCTTGCCTTCCCGTCCCAATCCCATCTCGTAATTGAGCCAGCCATCGCGGCCGATCGGACCGATCATTCCTTCCTGGATGCTCTGCCAAACGTCGCCATCGTCCTGCTCGAATATTCCCGAGGGGCCAAATGCGAGCGCGTAGCGCCGCCCGATTTCTGCCTTCAGCTTCTCGGGCATCGCCTTGTCGACGACGAGGTAGGAATAGATTTCGATCTTGCCGACGCCCCTCGGATGCCAAACCCGAAAGGTACGGAAGCGCGCCGTATCCATGAAGGACAGGTTCGGGAAAATGGTCCCGACACCGACTGGCATGAATGCGCCGGCCTGCTCGCCGTACCGCTCGACCAGCTGCCGCCGCATGTCATCGATCACGCCCTGATATTCGGTCTGAACGGCGTGGCCTTGTTGGGCGCCGCCCCTTTCGGACCCGATGGAATGTCCGTTGCCGGTATGGATGCAGTAGCCTTCGTTCGTCAGTGGGCTGCGATATCCCATATCGACGCCGGCACCATGGGTGGTCGGCACGTGGTAATGATCTCCCGCGAAGTTCTCCGAGGGAATTTTCCAATTGACGTCGATCGTCCACCGATGAACCCCGCCGATGACTTCGACACCGCCATCCATCCGCCCGAGCATCAGGTCGAGGTAGAAGACCATGTCGCCGAGATAGTCGCGCAGCGACACCGCCTCGGCGTCCCAAGTTGCGAAGATGAAGCCATGGATTTCATCGAGTTGCGCGACCTCACGCAAACCCAGGCGATCCCGGTCAAGCTGGTCACCGTAGACCTGGCCAAGCCGCGGAACGCTCGCCAACGCTCCATCGGTACCGAACGTCCAGCCGTGATACGGGCATTTGAACATACGAGCCGAACCGCTTTCGGCGCGGCACACCTTCGCCCCTCGATGGGTGCAACTGTTCAGGAACGCGCGAACCTTCCCGGCTTTGTCGCGCGTAACGATCACGGCGTCTTCACCCATGGTCGTGGTGAAAAAGTCGCCATTGGCCTTGAGCTGGCTTTCATGCCCCAGATAGAGCCAGCACCGACCGAAGATGCGCTTCTGCTCCATTCGATAGATTTCGTCATCGATGAAAAGCCGACGATGCACGGCTGATGCATCGTGGTTCAATAGTTCGTCGGTGCGGAAAGACCCGATCTGGCCATCTGCCGGAATTGCCGGAGGACGCAATGCCTCGGAAACAACCCCTTCCGCTTTCATTTGAGCGCCATTCACCATCCGACTCCACTCACCCCAATTGTTGTAGTATTCTATATACTAGATCGGCGTGGGCCGCAAGGCACCCGTCGGCGAAATCGGCACGCCGCTCCTAGATCGTCCGTTTGTGAAACTTGCCCGCCGACATAATGGCGGCCAGATTGCGCCCGGCGCCGCCCAGCACGGTCACATCTTTCAGCGGATCGCCATCGACAACAAGGATGTCGGCCAGCGCGCCTTCGCGGATGCACCCGAGCTTGCCCTCTTGCTGGAGCAGTTCAGCGTTTATCGAACAGGCACTTCTGAGGATGTCGATCGCCGGCAAAACCCGTGCGCGCAACGCAAACTCATCCGTCTGGTGTGAATGCAACTCGCCCAGGAGGTCCGTCCCGAACCCCATTTTCACATTATTTCGCTTCATTGTCTCCAGCCCGGCCAACATGTGACCCGACAGCATATTGAGTTTGTCGATGCTGACCTGCGGAAGTCCGAGCCGCGCGCCTTCTTCCAATAGCGTGAAGATGACCGCCATCGTCGGAACGGTGAAGGCACCGGCCTCCGCCACGAAGGCAGCCGTCTCATCGTCGATCATGCTCGCATGCTCGATCGATCGAACGCCCAACTCCACGCACCGGCGTATCGCAATGGTGGGATGACAATGCGCAGCGACATATTTGTTTACGCGCGTCGCCTCGTCGACCGCAGCGCGTATTTCTTCATCGGAATATTGGCTGCATTCCAGCGGATCGGTCGGCGACGCCATGCCCCCGGAAGCCATGATCTTGATATGCGAGGCCCCGCGGCGGAGTTCTTCGCGCGCTGCCCAACGCACGGCGTCTACCCCGTCGGCAATGATGGCGAAGACGTCCGTGTAGCATGCGCAGCCACAAAAGCCGTCATCGTGCAAGTCGGCGTGGCCGAGGCGCATGTCGCCATGACCGCCGGTCTGGCTGACGATGCGGCCACCATAGAAGAAGCGCGGCCCCTTGATGAAACCGTCACGGAGGGCGTTGGCGATGCCGACGTCGCCGCCACCGACATCACGAACGGTCGTGAAACCGCTATCGATGCAGGACTCCAGGAAGCGCGCGCCGAAATGCGCGGTATAGGTGCGCGGCCAATGGGTCACGCTCGGGAGATTGACGCTGCCGGCGTAAACGTGGACATGCGCGTCGATGAGGCCGGGCATCAAAGTGCGCCCGGCACAATCAACCACGTCGATGTCGTCCCGGATTGCGATCGGACTATCCGAAATCTCCCGGATCACCCCATCTTCGACAAGAACGTCAGCCCCGTCGCGCAGGTCTTCCGACCACCCATCAAATACGCGGGCGTCACGAAAAAGCGTCCTAGTCATGTCGAAACTCCATTAAGAGGGCAATCCGGGATCAAGGTGGCGTGTCAGGCCTTCTTCTTCAGAAGCGCCGGATCGATCGTGATCTTGTTGTATTTGATCTTCCAATCGGACCCTTCGCGAACCATGACGATGTCGAGGTCGCCGGTGCCAATGAAGGACGGACCCTCGGCGACATTCATCTTCATGACATAGCAGCGAAGGCGAGCACCCTCGGCATGGTCTTCGACCAGCATGTTCGTGATGAAATGACGCACGCCGGCTTCGTGTCCCTGGGAGACATAATCGTCCATCCATGCGAACACCGCGTCGCGGCCCTCGGCCTTGCCGAACGGGCCATCCAAGGTACCATCTTCGCTATAGAGATCGGCGTAACCGCGTGCGTTCTCGCCATCTCCCGCGTGATACATCCGCACCGCCACGTTCTGAACCGCGATAATTTCTTCAACGGATAGTGCCACTGCACAACTCCCAATGCTGGATTTGATGGTATGTAGTATTCTACGAATGTCTGTTGTCAAGCTGGCATGTTGCCCACGCCGGCTAAATCACCTCGAGCGTGGGGTTCATTCCAACCGCCGAATTCAGATTGAAGAAGTTGGGAGAGGTCTTTTGCACCGCCCGATGAATTTCTTCGAACTGCTCGGGCGTGCCATTGCCCGAAATTCGGACCACATAGTCCACTTCGTGATAACCCGGCTTGACGCTGTCATCGAGGCCCAGAAAGCCGCGCAGGTCCAGTTCGCCGCGCATTTCGATCTCGAGCTTCGTCAATGCGATTCCTCGCAGCGAAGCGTTGGCGGCATAGCCAACGATCATGCATGCGTTGATTGCACTCATCAGCAGTTCCTGCGGGTTCGGCGCGCTGTTCTGGCCCAGCAGCTCAACCGGTTCGTCGGCAATGATCTCGAAGCTGCGAGGGATCGACTGGCCGGCGAGCTCGTAGCTCTCCACCACAGATCTGCTGCGGGTCTGGCCTTCCCAGATCGTGCCCACTTTGAACGCGACGCGCGCCTTGGCAGGATCCTCCTGAACCGCGGCGACGGTAGCGGCGAGCGCCGGAACGTCGATCGCGTTAATATGGTCGGTACTTGTCACCATGTTTCTCCTCAAATTGGGGTCGCTTCATGCGTCGGCGACCGCCGTCGCAACAATTTCGATCATCAGGCCGTCGCCGCCGAGCGACGAAACGCACTGGAGAGTGTTGACCGGCGGGTGGGGGCCCGTGACGAACTCATCCCGAACGGCGACAAGGGCATTTCGTTCGGGGTCGTCAAAGCGGGTCACATAATAGTCCAACCTCACGACCGAATCGAACCCGGTCCCAGCGGCCGCCAGCGCGACCGAGATATTCTCGAAGGCCTGCCGGGCCTGTGCAGCAAAATCGCCCTCACCGACCAGCAGGCGGTCCTTGTCGAACGCCACCTGGCCGGACAGCATCACGAGGCGGCCGCCCGACACGCTGATTGCGTGGCTGTATCCATGGGTCGGGTGAAGGTCCGCGGGTCTGAACGAATGGATATCCATTATCTTCTCCTTCAAGGCGCAATCGTCCTGGACCCGGTTCAGACCGGCGCCGGAATATTGTTCGTATCGACCACCCGGGCATGGGTGGCCTGCGACCAGGTCGAGACCTTCGCGCGCATGCGATCGGTGAACAGACCCTGCGCTTCCATGTTGAAATGTGCCGCTACCAGCGCGACCGAAACTTCGGGATCCTCCGCCGCCATCTCCGAAAGAGTGCCAAGGTAGGCGAATTGATCAGGCTCTGGCGGAGCGACATTCTTAAGCTCGGCGCCATCGTAAAGGCTATCTGCCATGCCCGACACCGAGAAGGCGAGTTCGACGAAATGGGCGAAGGCGCTCTGGAAACGCTCTGGAAGGCTCACATCGTCTTCGGACGTGGCGAGGCAATTGCGCAGCACCGCGGCGCCTTTCGCGGAAATCGTCATGCCCTGGCCGTAAAATGGATTGAAAGAGGCTACGGCATCGCCTGTGGCGATGAAGCCGGAGGGGCGGCGGTCGAGCAGATGCCAGCGGCGCAACCGGCTGCTTTCCATGCGATAGCCGGCAATATTGGACAGGGGTTCAGAGGCGCGCGCGACCTTGCCGAGCAGCGGCGTGCTGGCGCCATCCAGATAGTCGAGCAGCCCCTCTTGCTCCAGCGGCGGATAGTCGCGCATCATGCCGGCGGCGGTGATCATGTGCATGCCGTTATCGATGGGTATGATCAGACCACCGCGGTGATGCCCGGGATAAGGCATCGCCACCAAGCCCGCAGTACCCGGCTCCAGGACATCTTTGGGCAGATGCACGAGCTGGGACGCATAGCCCATGAAACAACTCACATGCTGTTCGTCGGGTACCGGATATCCTAGTTGTTCGAGCCAGCGCGGGCTCTGCGAACCGCGCCCGCTGGCATCGATGACAAGATCGCCGGCAATGACACTTCCATCCGATAGCGAGACGCCAAGGATCGCCTTGCCTTCGTCGTCCGCCACCAGCGATTTCACGGTGGCGTTGATGATTTTGCAGTTGGCGAAACGGTTCAGATTGCTGCGTATCACCATTTCCAGCAGCGGGCGGCGAAAGCCGAAGGAGGTGATCGAACTGGCGGTGCGGGCGCGCCAACCGGATGAAGTAAAATTGGGAAGCTGGAGGCATTGGTCCACTTCCGAGCATCCGGCCTGCCGCAGCTGTTCGGAAAAATCAGGGATAAACTCGGAAATCAGGTCTCGCCCGATACCGAGAAGGGCATGGGCCTGCCGTCCCTGCGGCACCCCTTTCCGGGGCTCTCCATTTTCGACCAGCCTCTCCCGTTCAATGAGCAGGACCTCGTCGAAAAAGGGGCTCACCGCCATGGCGGACAGACTGCCACCGATGCTCGCTCCGATGATGATCGCTCTATTTCTACCCATAGCAAAGCCCTCTCAACTTGTGCGATCCGGCGAGATTGGCTCTCGCTCGGTCGTGATCAGTGATCGATAAAAGCGGTCGCCTCGATCTCGATGCGCACGCCCGGAACCGCGAGCGCGGACACGCCCACCAGCACGCTGGCGGGCGGATTGGACGCCGAAAGATAGCGATCCCGAATGGCAGCGAGCGGCGTACGCAGGGGCTCTTCGAAATCGACCACATAATAAACCAGCTTGGTCAGGTCGGCGTATGTCGCCCCTGCGGCTTCAAGCGCCCGGCCAAGATTTTCGAAAACGGCAATCGCCTGTGCTTCGAAATCATCCTCGCCGATGACGCGATTCTCCATGTCGAACGGAACCTGGCCGGCAAAGACGATGTGCTTTCCAGGCCCCTCGACGATCACCGCATGGCTGTAGCCGAATGTGGGATAGAGATTTGACGGCCGCAGATAAGTTTTTGCCATGTCTCGCTCCATTGCTCTTGGCGTTGGTCGACCGCGCCCGCACACATCATGTGGTGACGACGATTTTGCCGCGCTGGCGATTGCTTTCCATGTAGCGATGCGCGTCGACGATCTTGTCGAGCGTGAAAACGCTATCGATGACCGGTATCAGCCGCCCAGCCTGGATTGCCGAACTGATATAGGCAATCGCCTCGCTGAGTTTGTCCGGCCGACTGGTCAGCTCGAAGAAAGTGTAGGCGTGCACCGTCAAGGCTTTGGAAAGTGCTGTGAACAGGGGGTAGCCAGGCTCGCCGAGCAACGCACCGTAGATGTGGACGGTGCCGCCAAACGCCGCCGCATTTGCCAACTTTTCAAGGAAGGGTCCGGCGACGGGGTCAAATGCCACGTCCACGCCGCGTCCGGCGGTGATCGCCATGGCGCGCGCGACCAGATCTTCCTCATCGGAAATGATGACGTGATCGGCACCAGCCTCCAGGAGAAAGTCTTGCTTGTCGGCGCCCCGTGTCGTTGCGATCACGGTGGCTCCAATGTCCTTGGCGATCTGGATTGCAGCGACGCCCACGCTCGAGGACGCCGCCGTGACCATAACGGACTGCCCCTTCCGAAGCTGGCTGAAGGTGACGAGCGCTCCATAAGCGGTAAGATACTGCACCCAGAGGGCCGCAGCCTGCTCGAAGGTCAGCGACACGGGATGGCGCGTGACCCATTGCGCGGGAACGGTCGCGGTTTCGCCGTAGACGCCGTAGCGGCCGAAGTCGAAACCGGGGATGACGCTGACGATGTCACCCGGCAAGACATTCGACACGCCGGCCCCAATCGCCGAAACGATGCCGGCTGCTTCGTAGCCAAGCCGCGACGGCAGCTGTGGCTGCATCACATATTCGCCGGAACGGAAGGCGACTTCCGCCCGATTGAGGCCAAGTGCCTTGACGTCAATCCGGACTTCGTCGGGCGCGAGCGCGGTCTCCGCGACCTCTTCGAGCCGGAGCACGTCGGCGCCGCCCGTTTCGTGAAAGCGCACGATTTTAGCCATCGACGCGGCCCTCCTCGAACAGGGCAACCGCTGCCGACAGCCGATCGGCAAGGTCGGCAGACAAAAGATAGCCGTCCTGCGAGCGAAGGGCGGCGTCGAGAGCAGGATCCTCGGCAGCTGCAAAGACCGTGAAAGCGGCAAAATGCGCTTGAGCTCCGGCAGGACCCATGCCTTCGAAGCAGCCCCGATTCACCATGAATGTGAAGGCGATCCGGTTGAACATCGTAAGATCGGCGAAAAAGGGACTCTGGCGATATGCCGCGAAGGCGTCCAAATGCCGCAGCGCGCCATCGCTCAAAAAGCCCTGCTGCTGCAACGTGCTCAAATACCAGGTAGCGGCGGCTTCGACCTGCTCGGAAACATAGCCGATCTTGCTCCACACCTCGGCCATATTGCCGTTGTTGAATCCCAGGGCGTCTGCCACCGCTTCCAGGCCCGGAAATTTTATGTAGAGCGCAAACATGTCGGACGCATGCGCATCGAAAGCTTCGATGAGTTCGCTATCATCGCGGCAAAATTGCCTTGGTGAACCTTCCGATATTGTTCCACGCGAGAGGGGTTGCGCGTAACAATGACGCAGTAATTGTGCATGCCGCCGGCCGTCGGTGCCGAACGCGCCGCGTCAAAGATCGCGTTGAGCGTAACGTCGTCGACCGGTTCCGGGGTGAAATCGCGGACCGATCGTTGTCCACGCAGGAAATCCGCGGTTGCGTCTGGTGGCATGTGCACGATTGGCTGTCCTTGCTTTGCGCCTGTGTAAGGCGACGGCTACGCCGCGCCGGATGCCCTTAGAGACGGTGCAGCCGGCCCTCGAAGCGCACGACCCCGACCGTGTTCGAATTGAATGTGTCAGAACCGCTTATCATCACGCCGGTGCTGCGGAAGCTTCCACCGAAGCCGGCAAAACGGCCGGTCCCCTTCACGACGTTGTAAACAACCGTCATGACATTCGGCCGATCGTCGGGGTAAATCTGAATGGTGTTGACGTCGTTCGTGTAGAGCGACGACCCATCCTTATCGAGAAAGTAGTGGAGGCCATTGAATTCCGTCTTCCCGTCACCGAGGTCGCGAACTTCGCTGACGATTTGACCGTAGGCGGCCCCATCGATCGTACCGGTCATCGCTCCGATGCCATTGCCGTCGGTCATGGCCATGACGTTGGCCGTTCCGCCCATTTCAATATAGTCGCCGCTGCTCATATTCTGTTCCTCACCTTGGGTTGCCGCCTGCAAACCGGGACGGGACGGGCCCGCCCGGAGGGATGCCTTCCTATTTCGGATCCAGCGTCATGCCGCTGGCCATTTGGCTGGAAATGAAGGAGTCGAGGCATGCCGGGAGATAGCAGTGATCAAAATCGCGGCCGCCGCTGGGAGGGGGCACGGTCGCTTTCTGCGATTCCAGCGCCAGCACGTTCTTCGCCCAGGCCGGGATCCGTTTGAACTGGGGGAGGACGTCGGTGCCGTAGAGGCGATCCAGGATATCGATCCGAAGAAGGATCGGCGCATACTGGAAATCGATCAGGGCGAGCTGTTCGCCATTGAAGAACGGGCCGTCGCTCAACTGCTCGTCAAGCTTGGTGAGTTTACCCAGAAGGCGCGTGCGGTTGAACTCATATTCCTCGAGCCGGCGCAGCACGGTCATGTCGACAAGCGCCAGCAAAATTTCCAGCGCCGCCAGTGTCCAGGCGCGATTCTTGGCCTTCACGACGGGATCGGTCGGAAGGAAGCGACGCGCCGGAAACATCTCATCGAGATATTCGTTGATCACGGACGATTCGAAAATGAGTTCGCCGTCGACGTCGAGCAGCGGAACGAGACCTTGACCGTTCGGCGTCAGGTCCTTGTACCATTGCGGCTTGTTGTACGGATTGATGTAGACCAGTTCATGCTCGATCTGCTTTTCGAACAGGCACATCCGGACGGGCTGAACCATGGGCGCTTTTTCGACGGCGTATAAGGTGATCTTCTTGGGAACAGCCACGATCTTATCTCCACTATAGAAACCTGTCTCCGTACCCGTCCGCCCGCACGTTGGCGCGCGAGCCCTTCCGGACGGACGGGCACGAAGAAACTCCGCTAAAAGCGGTGCGACAGCTTGATGCCGTAGGTGCGCGGCGGAAGAAACACCTCGAGATGCTGGTAGTTGAGAAACGGACTCGTGTCGGAGAAGGAACCGAGAACGTCATTGTTCTCGAGATTCTCGACATAGAGCTGGCCCGTCCAATCCCCGTCCGCGCTTTCCCACGTCAGCGAAGCATTGGTGCGGTGGTAGCTCGGGATGAGGTCCGTCGCCAAGTTGAACGGACGGGCATATTTGTTCGAGGTCCATGAGTGATCGATCCGCGGCGTTAGCGTTCCGGCAGATCCCAACGAGATCATGTACTGGACGCCGCCATGCAACTGCCATTCGGGAGCCTCGGTAAGCCGGTTGCCTTTGAGATCGACCACCCCGGCACCCAAATTCTCGGGATCCGCGGTCTGGAAGGAATCGTAGCGCGAGTGGAGCCAGGACACCGAACCATCGAAGGTCAGGCCGTCGACCGGCTCGGCAATCGCTTCAAGTTCGATACCATAGAGCGTCGCCGCGCCCGCGTTTTGGAAAGCCGAGAAACCCTGCGCATCCGCAACGCTTTCTTGCTTGTCGGTGTAGTCGTAATAATAGCCCGATGCATTGAGCTGAAGGCGGCGATCGAACAGCTTGCTCTTCACGCCGACCTCATAGGCGTCGAGAATCTCGGGTTTGAATGCCGGCGCCGAGTCCTGGAGATTGAAACCGCCCGATTTATATCCGCGCGAATAGGAAGCGTAGGCCATGGCGTCGGCGCCGAGCTTGTAGTTGGCCCCAAGTTTCCAGGTGACCCTGCTCCACTTGTCATTGTCCATGACATGGCTGAAACTGAAGTCGAATGCCGGGGAGTTTACGACGCTGAAGCCGACCGAACGATCCACGGCCATCTTGTCGAGGGTGTAGCGCAGCCCGCCGGTCAGGGTCAGGCCGTTGGCGACTTCCCAGTCCAGTTGGCCAAAGGCCGCATAGGAGTCCGCACGAACAACGCCTGGTGTGGTCAGGTCCACCTCAAAGGGATTGGGACCGCCATCGACGAAGACGCCGCCTTCGTAGGACGACTTTTCGTGATAATAGTAGGCGCCGAGCAGCCACTTCAGGGCGCTGCTGTTGTCCGACGACAGCTGGAATTCCTGGCTGGTCGTCTTGTATTTCGATTCGAAGAAAGCATAGGATTTCAGCGAAGCGAGATCGGTACCGTCTTCGTCGTAGGTGACGCCCGTATCGAGATCGAAATAGCCGGTGATGGATCGCAAGGTGACGCCGCCCATCTTCCATTCGATCGTGCCGGTGACGCCCTTGGTCTCGTCGAACCCGTCACCGCGGGTGTCCTGCTGCACCTTGCGTACGTCGTCGAAAGTCGCGACGCGATACCCTGCCGGCACACCGTCAAAGAGGCCAAAACCACCCAGATTGGCGGCGGGGAAGCTGCGCGGACGGTTCACGAAATTGGCGCCGTCATTTTTGTAATAATAGCCAACAAGGCTCACCAGAACATCATCGGCGAGATCATATTCCAATGTGGCCCGAAGGTTGGAATAATTGGAGTTCAGAAGCTTGTTATTACCCGGATCGTTCACGTCCTTGACGTAGCCGTCGCGGTCTTCCATCGCGAAGGCAATGCGCCCGCGCAGCCGGTCCGAGATCGGGCCGCTCAGCACGCCGAAGACGCGCCGCTTGTCATAGTTTCCGATCTCCACGCCGACTTCGCCGCTGAAATCATTGGTAGGGCGTTTGCTGATCACATTGATGCTGCCGCCGACCGCGTTGCGGCCATATAATGTGCCCTGGGGCCCGCGCAGCACTTCGACGCGCTCGATGTCCAGAAAGTCCTGCAGCATGACAGACGGCGATTGCAGATAGACGCCATTGGCATGCACCGGAACGGCCGGGTTTCGGCCCGGCGTCGAACCGCGAAGCGCCGACCCACCCACACCGCGCAAGGTCACCAGGCCTGAGCCAGTGACCGAACCGCTGTAAACCAAGCCCGGAACCGACTGCTGCAGCTGCTCGGGATTGGAGATGCCGCGCGCAGCCAGGGAGTCCGAGCTGAACGCGGAGATGGCGACCGGGACATTCTGGACATTTTCGCTGCGCTTTTGCGCCGTGACCACGATGTCACCCATCAACGCGTTGCTTGACCCTTCCTCGGTTTGAGGGGCCGCTTCCTGTGCAAGGGCCACCGCCGGGGTGAAGACACCGGGTACGAGGATCGAGATGCCAACGAGCAAAAGTGCCTTCGGAGATCTCATCGGATTTGAACTAACGTATGTCATATTGCCTCCCGTTATTTCTTTGTCTGTATAGGTTGTTAAGTTCGTACGGCCGGATCGAGGATCAGCTCCAGCCTGCTAAAGCACCAATTTCCTTGGTCGGCGGTCGCAATGGCGTCGAAGCAACCGGTACCCATTGCGGTGGGGCCATCAGCAATGTTCACCTGCATCAAATAGGAGGTCACTTGCGCGCCACTTGCATGCTCGGAGACATGCTGGTTCGTCACAAAATAGCGGACGCCGGCCGTCATGCCGTCAGCGATCCGCTGCTCGAGAAAGGCGGCGATCTCTGCTCGGCCCTTCAAGTGCATGAACGGTGTCACGAACTCGCCGTCTGCTGTGAATACAGAAGCATATGCGGTCGGGTCGCGCGCATCCAACGCAAGGTAGAGGCGATTTGCCAGATCGCGGATTTTGATCGCGTCAGCTTCGGAGATCGCCATCAGAGCGTCTCCCGCAGTCGGCGGGCGCGGCGGAGATGCATCTCAAGGACATCATTAAATGCTGGCCCCGCCTTTTGCACGGCATGGCCAAAGCCGGTGATAGTCGTGAGCTGCCCCTGGGTCAGTGACGCCACGCGATGACAGATCGCATCATAGGCGGGACTCCAGCCTCCAGCGACGACCAAAACCGGGACACCTGCATCGGAAAGCGCGCCGACAGGTAGATCGATGGCCCACAGATGCTCCGTGCGCAGAAGCGATATCGCGCGGTCAAGCTCCGGTGGAATGACCTTGGGAACAGGCCGGGTCATTTTGAGCGCCGCTAGGAAGCCGGCCATAAATTCCCTGTTCGAGAGGCCGTGCTTTTCCCAATGCAACTTCAACGCCTCGATCGCGCTAGCGACCGACGGGATGTCTGCCGCTACGGCGAATGCTGGCGGCTCGATCAACGTCAGCGAACGGATGGCCTCGGGACAAGACGCCGCTGCTTTGGCGGCAATAAGAGCCCCTGTGGATGTGCCAACCAAGTGCGCTCCATCGCCAGCCGCCTCGATCAGATCCAGGACGTCCTTGTCGTGATCCACCTTCATGGCCTGCGAAGCGAGCGTATAGCCATGGCGGGTGATCACGCGCACATCATAATATGTGCTCAGAATTTCCTGCCCGGCGAAGGCGTCACCAGCCCCGAGACTGCCATGCACGAAGATGATCGCCTCACGCTCGGCTGCACCCGCCACAGGCATCTCCTCGCGAGAAAGGCTCGCGACATTGCCCTGGTCGGGATGAGAAAAAGCGTCACAACTCACGTAAGCCTCCGGTCTGGTACGTAGTACACTAGACACCACATACTTATCATGTCAATAGGCGCACTCGCCTCGTCCGAAGCGCGCCCAACAGGCGCGCGGCATTTTATAAGGAGGTGTGGGCATGGCCTCGATCGAGACCCTCGCAGAGGCGATCCGCAATCGCCAAGCCATCCTCTTCGCCGGGGCCGGGCTATCTATGAGTGTGGGATTGCCCTCTTGGGCGGACCTGATCGCGCATATGTGCCAGGACGCTGGCCTGTCGGATGCTCCTCAGCCGGCCTGGACGTATCAGACGCTCGCCGAATTTCATCGCCTCAAACATGGAAGCATTGGCCCACTTCGAAGCTGGATGGACCGGAATTGGAGCGTGTCACCTGAAAGGGTTCGCGAGTCCGAGATTCATTCCCTCATCGTGCAACTGGATTTTCCGATCATATACACAACAAATTACGACAATAATTTGGAAATCGCATATGATCTTCACGGAAAGAAATATGTAAAGATATCAAAGACCAGCGATATCGCCAGGCTGAACAGCGATCTTTCCCAGATTGTTAAATTTCACGGAGATTTTGAGGACGACAGGTCTCTGGTCATTGCGGAACGGGATTATTTTGATCGGCTCATGTTCGAGACCCCCTTGGACGTGAAATTTAAATCCGACGCCCTTGGAAAGACTTTATTGTTTATCGGGCACAGCGTGAGCGATCTGAATATCAGAATGATGCTGTATCGCTTGTGGCAGATCTGGAAACAATCAGGCAGCGAAAGAGATCGCCCGAGCTCATTCGTATTTATGACACGAAAAGATGTTGTCCAGGACGCGGTTCTCGAAAATTGGGGGATAACAGTATTGCATCAGGACGCCGACAGCCCGCACGACTCCGCATTGCAATTTCTACGGCGTCTCAAAGACATCGTATTTACTGTATAAACATCTGGGGATCAGCGCCATGCGTGGACGTGGAGTGGGCCCCTTGGGCCGGACAGGGAAGCATAGTTGGATTGACCGGTTGGCCGGGCTTTTGGAGAAGAGCCCATGGCAAGACATCGATCCCATAGCGTTGAGTTCAAGCGTCAGGTCGCACAGGAGTTTCTGAACGGCGAGACGCTTCACGGCCTTGCCAAGCGGCATGATATTTCCCGGCAGTTGATCCGCATCTGGGTGGCGAAGTATGAGGCCGGTGCCCTTGATGACGATGCGCGGGCGGCGGATCTGATCCAGGAATATGAGGCGCGGATTGCCGCACTCGAACGCCTTGTCGGCAAACAGGCGCTGGAGCTGGAGTTTTTAAAGGGGGCTCTGCGCGACGCACCGCGGCCGAGAAGCGCCAATACATCCGTGATCACCGGCCCGGCGGGATGTCGATCGCGCGAGGATGTCGGCTGATGGGCATCGCACGATCGACATTCTATCATGAGCCGACCCAACCGATCGGCGATGCCGAACTGGTAGCTGCTATCACCGTGATCTGCGATGAGTTCGAAGCTTATGGCTGGCGCCGCGTGCAGGCCGCGCTCCGCCATCAGGGCGTGATCGCGAACCACAAGCGGATCAAGCGATTGATGCGCGAGCATGACCTGCAGCCGCGCCGTCGCAGGCGTTATACCGCAACCACCGACAGCGATCATGACCTGCCAGTCTTTCCGGATCGCTCGAAGGATATGATTCTTGATGGTCCCGATCAACTCTGGGTGGCGGACCTGACCTATGTCGCCATCATTGGCGGCTTTGCCTATGTCGCGATCGTCCTCCATGCCTGGTCACGCCGCGTCGTCGGCTATGCGATCGGAAGATCGATCGATGCGCGGCTCGCAGTGGCGGCGCTGAAAGTGGCGATCGAACGACGGCGCCCGCGATCAGGATGCGTGCATCATTCTGACCGCGGCAGCCAATACGCATCCCGGATTTATCGAGCGATGCTCGCCGATCATGCCATGGTCGGCTCGATGAGCCGGCGGGGCAACCCGTACGATAACACCAAAGCGGAAAGCTTCATGAAGACACTCAAGGTCGAGGCGGTCTATCCCATGGCATTCGAAACCTTCGACGATGTCGCCGACCAGCTTCCTAGGTTCATCGACGACATCTTCAACCAACGCAGATTGCATTCCGCGCTCGGCTATGTCAGCCCCGCGCAGTTCGAGCAGCAAAACTCCCGGCTCATGGTCAAATCAGCTGCGTGACCCTGTCCGGCCCAAGGGGCCCACTCCAAATCGGGGGTCCCTTTTGAACACGATGACGTAATTGCTGCCGTTGTTCTCATTTGGGCGCGACAGCTGCAGGATGCGAGAAATCATCGTAACGGAGGAGCATCGCCATGAAGCACTATGTCGGACTGGACGTATCGCAAAAGGAAACGTCGATTTGCATCGTCGATGAGGCAGGACGGCCCATACACCAGGGCCGGGTGAAATCCGATCCGGGCGTGCTGGCGGCGGTCATCGCCAAGAAAGCTCCCAATGCCGAACGCGTCGGCCTCGAGACGGGCGCCATGTCGAGTTGGCTCTGGCATGAACTCAAGCGCACCGGTTTGCCCGTGGTCTGCATCGATGCGCGTCACGCCCCTGCGGCCCTGTCCGTTCGCATGAACAAGAGCGACGAGAATGATGCTCGCGGTTTGGCGGAACTCGTCCGGGTCGGCTGGTATCGGGAGGTTGCCGTCAAGAGTGAAGAAAGCCAGACCGCGCGATCCATCCTCGTGTGTCGATCCCGATTGGTACGGGTCCGGCGCGACCTCGAAAACCAGATGCGGTCTATGCTGAAGGAATGCGGTCTGCTCTTTCCACGCGCTGCCGGCGGGCAATTCCAACGGCGGGTCAACGACCTCATCGCCGATGGCCATGCTCTCTGCCCCATTCTTCGGCCGCTGCTATCCGTGCACCAACAGACTTGTAGCGAACTGGAAAAGATCGACCGAACAATCCGCGACCTTGCGCGAGAGGATGAAACGACGCGGCGGCTCATGACCGTGCCGGGCATTGGCGTCGTCACGGCCCTGACATATCGTCACACGATCGACGATCCAACCCGTTTCCAGAATGGTAACCGACCGATTGAGGCCGCCTGCCGAGGATTGATGTGAGTGGGTAAGTGACGTCCATAAGGACGTCGTTATGGACGTCCTGTTCGAGAGCGAGGGACGGACGGTGGAGATTCTGGGCCGGGAACGGCGGCGGCGATGGAGTGAAGCGGAGAAGCTGGAGATTCTGGCGGCGGTGGAGGCGCGCGGCGAGACGCTCGCGCGCGTTGCCCGGCGCTACGATGTGTCGCGGAGCCAGATTTATACCTGGCGCCATCAGTTCAGGAAGAGCGGGCGGCTACCGGCGCCGGTTGGAAGCGCATTCTTGCAGGTCGACATCGATGCGCCGATGCTGAACGCGGGGCCCGCCTCTCCGCCCGCACGCGAAGCCTCGGCGGCGTCGCCCTCGATTGTCGAGCTGGGGCTGACACAGGGGCGGTGTCTTCGTTTCGACAGTGGCATTGAGAGCACGGTCCTGATCCGGCTCATCCGATCGGTGGAAGCTGCATGATCGGGCCAGGAACTGGTGTGAGGGTGTACCTCGCCTGCGGCGTCACTGATATGCGCAAAGGGATTTCGGGCCTCGCCCTGCTGGCCCAGACGGTGCTGCGCCAGCAAGCCGCGAGCGGTGCCGTATTCGCCTTTCGGGGCCGGCGCGGCGACAGGCTGAAGCTGCTTTACTGGGACGGCCAGGGGTTTTGCCTTTATTACAAGATTCTCGAGCGCGGCCGTTTTCCCTGGCCGTCGGCAGCCGACGGAACGGCCCGGCTGACGTCGGCCCAGCTCGCGATGCTGTGGGAAGGGATCGATTGGAGGCGCCCCGACTGGGGCGCGCCGCCAGCACGCGCAGGGTGACTTTTCTTTTTGGAAAGTGGCGGTTTTTCTGGACTTTCAGGCCATTTCTCCGTAGCAAAGGCCATGCTGAACGCGGCCCCCGATCTTCCCGAAGATCCCGCCCTCCTCAAGGCGATGATCGCTGCGTTGCAGGCCGAGAACGCGAAGCTGACGACCACGCTGCGCGCCCATGACCTGGTCGTCCAGGCCCTCCGCTTGCAGATCGCCAGGCTGAAGAAGCAAGCCTTCGGCAAGTCCTCCGAGAAGATCGAGCGCGAGATCGCACAACTTGAGCTCGCGCTCGAAGACGTGCTCGTCTCCGTCGCACAGCAGGCCCCCGTAGCAAGCGATCAGGACGATCCCGACCCTGATCTCGCGACCGCTCCCTCCGACACGGACCCCACGCCGCGCCCATCGCGGCGACCCCGCGTCTCGGCAGACACGCCGCGCGAGCGCCGCGAGCTTGATTTCGGCAACACCTGCCCCGATTGCGGCGGTGAGCTGCGCCTGGTCGGCGAGGACGTGAGCGAGATCCTCGAGATGATCACGGCAAAGCTCAAGGTCATCGAGGTCGCCCGCCCGAAGAAGTCCTGCCGCTGCTGTGAGAAGATGGTTCAGGCACCGGCCCCGAGCCGGCCGATCCCCGGCAGCATCGCCGGGGCAAGTCTGCTTGCCTACGTGCTCGTCTCCAAGTTCGACGATCATTTGCCGCTATACCGGCAAAACGAGATCCTCAACCGTATGGGCGCCGATATCCCGCGCAGCACACTTGCCGACTGGTGCGGCCGATCGATGCGGGTCTTGCAGCCCGTGATTGACGCGATCGAGGCCACGGTCCTTGGCAGCGACATTCTGCACGCCGACGACACACCGATCCGCGTACTGGCGCCGGAACGCCGCGCCAAGGGCATCGGCAAAGGGGTGATGCAAGGCCGGATGTGGGCATATGTGAGGGATCAGCGCCCCTGGGCGGGCACCGCGCCGCCCGGGGTCGTCTATCGCTATGCCCCCAACTGGAAAGCCGAGCATGTCCAGAACCATCTTCGCCATGCGCGCGGCATTCTCCAGGCTGACGCCTACAAGGGCTATTCGAAGCTTTACGAACTCGGCACGGATGGAGAGCCCCGCTTTCGCGAGGCCGCCTGCTTTGCCCATTGGCGACGGGATTTCCACGACATCTGGAAGTCACAAAAATCTCCGATCGCTCACGAAGCGCTCGAGCGGATCGGACAGCTCTACGACGTTGAGCGCGACATCGCGGGCAAGCCCGCCGATGTTCGGCGTGCCGTGCGACAGGAGTTGAGCAGGCCCAGGCTCGAGGCTTTGCATGCCTGGGCCCAGATGCAGCTCACCCGGATTCCGGCCAAGGGGGATCTGGCCAAGGCATTTCGCTATGCTCTCGGCCGCTGGCACGCGTTCAGCCTTTTTCTCGATGATGGCCGCGTCGCCATCGACAACAATGCGGCCGAACGCGCCGTCAGGCCGATCTGTCTGGGCAAGAAGAACTGGCTGTTCGCCGGCTCCGGGGCCGGCGCTGAGACGCTGGCCCGCGCCATGACACTCATCGAAAGCGCCAAGATGAACGGCCTCGATTCCCAAGCCTACATCACCGATCTGCTCGATCGCATCCACGACCACAAGATCAACAGGATCGACGAGCTTCTCCCCTGGAACTGGTCGCCGCTCGTCACTCGCCAGGCGATCGCCGCCTGATGGGCACAATCACCTACGTCCGCACCCTCGACTATGTCGCCACCATGCTCGAGGAAGACGCAGAGCTGCTGGAAGCTATCGTCTCGAACGATGACAACCTGAGCTACGGCAACATCATCAGCGTCTACACCGGCCCGGACGCGGCGATCGCCGCGCTCACCGATCATGGTGTCGAAGAACTGGCCGACATGATCCGCGACGCACGCCGCACGACCAAATCATGGCACCAGTTCCTCGATAACGTCGTCGTCGATCCCAAACTCGCCGCACGCCTCAAGCGTCAGCCGCGGTAGATATCGGACGGTTACCCAGAATGCGGCAAAGGTTGGCGCTTATCTCGGACTTACGCCCCGCCGAAAGCAATCGGGTGAAATGGACGTCACGGGAAAAATCTCGCGCTGGGGCGACCGGTTGTTACGCGCCTATCTGTTCGAGGCGGCCAGCGTGCTGCTCCATCGAACCAAGCGGTGGTGCTCGCTCAAGGCGTGGGGGCTGCGGCTTGCGAAGCGAAGTGGCATGAAGAAGGCGCAGGTCGCGGTCGCCCGAAAGCTCGCCATCATCCTTCATTGTATCTGGGTGGATGGAACCGAGTTCGAGTGGGGGAAGCAGCCTGCCTGACCGTCATACCCACCCTGAGATTGCAGGCCTGACGCCAGACCTGTGATGATCCACCGGGACGGTGGTTGCGGTGACCTCGTTCAAACGGCTGCGGACTTCCAGGACCGCGTTGCGCACGTTGAGGCATCCGACCCGGACATCATCATGAGGCATGACCTCGAAAAGGACCATGACCCCGGTTCGGATCAATATGCAGGCTTGACAGATACCCGCAATTAAAGGGCCGTTTGACACCCAAGAACGCTGCCACCATCTTCTCATTGGGACTGCTCCCTCGCGTCGCAGCCATCAAAGGTGACGGGGGAACTTGAGACCCCACATGGTGAGCCCGAAGACGGCCGGTTTTGTTCCCATGCCGAGGGGCAGGATTTCGGACCTGACAGGCACTTTGATCTGATCGAGATGCAAAAAGCACATGCAGCACGTCTTATGGTCGCGTGTCCCTGTTCGTAGTGGCCTTCAGAGCTGAGAACGAACTGGTTCGGAGCCGAAGTCGACAGACAACCGCACATCATGGAACTTTCAAAAGTACAAATTTTTTTCACGAAATCGAAGTTGATACGCCCATCCACCGTAGCTCCGCCGACGGATCAGAATCGCAGACTTGGCCCAAGTCTCTCCAGGACGGCCGGAGCTCCGATACTCCGAGATACGTCGGGTGGCACCCATCCTGCACGAGGTGCGCCGCCGATGGTTGCATTGCAAGGAACTGTTCTCCACCTGCCGACCTGTTGTGACGACGCCGGCTTGTCAGTTTGGACACGCGCCCCACCTGAAAGAATTTATTGACATATCAGCCAACGTGTCATAAAAAAATGACATGTGCAATGAATTTTTATGCTGCATCGGCGGTGGGGATGAATGGAGATCGGATGCTGGAGACGTTGGCCGCTCTTGCGAATCCACATCGGCTGCGGATCCTCGAGGCACTCCATACAGACGGGCGGATTTATGTCAGTCAGCTTGCTCGAAAGCTGGGCATCAGCCGTCCTTTGCTGCATCTCCACCTCAAGAAGCTGGAGGATGCAGGGCTCGTAACGAGCAGGATGGAATTGTCGCAGGACGGGAAATCGCTGAATTTCTATGAGGTCGCACCGTTCAACGTCGTCCTGAATCCTAGTTCTGTTGCTGACGCCGCTCGTTCGTTAGCCATTTCCATAAAATCCGGAGCCTCTGAAAGGGACGAACATGAATGATCATGCCTCTACGTTTCTACTTGTTACCATTCTCGCGCTGATGGTGGTTTTGCTAATATTCGGAATGAAATACTTCTCTGCAGCGCGATCTGCGCGGCTTCGTATCATGAGCGAAGACGCTTATCGCGATCTCGCCGCACGCTCCATCAAAGCACAAGAAGAATGTGCCAGTGCAATGCCGGCCATGAAGGAGGCGATCGCCGAGATAGAAAGCCGTCTCGTAAATATCGAAAAGGTACTCAAGGAGGTCGAGTGATGCAGTCGTCCGAGACCGCCGAAGAAATCTGGCAATTACGAAAAATGCGGGCAGCCTCGCTTCTGGAAGGCTTTACTCTGATCATTCTGGTTGGAATCGCTGTTCCGCTGAAGCACTTCGCCGGATTGGCCGTCGCCACCTCGATCATGGGGCCCATTCACGGAATAGCCTTCGTCTTTTACTTTTGGATGCTCATCCAGATCGTGTCCGGCGGAGGATGGGCTCGGGGCGAAGTGACCCGCATGATTGTAGCTGCTCTCGTTCCGTTCGGGGCATTCGTAAATGAACGAGCGTTGGCGCGTCGCCAAGCTTTATTGATCGAAGCGGTTTGACGAGGCTGCCATGGTCTACCTTGGGCTCAAAGCCTTTCACGTTGTGGCGGCAATCACCTGGATCGGAGGAATGCTCGCTGCCGCGGTCGTGATAGCGGCAGCCACTCGCAACGGCCCGCAGAGACAAAGCGATGGCCCCTCGGCGTTCATCACATCAATGCGTCGTTGGGATCAGAGGGTCACTTCCGTTGCGATGCTCCTGACTTGGGCGTTGGGGTTAGCGCTCGCTTTGTTGGGCGGCTGGTTCCCAGACGTGTGGTTGATTGTCAAACTTGGTGTCGTCCTTCTGCTCTCGGCTCTGCACGGATGGCTATCAGGTCGTCTCCGCCGACTGCACCAGCAAAACTCGACCCGAATGCCTCCCAGCCTGCGGTGCATTCCCTTTACGGTTATTCTTGCGGTCTCCGTCGTTGCAATTCTCGTGGTTACGAAGCCTGTCTGAAGACTTTCGGGGACAATCGGTTCTTCGTTTGCGTTCCGGTGTGCGCAAGCGGTTGAGCAATCGACATGCGAAGCATCGAGCGATGAGTCGCAAGGATCCCCGCGCTTCTAAAACTTCACAGCATCCACAGCCCCCATTCAACGTTGGGGTTCCGGTGAAGTCCGGCCCGGACCTCACCGAGGAGGCTGTCGCGTGGATACAAGGCTACGGCATCGACATGGTGGGAACGGCTCGAGCTGCTGGAGCCGATATGCGCAGGTACACCTCATCTGATTAGGCACGCCCAGGCTCATCCGAGCCTTATTGCGATGCAGTTCCCGACTTCGTCGGAAACCCTTTCTCTCCATCCATGTCTATCTTGGAAATGGAATCACCCATGCCGCCGATGACCCCAACATCTGCTACTCTATTGATGACCATCGCGCCTGTATTGGTCGCGCTGGTTGCAATTGCCGTATTATCTCTTCCGTCAGAGCCAACTCGCCAAAGGTTCAGCGCAATCTTCGTGGCAGGCGCAGGGGCTGCCTATCTCGGCTCGGGGTTTGGTCCACTTGAGCTGGTCTTTTGCGGTGTCGTGACATTGCTCGCGTATCGCGGATTGAGCGATTATCGGGCGATCGGCTTGGCTTGGGTGCTACATTCCTGCTGGGATGCTGCCCACGATCTGTGGGGGGAGCCCATTCTGCCCTTCGCTCCGACTTCGTCCTATGGCTGTTTTGTCAGCGACTTCTGGCTTGCTGCTTGGTATTTTGCCGGCGCACCAAGTCCGTGGCGGCGCGAGACCTGGCTGAAGAAATTGAGTGAGTTCACCGCCATTCTTCAGGGTTGCACGCTCGTTGCGCTTGTATGCATCGCGATTCCAGCACAGCTTCTGTTTAATCTCGAAGACGCGATCGCGGCGGCGTTAGTCAGTCATGTCGTTGCCGTTGCTGTCCACACATACACGGTGCGCAACAGGCCAACTCGGGATAATTGGATTCTCGGAGCTCTGGTGCCCTTCGCAATTTTCTTACGCGGCAGTGTACGCGACACGTCGTCACCGAATGGCCCTGATTGATCGTGCGGTTTGTGGTCCATGCCAACAATTTGATCATCTGCTTTATCTGAGCCGCCAAATGACCGGTCTCGAGCGGTTCTGTCGGTCATTCCCGTCGGTCACTCGCGGTCGATTACGCAGAGCCATGCTCATCGAGACCAAACGGCAGGACCACAAGCGTTTTAGAGATAGGCGCATTGACGGGTTTATATGCGTTTCATATATGGATCGTATATTTAAGCAATTTGAGCACAGCATATGGGCATCGTGAAGATTGACGACGAACTGCACGAAGAGGTGCGCAAGGCGAGTGCGGTAATGTGCCGTTCCATCAATGCGCAGGCAGAGTTCTGGATGAAGATAGGTAGGCTTGCCGAGGCCAATCCGACATCTACGTTCAGCGAGATCATCAAGGAGCAGCTCGCTACTGCGGAGGATCACGCCGAACGGGCGGCCGCTGCCTGACATGGTGAAGACGTCTGACGAGCTCGCGCTCATGCGTATATCTGGCCAGTTGCTGGCCTCTGTCTTCGACATGCTGGACGGGCTGAACCTCGTTGGTATGTCGACAATGCAAATCAACGATCTGGTCGAGCGCTACATCACCATCGATCTCGCTTCACGCCCTGCCAGCAAAGGGCAGTACGGCTTCAAGTTCGTCCTCAATTGTTCGATCAACGAGGTGGTTTGCCATGGCGTGCCCGATGCGGACGTGATCGTACGGGACGGCGACATCATCAATCTCGACATCACGCTGGAGAAGAATGGCTTCATCGCGGATTCGAGCAAGACATACGTAGTCGGCAATGCATCCGGTGCGGCAAAGCGCCTGGTCCGGGTCGCCCGTGAAGCCATGTGGAGGGGGATCAGGCAGGTGCGTCCTGGGGCGCATCTCGGCGATATCGGCTTCGCCATTGAACGGCATGCGAAAAAAAACGGGTACTCCATCGTGCGGGAATTCTGCGGCCACGGCATCGGCCGCGAGATGCATGAGGAGCCGCAGGTGCTCCATTTCGGGCGCCCGGGAAGAGGCCTCCGCCTGCGAGAAGGCATGGTCTTCACGATAGAGCCTATGGTCAACCAGGGCAGCCGCAAGGTTTACACCGAGGATGACGGGTGGTCCGTCGTCACCAACGATCGGAAATTGTCTGCCCAGTTCGAGCATACGGTCGCTGTGACGGCAAGCGGCGTGGAGGTCTTGACCCTGCAGCGCCATGATACCGTGCCAGCCTAGACCACTAGGCCGTGGACTCATAAGCGTTGATCCAGAGGCGTGCTGAGAAGAGCTTGATGGCGGCGAGGAAGTTGTCGGCTCGCTTGTCGTATCGGGTGGCCAAGCCTCTGGCGTGTTTGAGTTTTCCGAAGAAGCGTTCGATCAGGTTGCGATATCGGTAGAGGAAGGTGCTGAACACAAAGCCCTGCCTGCGATTGCGCTTGGCGGGAATGTTGGCGAAGCCGCCTTGTGCTGTGATCCGCGCGCGGATGGCGTCGCTGTCATAGGCCTTGTCGGCGAGGAAGGTGCTGCCTTCCGGCACGGCGCCGAGCAGCGGATCAGCTTGTTTGCAATCGCTCGCCTGTCCTTCGGACAAGTGCAGCTGGATCGGCAGGCCTCGTCCATCAACCAGTGCGTGGATCTTGGTCGTCAAACCGCCGCGGGAACGTCCCATGCAGCGATTTGGGTCCCCCTTTTTAAGGTCGCACCGTGCTGGTGGACCCGGATGGAGGAACTGTCGATCATCACCAACTCGCCGTCGAAGGCATGGGAAACTGCCGTCAGCAGCCGATCCCACACACCGGCTTTGCGCCAGCGCACGAAGCGATTGTAGCAGGTGGTGTGTGGACCATAGCGTTCCGGAATATCCGCCCAGGGGCTGCCTGTGCGGAACCGCCACAATATCCCGTTGATCACCCGGCGATCATCCACACGTGGCACGCCCCGCGGCTTGTTCGGAAGCAGCGGCTCGATCACAGACCATTCGAAATCTGTCAGCTCAAAACGGCGACGCATCTCCAAGACTCCTTTCCCGAGCCTTGAATCAATCACTGCCGCCTCGCGCAACTCAGTTTATGAGTTTACCGCCTAGATCGCTGATGGAACTCTCGCAGCTTCAATGGATCGAGCGGCCGCCTCCGCCATCAGATGCGATATTCCTCCCCTGCAGCTCGGCCTCCCGACAGCGGCCAAATGCCGGCATTGCAGGCGAACTGAACAATCGGCGGTTTTGAGGGAGCGAGAAGGCCATGGTGAACGTCGACAATGTCGGCGAACGTTACCGTTACGTTTCAAGATATTAAACGATGATCACCCAGTTCTCATCTTTGTCATCTTGGGTGCACCATAAAATCAGGCTCTTCCCCGTGAACGGGGGATGAGGGTGGATCAGACCCGATTGATGACGCCATTCCAACCGCAAAGAGCGAGCACGCGCAAGCGGTAGTTGTGAAAGTTGCGGAAGCCGAACGCGCGGCGCGAGATCATCTCCATCTTTGTGTGAAAGCCCTCGGTGATTCCATTGTTCCTGGAAAAGCGCCACATGCGGGCGACGGGCTCGAGCCAGCTGGTCAGGGTATCGGCGAGGGACTTGAGGGGGCTGGCGGCGAACTGATCGATCAGCCTGAGCAGGTCGGGGATAAGCTGGCTGGCCTTTTTGGCATTGAGGGATTTTTGCGTCAGCAGGAGGGCCATGTCCTGCTTGGCAGTGTAGAGGGCTTCGAGCACCGGATTGGCTTTCAGGTAGACGGCCAGCCTTTTGCGCTGTTCTTCGCTTAGCTTCCATCGATGGCGCCGCATCGAACTGAGCAGCCCGCGATTCTTTCGGCCCTCGGGATCGAAGCGCTTCCATCCTTCGAGGAAATGCTGGTTGAGCAGCCGAATGACATGGAAGCGATCGGCGACGATCTTCGCGTTCGGAAAATATTTGCGGGCGATTGCGCGATAGGTTTCCGACAGGTCCATCACGATGACCTTGACCTTGTCGCGCCCTGGCAACCTTCGCAAATAGCTTCGTAAACTGTCTTCCGAGCGTCCCGGGACGACATCGTGGACCTTGTGATTCTTCAGATCGACAAATGTCGTCGCATAGCCTCTCTTGCGCGAGAAAAAATGCTCGTCGATCCCCAGGACCTGCGGGCAGGGCCGACCGGACAGCTCCGAGACGCGCTGTTCGATGAAATGATGATACCAGCGCTCGATGGTTGCACTGCCGATCGCATGGGTGCTCGTCAACTGGCTTTGGCTGATGCCTCCGTGGTGACCGTCGAAGACCTCAAGACGGTACGTCTCCGTCGCGCGATAGCGCGGACGGATGCCCGAAAAGCGATGACGGAAATAGCGGCCGCAACCGGCACAATGATATTTGGGCACCGCAAGGTGCACGATCAGGATCTGGTTGCCTTGACGCGTGTGCTTGAGCTCGCGCTCATAAGTCGCCTTGATCCGCAGCCCCCCGTGGCCGCAATAAAGGCAAACAGGCCGCTTCGTTGGCCGCGCCCACACACGAATGTCGCGTCGCCGCTCGACACGGACAATCTCAACATCCGACAGCCCTAATATGCCGTCGATTCCCTGATCAGCCTTCTTCTTCATCAGACTTGTCCTTCCTATGACAAGTCTAACCCAATTTCCCTCATCCCCCGTTCACGAGGAAGAGCCTAAAATCAATGACTTAGTGATTAATCGCGTGGGTTTCTGTGTTGCAACTGGTGACACAGAGTTTCAGCGATTTTCCGTGATTTTTAGAGAGTTTCGGCCAGTCGATGCAACATGGATGCAACACGAAGAGGGTTATTTCCCTCGGCGAATTACCCGAGATTTATCGATCTTGATTGGCCGCCGACGGCGGGCTCGCTCGATCATTCGCGGGGCTGTCGCAGGCGCAGGCGCAGTTTCAGGCTCTGGCGCCGGTGCTTCCGCGTAAGTGGTGGCCTCTTCGAAGCGTACGACCTCGGAGGCAGGAATGCGGATCAACGCGCCGATACGAAAGCAGCCCAGCTGCCCCTGATTTATGAGCTTGCGGATCATGCTGTCGCTGCACCCCCAGCGCTCGGCCAGTTGTGCGATCGAATATGGCCGAACATCGTGCTCGGGCAGGATGTGGCTCCTTTCAGTCAAAGCGTGGCCGCCTTTTCGGTTGGCACGCTTCCCAAGCCCGCCGGCAAGCTGCCTCGACCTCTGGATCTGGATGCGGGCGCGGATATTGCGCCCTGTAGGCTTTCTCCATGGCCTCTTCCCGCTCAGCTTTCCTGACTGCAATACGATCCTCCGCCAGGTTGCGGGCCCACTCCGCGGCCGCCTTGGAGAGAGCATCATATCCTCCCATTGCGACAAAAAGATCGAGGTCGTCGGCCGAAAGCGTAAGCGTTTTGCGACGTTCGATTTTCTCCGAGAATCGACGATAAAGTTCGGCCGGTGTTGTCATATCAACGCCCCTTACGAGATTTGGGTTTGAGATGCGCCCCCTCGGCCAGTCGCTTCTTGGCCCGGTCCAATAGCGCATCTGTCTCGGCCTTCTTGGCTTCTTCTGCTTTCCATCGGTCGTAATCGCTCAGCAGCGCCGCCGGCGCCTCATCGGTGCCGAACTGATCGGCAATGAACTGGTCGAGCTGGACTCGCGCCCACAAGACGCTGCCGCCCTCCTTCACCCCGACGGCCCTGAACCGCTCCAAAAACGTGGTGTCCGAGATACCCATATAGGCCGCGGCGATCGGCGCCGCCATGCGTCCGGGCCAGTCCGGCATCTGCTCGAGACTTATTTTCACGGCCGCCATCTCCTTGCCTTCTATCCGATCGTAAAGGCTTGTCCGCGCGGTCCAACGTGGGGACCACCTCGGCGGCAAGCTACATGTCTCTGCTGTCGGGAGACGCGGCATGACCGGTGCGCCGCAGATCCTGCTTGCTCATCACCTGAAGACGCTGAAGCTCCCGACCTTCTTGCGGGAGCACGAGAAGCTGGCGCGCCAATGTGCAGCCGAGGGCCTGGACCACGTCCAGTTCCTCGCCCGACTGGTCGAACTGGAACTGATCGACCGCGAGGGACGGATGATCGAACGCCGGATCAAGGTTGCAAAGTTCCCCGCCAAGAAGAGCCTGGACAGCTTCGACTTCAAGGCGATCCCGAAGCTCAACAAGATGCAGGTACTGGACCTCGCCCGTTGCGAATGGATCGAGCGGCGCGAAAACGTCATTGCGCTCGGACCGAGTGGCACGGGCAAGACGCATGTTGCTCTGGGGCTGGGACTGGCCGCTTGTCAGAAAGGAATGTCGGTCAGCTTCACTACGGCCGCGGCACTGGTCAACGAGTTGATGGAAGCCCGCGACGAGCGCCGCCTCCTGCGGCTCCAGAAGCAGCTGGCCTCGGTCAAACTGCTCATCATCGATGAACTGGGCTTCGTGCCTCTGTCAAAGACCGGCGCCGAGCTACTCTTCGAGATGATCTCGCAACGCTACGAGCGCGGCGCCACGCTCATCACCAGCAACCTGCCGTTCGACGAATGGACCGAGACCTTCGGAACAGAGCGGCTGACCGGCGCTCTGCTCGACCGCCTGACCCACCACGTCAACATCCTCGAGATGAATGGCGAGAGCTACAGGCTCGCGCAAAGTCGGGCCCGAAACGCCGGCCAGACCCCATAGAAAACCGCAACGCGCGCTTGAGCCCGCCGCTCGGGCTACGCCCTCCCGGCGGGCTCAAGCGCGCAAGAAAGTGGCCTGCTTTTGCGCCGCCCCGTGGCCGGTTTTTGCTCCGCCGTCATAGCCCTTGGCCCAAAAGACGTGGAGCGCATCGACCAGCGCCTTGTCGACGCAGAATTCGCGTGGGCGTCCCTTCGTCGTTTGTGCGGTCTCAACTTCCATAACGGACGGTATATAATGTACTGCGCGGAAAAATCCAGCCTGCGCGTCAAAGTCCGGCGAAGCTGTGAGATGCTTCGAAACGGAGGCCGAGGACGAAGGCGTCGGCGAGGGTGGGATCGGCGGACGGGCGGCGGATATAATGGGCGCTGGGCTGGATCGACAGCCAGGGGGCGAGCTGCGCGCGGTAGCTGGCCTCGATCGCGACCTCGGCCGAGCCGCCGCCGGTCGCGCGCCGCCAGCTGTCGGAGGTGAAGGCGGCAGAGACGGCGATGCCGAATTCATCCTCGGTGCGGCCCGGAATCCAGCCCCCGAACTTGAGGCCGCCGCCGGCGAAGCGGTCGAACATGTTGAAGCGACCGCTTGCCGAGCCGAGCCTTGCGAAGGCGTCGATGCGGCGCTCGTCGCGGTTCAGGACGGGAAGCTCTGCGCGGACGTAGGTGCCGGCGTTGCCATTCGCGCGGCCGCTACCATCGTTGAGGTCGAAGCTTGCGGTATAGCGCCAATGGCCGAGGAGCAGCTTGCCTCCGCCCAGCGGTGCCTCGACCTCGCCGACAGCGAGTGCGCCGTCGCCATGACCGAGCCGGATCGCGGTGCGCGCCGGATGGTCGGGATCGCCGGGGACGCCGTCGAGCAGCGCGGCGCGCACCGTCCATCCTTCGGCGGGCGCGATCGCGACGCGGGCCGCGAGCGAGGTGGACGGGAAGATCGAGGGGCCGTTCAGGCCGCTCTGCGCGAAATCGGTGCCGATGCCGTTCGGGCTGCTGACGAAGAAGCCGGCGGTATCGATCGCGTCGAACTCGGAATTGAGGTCGTAGAGCCCGAGCTTGATCGAAGCCGCGTCGCCGATCTTCTGGTCGATCCAGGCTTCGTAGAGCCGCAGCGCGCGGACGCCGGTTTCGATATTGCTGACCGCCTGGGTGTCGCCGGCAAGATCGCTGATCGAGCGGCCGTTGTTGTAGAGGCCATAGACATGGAGCTGGGCGCCGGTCCAGCCGGCGAGCCGTTCAAGATCGGCCTCGAGCACGAGGTCGAGATTGTCGAGATAGCGCGCGCCGCGGCGCCGGCCACCCGCGACATTGCCCATCACCTCGCCGGTATAGGTGATCTGGAGGAGCAGCGGGCCGTGCGACTCTTCGATCTCGCCCGGCGCATGGATGTGGCTGTGCGGCCGGTCGGCGGGGGCTGCGGGTTCGGCCGGCGCCCCGTCCACCGGGAGGCCGGCAAGGCCCAGTGTCGCGGCGGCGAGCAGCATCAGAAGCTCAGCATGAGAGCAAGGCGGATGCGGTCGAGCCACTCGGTCGAGGCGAAGCTGCCTGCGTAGAGCGGATCGAGCGGCCGGTAGTGGTACCAGAGCAGGTCGACTTGCAGGTTGCGCGCCGGAACATGCGAGAGGCCGACGCCGTGGAGGCGGTAGTTGGTCGACAGGTCGATATTGTCGTGGCTGAAGGCGGCGAGCACCGAATCGACCTCGACCTCCGAATAATTATAGGACAGGCGCCAGTCGCCGGGTTCGGCGGTCCGCCCCGCCGCGAACTCCAGGTTGAAGGCGGTGTCGCCCGACACGGCGGCGCCGAGATTCTTCACATAGTCGGCGGTGAAGCTGACCGGCCAGCGAGGCGACGGACCCGCCCAGCCGAGGGTGCCGATCCCTTCGACGAGGTGGAAGTCAGAGAGATAGCGGCCGCCCGAAAGGAGGTTGCCGCGGAAATCGCCGGCATCGGCGCCCGCGACCGACCCGAGGCGGTAGTGATAATAGCTGCCGGTGAGGCCCGCCTTGAAATCGGGCGCGAGGGGCGCGGCGAGGGCGAGCTGGCCGCCGAGCATGTCGCTGTCGCGCGCCACGGCGGCCTCGTCGATCACGAAATAGAGGCCGCGCGCGTCGAGCTTCGCGCCGCCGAGTTCGGCGCCATAGGAGAGCGCCGCGCCCTGCGGCGAGACGTCGCCATCCCACAGCATATCGGTGCGCTGGAAGACCTGGGGGAATTTGCCGGCATAGGCGGTGAAGCCGCCGTTCCTGTAGCGCACCCACGCCTGATCGAGCGACACCGCGAAATCGTCGACGAAGCTGCCAAGGGTGACGTCGGTCGAGTTGGGATCGTCGGGGTCGCCGGTGGCGATCTGGGTGCCGACCGAGAAATGATCGTCGATCGCATAGCTCGCGCGCAGCCGGGCGCGGACGGCCGAGCGCGACCGGTCGCGGCCCGGGACCAAATTCCATTCCTGCCGCACCCGCACGTCGCCGCTGACGTCGAGGCCGGGGATGCGGAATGCGCCATCCGCCACCGGCGCGGCATCGGCAAGCTGCGCCGGGGCCGGCGAGGGTGCCGCGCCCGGGGCGGGAGGCGATGCCGGCACGGACGCCGCGACATCCGCGGGAGAGGAAGGGGACGTCACCGGTGCCTGCTCCAGCATCTGCGACTGCTTCGCCACCATCGCTTCGAGCTGATCGATGCGCGCCTGCTGTTCGGCGAGCCGGCGTTCGAGCGCTTCGAGCCGGTCCTCCTGCGCGTGGGCAGCAGGTACGAGGCTGAGCGCTGTTGCCGCGAGAAGCAGATGGCGAATTGGCATGATGAGCATCCCCTTGCTTGATTTATGGCGATGGAGCCGATGGCCGGCCCCGCGCGGTCGTTATCTTAGCGCTGGAGACTGACGACAAACTGATGGCCGCGGATTCCGGTTTGCATCATCAGGCACTCCGCCCCTCACGCGCCCTGGCGACCGGCCTGCGACGTCGAAGCCAGAGCAGAAGACCGGCGACGATCATGGTGATCAGCCAGACGCCGATGGCGATGGAGAGAAGGCGTCCGATCAGCCCGCCGGCTTCTCCGGTATGGATGGGGAACAGCGCGCTCATGAAAGCGCGGGCCGGCGGCGCATCGGCAATCGGCCAGACGCCGCGCAGCGTGCCGTCGTTCGCGTCGACAAAGACAATGCTGCCCCCATAGGCGCGCCGAATCTCGCCCGGCGCACGCACAAGGATGCGATAGGTCGCATCCTCGCCTTCCGGCCAGGTGACGTTGGTGAGGTTGCTGCCGGGAAGGGCGGCGAGGGCCGCGCCGGCCGCGGCCGCGAAGCCGACCGGCGGGCCGGCGGGCGGATTGGCGGGCAGGGAAACCTCTTCCGCGCCGACCAGCGTTCCGACGCCCTGTTCGAATTTCAGCATGGTGCCGGTCGCGGCGATCGCGAACGCCGGCAGCACCGCCCACAGACCCACCGCCCGGTGCCAGGAATAGAGCCGCGCGGCGGCGGGACCCTTGCGTATGGGAAGGAGCGCGGCCCGCCAGGTCCCGCGCCGCGGCCAGGCAGCGATAAGGCCCAGGAGAAGGTTGGAGCAGAGGAGAAGCCCGCTGATCGAGACGATCCAGCTGCCCCACGCGCCGAGCAGGTCGTGGTGGAAGCCGACGAGGACGCTCATGATGCGGGTTTCGTCTTCGCGCGGGGCGTCGATGATCGCGCCGTCGCCGGCGATCCGAACCGACCGGCTGTTGCCCGCACCGTCATCGAAATAGAGATCATAGCGATCGGGAAGGCCGGCCGACGTCCAGATCGCGCTGGCTTTCGCGCCGGTTCCGGTCGGGACGAGCGTGTCGATGCGCCGCTCGATCGCCGCGAGGTCGGTCGGGCGATGCAGCGTCGAAAGCGATGCGTCGGCGATTTCCCAATGAAAGACGATCAGGATACCGGTGACCGCCTGAAGCAGCCAGAAGATCGCGGCACCGAGGCTCAGCCACCGGTGAACGGCCAGAATCTTGCGGCGGAGCGTCGGGCGCCCCTGCTGGACTTGCGTGCTCATCCGACTGCATTGGCGTGTCCGGAAGGACCGAAAAACATCCACTTTGCCGCCGAGCGAGGGGACCAATCGAGCGGGGCCGGTCAAACGCCTCGGCGGCGCGCAAAAGAAAAGGGGATTTGCAAACACCAGCATTGGACAAGACCCGCCTCTTATGACTCGTCACCCTGAACTTGTTTCAAGGTCCATGGCCTGCCCTCGAATTGGGCGCGGCGCGGCAGGAGAAGTCCGGCCATGGATGCTGAAACAAGTTCAGCATGACGAAGACAGGGAGGAAGGGCTGCCGGCTGCCAGCTTTGCATTTGCAAAGGATATAATGCCCAACGAAAAGAGCCCGGCTGCTGCCAGCCGAGCTCTCTTGAACAAGGGGGCGGCCGGTCAGAATTCGACCGTCGCCGAGGCCTTGAAGGTTCGCGGCAATCCCTGAACCAGATAGCCGCCGAGCGACGAGGACCAATAGGATTTGTTCGCGACATTATCGACGTTGAAGCGGAAGGTGATCGGCGTTTCGCCCGCTGCGACGACATAGCGCGCGCCGAGATCGAAGCGCGTCCATTCAGGCAGTTCGAGCGTGTTGGTCAGATTGACCTGCTGCTTGCCGGTCTGGATCAGGCGGCCGGTCAGAGTGACCCCCGGCAGGAAGCCGAGATCCCATTCGACGTTGACGTTGGCGGTATAGTCGGGGACGCCGATCGCATCGAGCCCGTCCGTCGCGCCGCCCTGCGTGCGCCTTTGCTTCGCGTCGGTGAGCGACAGGCCGGCGATGACGCGCAACCCGGTTACCGGCTCGCCGTCGAGGCTGAATTCGATGCCCTTGTTGCGTTGCAGGCCGTTGACCGTGAACTCGCTCTGACCCGAACCGTTGACGATCGTCAGCGCTTGCGGGCGGTCGGTCTGGAACAGTGCGACCGAGGCATTGAAGCGGCCGAGCGCCACCTTGCCGCCGATTTCATATTGCTTGGTCTTGTAGGGCGGGAAGACGTCGCCGGCGTTGATTGTGCCGGCCGGCGCGACCGGACCCTGGACCAGCCCCTCGATCCGGTTGGCATAGAGGGAGACATGTTCGCTCGGCCGGATGACGAGGCCGATCACGGGGGTCGTCACATTTTCCTTGTACCGGCTCGTCTCGCCGCCGAGGGTGATGTTGTAGGCGCGATAGAAGATCTGTTGGCGGCGCAGACCGAGCGTCAGCTCTACCTTCTCGTCGAACGCGCCGAGCGTGTCGGATGCGAAGAAGCTGGTCAGCCGGGTGCGGTTCGCCGGATTGGGATCGTCGAGATCGCCGCCCAGCAAGCCCGCGCCATATTCGGGTTCGGGCACGTCGACGGGGTCGAACAGATTGTTCGGGCTGCCGGCGAAGGAGCCGAAGGCATAGGCGTTGCGGTTGATGTAGCGGCTGTGCGACGCGCCGAGATTGATCTCGTGCGTGATCGGGCCCGTCGCGAACTTGCCGCGGATGCCGACCTGCGCTGCCTCGTTATTGTCGTTACGCGGAATTTTCGACCCCGTGACCCGACCGAGGCCGGTATCGGCGTCGAGCAGGGTAAAGCTTTGATAATTGCCGCGTTCGGCCGCGTCGCGCGCACCTGCCGATGCGTAGAACATGAAATCATCGCTGATATCATATTCGAATTTCAGGATGCCGAAGATGTCCCTTAGGGTAGTGTAGTTCCAATCCTGACCATAATTCAGATCGGCCTTCGGCGGCTTGGGGATGAAAGCCAGGCCGCCGTCGAGCTGAACCATCGGACGCATATGCTGAACCTTGGCGCGCTGATAGGCGAGGTCGAGCGACAGGCGGGCGCGGTCGCTGCGCCAGTCGAGCGCGGCGCCGAGCACGATCGAACTGCGATATTCGTCGTCGATGGCGATGTCGCCCCAGCGACCGGCGCCGTTGACGCGGATGCCCACCGAGCCGTCGGCGCCCATCCGGCGCCCGAAATCGAAGGCGCCGCCGATATGGGAGTCCGACAGATAGTTGACGGTGACGCGGTTCGTATCCCTGTCTTTGGCGCGCTTGGGCTGCAAGTTGACCGTGCCGCCGAGCGCGGAGCCGCCAGGCGCGGCGCCGAACAGGAAGGCGCTGGCGCCGTTCAATACCTGCACCTGATCGTAGAGTTCGGGCGAGACGAGCTGGCGCGGCGTCACGCCGTAAAGACCGTCGATTGCGATATCCTCGCCATACAGCGGGAAGCCGCGGATCACGAACTGCTCCGAGGCATTGCCGAAGCCGAGCGAGGTGCGCACGGACGGGTCGTTCTCGAGGACCGCGCCGAGAGTCAGCGGCTGCTGGTTGAGGATCAGCGTTTCGCTGTAGGCCTTGACCGCGAAAGGCACCTCCATCGCGTCCTTCTCGCCGAGTGCGCCGAGCGAACCTTGCCGGATGACCTGCGTTTCATTCTCGCGCTGCGCGGTGACGACGATGCTGTCGTCCTCTGGCGCGACTTGCTGGGCCAGCGCCGGTGTGGCCGACGCGAGCGCGGCGCCGAGCGCGGCGAAGCCTGTTCCCCGAACGATAGTGCGGCATGCAACCATGATCTTTACCCCCATTATTGGCACCAAATCTTCTTCCGGTACGAACGGGATCGGGCGCCAAGCCTGTAACTGCAACATGTTTGACCCGGTTGGGCCTTAAAACATCCAGTTTGCGCAGTTGCTGGGGTCCAGATGGTCCATCAAATTCCGGTCGAGGGGACCATCGTCAGCCAAAGCGTTGAACGCCGCCGACAATTGTCCGCAGCGCTTTTACCTTTGTTAGAGAATGAGAATCAATAGCAAAGAAATCATGGTCCCAAACGACGAGATCGGCGAGCAGGCCGGGAGCGATCAGGCCGAGGCGCGTCTCGCTGAAGCCGGCATAGGCGCCCTCGCGCGTATAGCCCCGCATCGCCTGGGCGAGCGTGATGCGCTGCTCGGGATGCCAACCGTGCGGATTCCTGCCATCGAGCGTCTCGCGATTGACCGCGGCGTCGAGCCCGGTGAGAGGGTCGATCGGCGCCACCGGCCAGTCGGACCCCATGCAGACATGCGCGCCCGAGCGGACGAGCGAACCATAGGCGAAGCTGGTCTTCAGCCGTTCCTCGCCGATCCGGCGCACCGCCCAGCGACCGTCGTCGATCGCGTGATAGGGCTGGACCGATGCGATGATGCCCTGCTGGGCGAAGCGCGGCAGCGCGTGCGGCTTCATGTGCTGGACATGCTCGACGCGGAAGCGGCGATCGCGCGGGCCGTTGGCGGCGGCGACGGCGGCCATGGTGTCGAGGACGATGTCGTTCGCCTCGTCGCCGATCGCGTGCGCGGTGACCTGCAACCCCGCCTTGTCCGCCCCTTCCATCCAGCGGCGAAGATCGGCGGGGTCGGTGACGATGATGCCGCGCGTCGTCGGATCGTCGGCATAGGGTTCATAGAAGCGCGCCGTGCGCGAGCCGAGCGAGCCGTCGAACACGACCTTGCAGCCGCCCCATTGCACCCAGTCGTCGCCGCGGCCTTCGCGCGCGATCAGCTCGACTTGCGCCTCCCAGTCCTTGAGCGGCAGATAATGGCGGAAGCGCAGCCCGGTCTCCCCCGCGGCGCGCAGGCGACGGGTCGAATCGAAGCTGATCGATTCGAGCTCGGTCGGGTGAACCTGCGTCACGCCCTTGCTGAGCGCGACCGCGATTCCTTCGCGCGTCACCGCGTCGATCTGGTCCGGCGTCGGCTCTCCGATCGCGCGCAGGACCAGATCCTTGGCGGCGTCCTTGATAATGCCGGTCGGCTCGCCCTGCGCGTCGCGTTCGATCACGCCGCCGGGCACGTCGGGCGTGTTGCGGTCGATCCCCGCGAGCCGCAGCGCAAGCGAGTTGAGCAGCAGCATATGGAGGTCATAACGGATCACCGCGACCGGTGTGTCGGGGGTGACCGGGTCGATCCACGACCGGTTCGGCATTTCGCCGCCCCAGCGATCCTGATCCCAATTGCCCCCTTCGAGCCACTGCCCCTTGGGCAGCGCCTTCGCGGCGGCGGCGACGCGCGCGATGAATTCCTCGGGATTCTCCGCATCGCGCAGCGACGGTTGCGACAGCATCGTCGCGGCTTTGACGAAATGGACGTGCGCGTCGATGAAGCCCGGGGTGACGAAGGCGCCATCGAGGTCGACGACCTGCGTCCGCTTGCCGGTGCGCGCGCGCACCGCTTCGACACCGATCGCGGCGATACGGTCGCCCTTGATCCCGATCGCGTCGGTACGCGTGTCGGGGCCGGCGCCGGTCCAGACGCGCGCGTTGACATAAGCGATGTCGAGCGGCTCGTCGGCGCCGGCGAAGGCGCCGGGCGCGACCGCCACCGCGGCGGTGCCGCCCGCGACGGCGAGAAGGCGCCGCCGGGCGATCATTGCGCCGCACCCGTGGATTTGCGCGGCGGATTTTCAGCGCGCCACTTGTCGAGCCTGGCGAGCCATGTCGCCGCCGACAGCGGGCCATAGGTCTGGGAATCGCTATGTTCGGCGACCAGTTCGCGGATGTCGACGAAATAGGCCGGGCCGCTCGGCAGGCCGAGCTCCTTGCGCTTGCGGTCCATCGCCGCGGTCTGTTCAGGCGTCGGTTCGATGCCGGTGACCGGTTTGAACAGGATGACGTCGAAGTCGGCGCCATTTTCGTGAAAGAAAAGCTGGATCGGCGGAAGGCCGCCCGCTGCCGCGACCTCGTCGGCCTGGGCGATGCGGCGGATGAACTCTTCCTGCTTTCCCGGCGCGAGCTTGAAGATCTCGAACCAGGCCTCGGGCCATGGCGCGTCGGCGGCGGCGGGTGCGGTCGCCGGCGCGGCGGTCGCCGGCTGCGCCTGGGCGACGGGCGCGAGCGGCAGGGCCGCGGCGGCGAGCAGATATGCGAAGCGATATGTCATGATTTCCCTCCTGGACGAGCGGGAGGTTCCGTCCGCGGCGTGGATATGAGAACATCCAACATTGGACGGCCCGAGGGGACCAGCAATCAGCCCGCCGCTTCGCGCAGCGCCGCGAGCGCGGTGCGCGCCTCGTGCGCGTTGAGGCTGGCGAAGCCGATCCGCAGCCCGCGCGGCGCGTCGGTGGTCGTCATGAACGACCGCGACGCGGCGAAGCGCAGCCCCATCGCGGCGGCGCGCGTCTCCATCTGATCGAGGTCAGTGTCGAAGCGCAGCCAGAAGGAAAGGCCGCCGTCGGGCATGCGATAATCGACGAGGTCGCCAAGCGTCCGGTCGATTTCTGCCGCGAAACTCTCCCGCCGCCTGGCGTAGATTTGCAGCACCTTGCGGCCGTGCCGTCGCAGTTCGCCATTCTCGATCAATTCGGCGGCGGCGTCCTCGGTCAGCGCATTGCCCATGCCGTCGGTCAGTGACACCCGGTGTGCGATCGCGTCGATGACCGCGGGCGGCGCCGCGACATAGCCGATCCGCAGCGCCGGGAGCAGCAGCTTCGACATCGACCCGACATAGAGGACGTGGCCGGGGCCATAGGCCGCGAGCGGCAGCAGCGGTTGCGATTCGAAGTGGAATTCATGGTCGTAGTCATCCTCGATGATCGCGAAGCCGAACTGCCGCGCGAGGTCGAGGAGCCGCAGGCGCCGCTCGGGCCGCAGCGAGACGGTGGTCGGGAACTGGTGATGCGGGGTCACGAACACCGCGCGCACGGCGTTGCGGCGGCAGGCGTGCTCGACCGCCTCGACGTCGATCCCGTCTTCGTCGAGACCGACGGGAACGATATTGGCACCGAGTGCCCGGAAAGCGGCCACCGCCGGCTCGTAGGTCAATTTCTCGACGATCACCGAATCACCCGGGCCGAGCAGAACCTGCGCGGCGAGAAAGATGCCGTTCTGACTGCCGCGGGTAATGCAGATATTTTCCGCCGCGACGGGCAGGCCGCGCTGGCTTTTGAGCATCATGGCGATCGCTTCGCGCAGCGCCGGCGACCCGCGCGGGTCCCTATATTGGAAGCCATTGTCGCGCGAGGCTCGCTGCACCGCGACGCGATAGGCGCGGGCCAGCAGCTCGACGGGAAACAGGCGCCCGTCGGGCGCGCCCTCGTCGACCTTGAGCCCGGGGCCGGAGGGGAGCGCAAGCGGTCGTTCGGGCGGCGGCGCGAAGCGATAGTCGATCACCGCATCGCTCATCGTCGCTTCGGCTTCGCCCTGATGCCGGTTGACCGGGTCCGGCAGCGATGCCGCGACCATCGTGCCGCGCGTCCCGGCCGATTCGAGCCAGCCCTGCGCGATCAGATCCTCATAGGCGAAGACGACGGTCTTGCGGTTGACGCCGAGTATCTTGGCGAGCTGGCGGCTGCTGGGAAGATAGGTGCCCGAGGTGAGCCGTCCGCGCTCGATATCCCGGATCAGCGCCTGAATGATCTGCATATAGATCGGAACATCGCGCGCGGGGTCGATCCGCTCGCCGAGACTGACCTGCCATGGCCGCAACATTGGATCTCTCCGGATTAGTATTTGACTTGTTTTTCGGACCAATCTTATCGTGATCGATTCCGGACTGCAACCGGGACTGGCCCCATGCACTTTTCGATTTTGGCGCTTGTCGGCGTGCCAGTGCTGGGGAACAAGAGAGGTTGGGAACCCGATTTCCGGCCCGCCGCGCGGGCAGCAGCCGGCGCGGGTTCGCTCGATTTCACGATTTGCATCCGGGGGTGATGTGGGGCTTTTCGAACGATTTGACGATGCCGATGTGCAGGCGCTGGTGGAAGCCTATCCGCTCGCCTGGGTGTGCGCCGGCGCGCCGGGTGCTATCGAGGCGAGCCTTTTGCCTCTCGTCGGGCTGTTCGACGCCGAGGGCCGGCTGACCGAGTTGGTCGGCCATCTGATGCGCTCCAACCCCCTCTGTCCGGCGTTGCAGGCCGGCGGGGGCGCGACGATCCTGTTCAAGGGGCCGGACGCCTATGTCAGCCCGGAACATGCGGGGGTGCGCGACTGGGGCCCGACCTGGAATTATGCGCAGATCAAGATCGGTGCCGACGTGCTGGTCGACGAGGCGCTGACCGAATGGTCGCTGCAGCTTTTGATCGACGCGATGGAATCGGGGCGGGTGAATCCCTGGGGAATCGAAGAGCTGGGCGTGCGGTATCAGGGCATGCTTCAGCGGATCATCGGCTTTCGGGCGAAGGTGACGAGCCTGTCCGGTAAGTTCAAGCTGGGCCAGGACGAAAAACCGGAAACGCGGGCGTCGATCCTGGCGTCGCTTCCCGACCCCGATACGGTGGCGTGGATGCGGCGGTTCAACGAGGGGCGAGGGGATGATACGAAATAGGGCCGGCCTAGCGGCCGTTCTGATGGCCGCGTTTGTGCTTGCCGCGCCGGCGAGCGCGCAGCGGGCGGCGCCGTTACCGTGGCAGGAAGACCCGTTTCCGAGCCGCTATCAGGCGCCGCCGCCCGACGACATGCTGCTACGCGGCGCGACGATCCTCGACGGCGCGGGCGGGCGGATCGACGGCGGCGACGTGCTGATTCGCGGCGGAAAGATCGCCGCGGTCGGCAAGGGGCTCGCCAATCCGGGGGTGCGGGAGGTCGACGCCGCCGGTCGCTGGGTCACGCCGGGGGTGATCGACGTCCACAGCCACGACGGCACCTTCGTCCTGCCGCTGACCTCGATCGACCGCGAGGCGTCCGACGTGTCGGAGGTCGCGTCGCCGAACAGCGCCGACACCTGGATCGAGACCGCGGTCAACGCACAGGACATGGCGTTCGACCGCGCGCTGTCGAATGGGGTGACGACGATCCAGATCCTGCCCGGATCGACGCCGATCTTCGCCGGCCATTCGGTGGTGGTGAAGCCGGTTCGCGCGCCGACCGTCTGGGGCATGAAGGCGGCCGGCGGCGTCCAGGGCTTCAAGATGGCTTGCGGCGAGAACCCCAAGAGCTGGGGCGCCGACGACGACAATGAGGGGCCGACGAGCCGACAGGGCGTCGTCAGCTATATGCGGCAGCAGTTCCTGAACGCCCGGCGCTACAAGCGCGCGGTCGAGCAGGCGCGCGCCGGTGCGGGGGCCATGCCGCCGCGCGACCTGAAGCTGGAGGCGCTGGCGGGAATCCTCTCCGGCGATATCCGCGTCAACGTCCATTGCTATCGCGCGGGCGACATCGCGGCGGTGCTGACCATCGCCAGGGAATTCGGCTTTCGCGTCGGCGCCATCCATCATGCGACCGAGGCGTACAAGATTCCCGGCTTGCTGCGCGAGGCGGGGACGTGCGCGGCGGTCTGGGCCGACTGGTGGGGATTCAAGCTGGAGGCCCAGGACGCCGTTCGCGCGGAAGCGCCGCTGCTCGAAAGGGCGGGCGTCTGCGTGATGATGCATTCGGACTCGCCGGCCGACGGCCAGCGGCTCAATATCGCCGCGGCGAAGGCGGCGGCGGCGGGACGGCGGATCGGCATCAACACGCCGCCCGAGACGATGATCAAATGGACGACGAGCAACCCGGCGAAGCTGCTGGGGCTGGACAAGCGCATCGGGACGATCGCGCCGGGATATCAGGCCGATGTCGTGCTGTGGTCGGGCGATCCGTTCAGCGTCTACAGCCGCGCCGACCTCGTGCTGATCGACGGCACGGTGGTGTGGGATCGCGCGCACCCCCACAGCGAACCGGTTTCCGACTTCGAGCTGGGACGCGGGGGAGTGGAGCCATGAAGATGTTCGTGAGCGCGATCGCGCTGGCCATCGCCGCGCCGGCGTCGGCGCAGTCGCTGGCGATCGTCCACGCCGAGGCCTGGACGATGGAGGGCGATACGCCCGTTCACGATGCGACGATCCTCGTCGATGACAGCCGGATTCTGTCGGTGAAGGCGGGCGGCGCGGTGCCGGCCGGGGTCCGGACCATCGACGCGCAGGGGAAGCCGGTGACGCCGGGCCTCGTCAACGGCGCGACGCAGATCGGTCTGGTCGAGATTTCGGGTTCCAACGACACCGTCGACACCACCTCGCGCGACGAGCGCAATCCGGGCGACGATGTCAGCCGCGCGCTCAACGGCAATTCGACGCTGGTCAGCCTGGCACGGGCCGACGGTATCACCCGCGCGCTCGTCTATCCCTCGCCCTCGCGCCACGCGCCCTTCAGCGGCGAACCGGCCTTTGCCCGGCTGCGCGACGGGGTCGATATCCTCGATGTCGCGAATGTCGGCGTCTATGCGGTGATCGGCGGCGGAGCGTGGGAGCGGCTGGGCTCGCGCGCCGTGCAATGGTCGGCATTGCGCAATGCGCTCGAAGAGGCGCGCCGGGGCATGGACGACGGCGATGCCGGGAGAAAGGGCAAGAAGGGCCATGGCGACGGCCCGCCGGGCGGCGGGAGGCGCGCGGGCGCCGAGCTGATCCGCGGCGTGCTCGCGGGCGAGGTTCCGCTTGCCATCCAGACGCACCGTGAATCGGATATCCGGCAGGCGGTGGCGCTGGCCGAGGATTTCGGCATCCGGGTGATCGTCGTCGGCGGGGCGCAGGCGTGGCGCGCCGCCGATGCGCTCGCGAAGGCGAAAGTGGCGGTGGTGCTCGATCCGCTCGTCAACCTGCCCTTCAATTTCGACCAGCTCGGCGCGCGGCAGGACAATGCGGCGCTGTTGGTCAAGGCGGGGGTGCGCGTCGCGGTCGGTCAGGCCGGAGGCGCGATCCACGCCAATTACAATGCCGGCATGGGGCTGCGCGAAGGCGCGGGAATCGCGGTCGCGAACGGGCTGCCCTATATCGAAGCGCTGCGCGCGGTGACCGTCAACCCGCTCGCCATCTGGGGGCGCGGCGGCGGCGCATTGACGCCGGGCGCCGATGCCGACCTCGTCGTCTGGGACGGCGATCCGCTCGAGCCCTCGACCAATGCGGTCAGCGTGATCGTCGAGGGGCGCGAAGCCTCGACCCGCTCGCGGCAGGACCTGCTGGCCGAGCGCTACAAGGACGCACGCTGATGCGGGTGCTGCTGATCGGCTGCGGGCGGATGGGAAGCGCGATGGCGCGCGGCTGGCGCGGTTCGGGGCCGGTGCTCGTCTTCGATCCGATGGTCGACGCGGTGCCGGAAGGGACCGAGCGGGTCGAGGCGCCGCGCGCGGTCGCCGGCGGCGCGGATCTGGCGGTGGTGCTTGCGGTGAAGCCGCAGGTGTTCGGATCGCTCGGCGACGCGCTGCGTCCGCTGGCCGATCGCGGCGCGCTCTTCCTTTCGATCATGGCGGGCATCACGCTGGCGGGGCTCGGCGCCGCGCTCGGCGGCAGCGGCCGCATCGTGCGCGCGATGCCCAACACGCCGGCGGCGATCGGCAGGGGGATCACGGCGGCGGTGGCGGGATCGGATGTCGCCGACGCGGATCGCGCTGCGGTCGACCGGCTGCTCGCCCCGACCGGCGAGTTGGTATGGATCGACGATGAAGGTCAGATCGATACGGTGACCGCGCTATCGGGCAGCGGTCCGGCCTATTTCTTCCGCTTCGCCGAGGCGCTTGCCGCGGCGGGCGCGGCCGAGGGGCTGCCGCCCGCGCTGGCGATGCGGCTTGCGCGTGCGACCTTTACCGGCGCGGCGGCGCTCGCCGAGGCCGATACCGCGCCGCTCGCCGAGCTGCGGCGGCAAGTGACGAGCCCCGGCGGGACGACCGCGGCGGGCCTCGCCGAGATCGACCCTGTCGACGATCTTGCGCGTGCGGTCGTGGCGGCAGCGGCGGCGCGCTCGCGCGCGCTGGCGGGCTGAAGATCGTGACACGGATGGCGGAGATGGGCGCGGCGCCGCTCGTGCTCGATCGCAAGGCGCGGGCGCGCGCGGCGATCGCCGGGTCGGCGGGCAATCTGATCGAATGGTATGATTTCTACGCCTATGCCTATACCGCCCTCTATTTTGCCTCGGCCTTCTTTCCGAGCGGCGACCGTACCGCGCAGCTCCTCAACGTTGCCGCCATCTATGCCGCGGGTTTCCTAATCCGACCGCTCGGCGGCTGGTATTTCGGCCGCTACGCCGACCGCCACGGGCGGCGCGCGGCGATGGTCGCCTCGGTGATCCTTATGGGCGCGGGGTCGCTGCTCGTCGCGGTGCTGCCGACCTATGCGACGATCGGCGCCGCGGCCCCGGCGCTGCTGCTGGTCGCGCGGCTGATGCAGGGTTTTTCGACCGGTGGCCAATATGGCGCGGCGGCGACCTATCTCAGCGAGATCGCCGAGCCGGGTCGGCGCGGATTCTATGCCTCCTTCCAGTTCGTGACGCTGATCGGCGGGCAATTGTTCGCGCTGCTCGTCATTTTCGGTCTGCAGGCGGCGATGAGCGAGGCGGCGATCCGCGAGTGGGGCTGGCGGCTGCCCTTCCTGCTCGGTGCTGCGCTGGCGGGCGCCTTCCTGCTCTGCCGCGAGTTGATGCACGAAACCGCCGAGCCGGCGGGCGACGGCGAGGAGGCGGGGTCGCTGAAGGTGCTGGCGCGCCACCCGCGCGCTATGCTGACCGTGATGGCGCTGAGCGCCGCGGGCGCGGTGACGCTCTACAGCTTCACCACCTATATGCAGAAATATCTGGTCAACACCGCGGGCATGGACGTGGCGACGGCCAGCCGGGCGATGCTGATCGCCACCTTTGCCTTCCTGCTGCTGCAGCCGCTGCTTGGGACGCTGTCGGACCGGATCGGGCGGCGGACCAACCTGCTGATCTTCAGCGGCGGGATGACGCTGTTCGCGGTGCCTTTGTTCGGCGCGCTGGCGCGGGTGCAGACGATGCTCGCGGCAGTGCTGCTGGTCTTCGCGGCACTGGCGATCCTCAGCTTCTACACCTCGGTGTCGGGGCTGTTCAAAGCCGAGCTGTTTCCGGCGCGGGTGCGTGCGCTCGGCGTCGGGCTCGGCCATGCGGTCGCCTCGGCGATCTTCGGCGGCACCGCCGAATATGTCGCGCTGCTGCTGAAGCAATGGGGGCATGAAGGCCTCTTCGGCTGGTATGTTTCGGCGATCTGCGCGGTCGCCTTTCTGGTTGCGTTCACGATGCGCGAGCCCCGCGCGCACGGTCATCTCACCTGAACCCACGAACAGCGGAGTTTTCCCGATGAAAATGATCAGCCTCCTTGCCGCGACCGTCCTTTTCGGCACTGGCGCGGCCGCGGCGCAGGACGGCACGCCCGATCTTCCCTATGTGAAGACCGCGAGCGTCACGCTGTCCAGCACCGACACCGGCTGGGACTATGTGAAGTTCGAGCCGGGCAGCGCGCGGCTGTTCATGGCACGCCTCAACGACGGGCTGACGCTGTTCGACGTCGACAAGGGCGCGGCGGTGGCGACGGTGCCCGATTCGATCGGCGCCAACGGGCCGGTGCTGCTGCCGCAATTCGGTCGCGGCTATGTCGCGATGGACGATGGGTCGCTGCTGATCTTCGACCTTCGGACGCTGAAGACGATTGCGCGCACCAAGCTCGCCGACGACGGCGGGCTCAACAGCGGTTCGTTCGACCCGGCGACGGGGCGGCTCCACATGATCACCGGCACGCGGCCGGCCGAGGCGACCTGGTTCACGCTCGACGCCGCGAGCGGCAGGCTGCTCTCCACGACCCGCTTTCCGTTCCGCAAGATGGACGATCCCGCCGCCGACGGCAAAGGTCATCTCTATGCCCCCGCGCGGCTCGACGGGGTGGTGCTGAAGCTCGATTCGCGCACGCTGAAGGAAGAAGCGCGCTGGGACGTCGGCTGCAATGTGTCGAAGATGAAATATCTGGCGAAAACAGGCCGGTTGCTCGGCGCCTGCGTCGGTGACAAACGCTCGGTCTTTCTGCTCGACCCCGCGACCGGCACCGTCGGCGCGCGCGTCGCGATCGGCAAGGGGATCGACGCGCTTGCCATCGACGCGGCGCGCGGCCGCATCGTCACCAGCAACCATGAGGGGACGATGACCGTGATCGGGTGGGACGGCGCGAGCGCGCTGCGGCACGTCGCGACCATCCGCACCTCGCCGGGCGCGCGGATGATGGATATCGATCATCGCACCGGGCGCCTGTATCTGGTCAACGCGGACGCAACCGAGTTTCCGGGCAAGGATGGCGGGGACGCGGTCACCCGCTATCATCCCGACAGCTTCCGCGTCGAAACATGGCAGCCGAATTGAAGCCTGCGGCCGAAGGGGGATGGAGATGAAGCCGAGATTTGGCGGCCTGCTGGCGCTGGCGCTGACCCTGCTCGCGGCGCCCGCTGCGGCGCAGGACGAACTGCCGCTCGAACCGGCGCGGACGCTCGATTTCACCGTGTCGAGCGGGACCTTCACCTCGCTCGCCGTTTCGCCAGACGGCCGGACGATCCTGTTCGACATGCTGGGGGAGATTTACGCGGTGCCGGCGACCGGCGGCCGCGCCGTGCCGATCGCGACCGGGATCGCCTTCGAGGTGCAGCCGGTCTTTTCACCCGACGGAAAATGGATCGCCTATGTCAGCGACCGGTCGGGCGGCGACAATGTGTGGATCGCGCGCGCCGACGGCAGCGACGCGCGGCGGATCACCGACGAGGATGAGGGCGCGGTGCGCACCTCGCCCGAATGGAGCGCCGACGGCAAGTCGGTCTATGTCAGCCGCTACCGCATCCGGCTCAACCGTTACGAGCTGTGGCGGCATCCGGTCGACGGCGGGCCGGGCGAACTGGTCGCCCCGGCCCGCGCCGCCGCCGACGCGCCGCGCGCGGCGTGGCAGAGCACGCTCGGCGCCGCCGCATCGCGCGACGGGCGCTGGCTCTATTATGCGCGCCACGTCGGCGATCTGTCGTTCGATGCGCCCGTCGCCTGGACGATCGTGCGCCGCGACCTTGCGACCGGCGCCGAAGAGACGGTGATCGGCAGTTCGGGCGGGCGCGGATCGGAATCGGAAACCTTTTTCCGGCCCGCCATCTCGCCCGACGGCCGGACGCTCGCCTATGCGACGCGGCATCTGGCCGAAACGCGGCTGCGCGTGCGCGACCTGGCCACCGGGGTCGATCGCGACCTGGGCCCGGCGCCGCTCGACCTGATGAACGGTGCCGCGTGGCTCGACTTGATCCCGCGCTACAGCTTCACCCCCGACGGCAAGGCGATCCTGATCGCCTGGCGCGGACGGATCGAGCGGCGCCCGCTCGACGGCGCGCCGGTGATTCCGATACCCTTCACGGCGCGGCTACAACTCGCGGTCGGGCCGAGCACGCGCGTCGCGATCGAGGAACCGCGCGGACCGGTACGCGCGAAGCTGCTTCAGGGCACCGCCGCGTCGCCCGATGGCGCGCGCGTCGCCTATGCCGCGCTCGGCAGCCTTTATGTGCAGGGCGTGGACGGCAGCGCGGCGCGGCGGTTGCCGATCGCCGGCGACCCGCCCTCGCTGCCCGGCTGGAGCCCCGACGGCACGCGCCTCGTCTATGTGACGTGGAGTGAGCGGGGCGGCGGAGCGGTCTGGACGATCGCCGCCGACGGTGCGGCGCCGCCGGTGAAGATCAGTGACATCCCGGCCTTCTACAGCCATGCCGTGTTCACGCCCGACGGCGCGCGGATTCTGGCGGTACGCTCCCCGGCGGCGGCGCGACAGCATTCGAGCTTCGAGTTTGGGACGGTGCGCGACGCCGACCTCGTCGCCTTTCCCGCCGCGGGAGGCGCCGCACGCATCGTCACCAGCGGCACGCTGGGGCAACGGCCGCATTTCGTCGCGGGCGAGCCCGGCACCGCCTATCTGATGAGCGATACGGGGCTGGTCGCGGTCGACCTGGCCAGCGGCGACCGGCGGCCGGTCGCGACGGTCAAGGCGCAGGGTTATTATTTCACCGAAAAGCCGGTGCCGGTCGACGACCTGCGGCTGAGCCCCGACGGTCGCTGGATCGCCGCGCAGACGAGCGAGCAGCTTTACCTGCTGCCGCGCCCCGCCGACCCGGCGGCCGTGGTCGACCTGACCGCGCCCGGCAATCCGGCGCGCCGTGTCACCGACATGGGGGCCGATTTCTTCGACTGGCGCGCCGACGGCAGCCTGGTCTGGACCGTCGGCAATTACCTCCAGACGCTGCCCCACATGGCGGCGCCCGTGCCGGCGGACCATGTCGAGCTGGTCGCCGAACTGCCGCGCGCGGTGCCACAGGGCCGGTTGCTGCTGCGCGGCGGGCGGGCCCTGACCATGGCGGGCGGCGACCGGATCATCGCCGATGCCGATATCCTGATCGAGGGCGACCGCATCGCCGCGATCGGCCCGCGCGGCAGCTTCGCGGTGCCCGCGGGCACGCCGGTGCGCGACCTCGGCGGCCGCACCGTGATGCCGGGCTTCATCGACGATCACGACCATATCGGCAGCATCCGGCGCAACGTCATCGGCTATGAGGATTGGGGGCTGCGCGCGCGGCTGGCGTTCGGCGTCACGACGGCCTTCGACCCCTCGACGCTCGGCATCGACCAGATCGCCTATCAGGATTTGATCGACGCGGGACTGATGGTCGGGCCGCGCTTGCGTTCGACGGGGCCGGCGCTCTTTTCGAAGGAGCGCTTCACCTCGCTCGACCAGGTGCGCGCGGTGCTGCGCCGCTATCGCGACGCCTGGGGGCTTCGCAACATCAAACAGTATCGCGGTGAAAGCCGGCGGGTGCGGCAGTGGATCGCGATCGCCGCGCGCGAGCTGGGGCTGCTGCCGACCAACGAAGGCAGCCACAATCCCAAGCTGATCCTGACCCAGACGCTCGACGGCTATGCCGGCAACGAACATGCGCTGCCGACCGCGCCGTTCGGGGAGGATGTGCTGACGCTGTGGCGCCTGATGCGTACCAGCTATGTGTCGACCCTGCTCGTCAACACCAGCGGGCCGACGGGCGCCGACTATTTCATCGCGACGCGCGATCCGGCGCGCGATGCCAAGGTGCGGCGTTTCTGGCCGCCGACGACGATCGCGCAGAAGCTCGCGCACCGCGAATGGGGGTCGCTCGACGCCTCGCGCCTGCCGGCGCTCGCCGCCGATGCCGGCGCGATTGCGGCGAACGGCGGGCTGCTTGGCATGGGATCGCACGGCGACGATCCGGGGATCGGCTATCATTACGAGCTGGAGGCGCATGTGATGGGCGGCATGGCACCGATGGCGGTGCTGCACGCGGCGACCGCCGGCGCGGCGGAAACGATCGGGCGGCTGAGCGACATGGGGACGCTCGAGCCGGGCAAATATGCCGACCTGATCGTCTTCGACCGCGATCCGCTGGCCGATATCCGCAACACATGGTCGCTGTCGCTGGTGATGCGCGGCGGCCATCTGTTCGATGCCGACACGCTCGATGAGCTGTGGCCCGAGGCGCGGGGGCTGCCGCCGCCCTGGTTCGCGGGCGGCGAGCCGCGGGCGCAATGGCTGCCGACGGTGGGCGAGTGACTCCGGCGCTCGACCCCGAAATCGCGCTGTTCCTGGCCGAGATGAGAGCCGGCTGGGCGGCGCATCCGCCCTTCGCCGACCTCGACTTTCCGGGACAGCGCGCGGTGTGCGAGCAGGTGCGGGCGCGCTGGGCGGCGGGCGGGCCGGCGATGGCGGCGAGCGACGAGCTGCGCTTCGATCCCGGCGCGGGCGAGCTGCGGCTTCGCATTTATCGCCCGGTGGGCGCGGCGGCGCCTGCGCCGGCGCTCGTTTATCTTCACGGCGGCGGCTTCACCCTCTTTTCGATCGACACACACGACCGGCTGATGCGCGAAGTTGCGGCGGCGGGCGGCTTCGCCGTGATCGGCGTCGATTATCCGCTATCGCCCGAGCATAAATATCCGGTCGCGCTCGACCGTATCGGGGCGCTGATGCGCTGGCTTTCCGTGCATGGCGCCGGGTGGGGGATCGACCCGGCGCGGCTGGCGATCGGCGGCGACTCGGCGGGCGCCAACCTGTCCTTCGCGACCGCCTTGCGGCTGCGCGACCGGGGGGAGGGGGGCGTCGTCCGCGCCATCCTGTCCAACTATGGCTATTTCACGCCGGAGGTTTCGGATCGCGCCGAGGCGCGCTTCGGCGGGCCGGGGTCGATCATGGACCGCGCCGAGGCGCAGGCCTATTATGACAATTATCTCACCCACCGGGAGCGCGAGCGGTCCGATCCGTTCGCCTGTCCGATCCATGCCGATCTGACCGGCCTGCCGCCGGTCCTGCTCGTCGTTCCCGAATGCGACCTGCTCGCCGAACAGTCGCTGGCGATGGAAGCGCGGCTCGAAGCGGCGGGCGTCGCGACGACGACGAACATCTATCCCGGCGCGACCCACAGCTTCCTCGAGGCGATGTCGATCGCGCAGGTGGCGCGCGACGCGATCCGCGACGGCGCGGCGTTCGTTGCCGACCGGCTCGGCTGATCAGGCCGCGATAACGCCTGCACCGACCAGCGCGTCGATCTCGCCCTCCGCCATGCCGCTTTCGCGCAGCAACGCGCGGCTGTCGGCGCCCAGCGCGCGCGGCGGCGTGTCGGGGCGGGGGGCGATGCCGTCGAACAGCACCGGTTGGGGCAGCGCGCGAACGATGCCTTCGGGATAGTCGGCGGGAACGTCGAAGAAGCCGATCTCTTCCAGATGCGGATCGCCCAGCATGTCGGCGAGGCCCGGAACCTTGGAACAGGGGATGTCGCGGGCCGACAGCGCTGCGATCCACGCCCCCGTCGTCCGTTCGGCCAGGCTGGCCGCGACGAGCGCGTAGAGGGTGTCGATATGGGCGGCGCGCTCGCGCGGGTCGTCGAACCAGGGTTCGCGCGCGACGTCGGCGCGGCCGATCTCGTCCAGAAAGGCGCGCCACTGGCGCTCGGTATAGGGCAGCACTGCGATCCAGCCGTCGGCGGTGCGAAAAGGGCGGCGGTCGGGCGACAGGATGCGCGGATAGCCGACCGCGCCGTCGGCGGCGAAGGTCGCGCCGGCGAGATGCTCGTTGAGCAGGAAGGCGGCCAGCGCCTCGAACATCGGCACCTCGACCTTGATCGGTCCCTCGCGCCCGCCGGCCCGCGCGACGAGTGCGGCGAGGATGGCATAGACGGCGTGGAGCGCGGCGACCTTGTCGGCGAGGATGGTGGGGACGAAGCGCGGATCGCCGCCGGCCGCGGCGCCCAGCCCGGCGATGCCGCTCGCCGCCTGGATGATGTCGTCGAAGGCGGGCCGGTCGCGGTAGCGGCCGCGCTGGCCGAAGCCGATCGCGGCGCAATGGACGATGCGCGGGTTGATTTCGGCGACCGCCTCGAAGCCGAGCCCGAGCCGTTCGGCGGCATCGACGCGCATATTGTGGAACAGGACGTCGGCGCCTGCGATCAGCCGGGCGAGGGCGGCGCGGCCCTCGGGCCGCTTGAGGTCGATGGCGAGCATCCGCTTGTTGCGATTATTGTTGACGAACAACGCGCCCCCCGCCTCGCCGCGCGGATGGGCGTGGCGCGCGATGTCGCCTTCCAGCGGCTCGACCTTGACGACATCGGCGCCGAGGTCGGCGAGGAGTTGGCCCGCATAGGGGCCGAGCACGACGGCGCCGATCTCTATGATCCGGATTCCATTGAGCAGCGGCAGCATCATCCTCTCCTTCGGATTTTTGTTTCCATATCGAGACGATATTGTCCACTCAGAGATATATATGAAAGGGTTTCAGACGGGGGTGATGTGTCGGCGCGGTGGGCATCCACGCGCCGCGAGCCGCAGGAACCCGCGGGTAATTGCACTTCCGGCAGGCAAATTCACCCATCAAAGTTCGCAATTACCCAAATCGGGGCGAGCGCTGGCGTGCAGTCCAACTACACTCGCTGTCCAAGAGGAGAGAACAGACGATTCAGGGTCGGGACCAACGGGATGGAGGAAGGGGGCGTTATGACTAGTGTCTGTCAAATTCGTGCAGCGAGGCGGCACGGATCGATCGGAGTATCGTTGCTGGCATTTGCGTGCGCCGCATCCGCTCATGCGCAGACGGCCGATGCGGACAATCACTCGGATATCGTGGTCACCGCGACTGCGACGACGGCGACCAAGACCGACACCCCCATCCTGCGCATTCCGCAGGCCATCGAGGTCGTGTCGTCCGAGGACATACAGGACCGGGGCGCGCAGAACATTCGCGAAGCGCTGAACTACACGGCGGGCGTTTACAATGGAGGCGACGATTCACGCGGCGATTTCAACTATATCCGCGGGTTCGAATCGGTGTTGTATGTCGATGGCCTGAAGCGCAATTACGGCTTCGTCTATATGCCGCGCCCCGAAATCGCGACGCTGGAGCGTGTCGAGGTGCTCGTCGGCCCGGCATCGGTGCTTTATGGCGCCGGCAGCTCGGGCGGCCTGACCAACATGCAGAGCAAGCGCCCGCAGCTCGATTTCGGCGGCAGCGCCAGCGTGAGCTATGGGACGTTCGACCGCAAGGAAGCGGTCGTCGACGTCACCGGCCCGCTCGGCGATACGCTGGCGGCGCGTTTCGTCGGCGTGGTGCGCGATTCGGACTCGCGCATGGACTTCACGCGCAACGATCGCGTCGTCGCGCAGGGCGCGCTGACCTGGCGGCCCACCGACCGCACCGACATCACCGCGATCGGCATCTATCAGCAGGACCATAACCCGCCGAACTACAACGTCATACCGCTCTGTCCGCCGTCAGCACCAATGGCACAGATTTGAGGTTGTGATTTAAGGAGGATTTGGGCTTCGTCGTAGTGACGAAGGAACGAAGATGAAGCCCAAATCCTCCTATTCAAAATCGCCGTCGAAGGCCCCTGCGGAGCAGGTGGTGAAGGATATCCGGCGGCAGACCCGGCGGCACTTCTCTTCCGAGGACAAGATCCGCATCGTGCTTGAAGGCCTTCGCGGCGAGGACAGCATTGCCGAGCTGTGCCGCAAGGAAGGCATCGCGCAAAGCCTGTACTACACCTGGTCGAAGGAGTTCATGGAAGCGGGCAAGCGCCGCCTGGCGGGCGACACTGCCCGTGCCGCGACCACCGGCGAGGTGCAGGATCTGCGCCGCGAAGCGCGTGCCCTGAAGGAATGCGTGGCCGACCTGACACTCGAAAACCGTCTGCTGAAAAAAAGCATGATCGCGGATGGGGGCGACGACGAATGAGGTATCCCGCATCCGAAAAGCTCGAGATCATCCGGATCGTCGAGCAGTCGCACCTGCCCGCCAAACGCACGCTGGACAAGCTCGGCATCGCCTGCCGGACGTTCTACCGTTGGTATGACCGTTATCTTGGGGGCGGGCCGGAAGCGTTACAGGATCGGCCATCGGCGCCGAGCCGCGTGTGGAACCGCATCGGTGACGACATCCAGAACCAGATCATCGAAATGGCGCTGGAAGCCGACGCGACCAATCTCAGCCCCCGCGAACTGGCGGTGCGCTTCACCGACGAGAAGCGCTACTTCGTATCGGAATCCACGGTTTACCGCCTGCTCAAGGCGCACGATCTGATCACCAGTCCGGCCTATGTCGTGATAAAGGCCGCCGATCAGTTCCACACCAAGACTACCCGCCCGAACGAGATGTGGCAGACCGACTTCACCTACTTCAAGATCATCGGGTGGGGCTGGATGTACCTCTCGACCGTGCTCGACGACTTCTCGCGCTATATCATTGCCTGGAAGTTGTGCACCAACATGCGTGCCGAGGATGTAACCGAAACGCTGGACCTCGCCTTGGCGGCTTCCGGCTGTGACAGCGCCACGGTGCTGCACAAGCCCCGGCTGCTCAGCGATAACGTCCTATGTTGGGAAGCAGCGGCGGGAACAGGCCAGCAGATCTCGTTGCGCCGAGTGTGATCGGCGCTGGCAATTTTATGATCCAGATGGCTTCCATCGTCAAGGAAGGCGCTCTCGGCCATAGCAAACACAGGATCCATCGATCGTCGGGATCGTGGTCCTCACCGTCCTTAAGATGAGATACGCATGCCAGATGGAAGGCCCGAACATTATCTACAGGGTCGCCGTAGCGCCCTCACGGCACAGCAGAGAGGGGTCCTTCCATCTGGTGTCCGCCCGTTCGACGAACGGGCGGTACTCGGTTCCCGTCTTGATGACGGCGTGCACGACGCGCGCCATCTTGGCGGTGAGAGCGGTCATCGCCTTGCGGCGGCGATCGGGATCGCCGGCATGGCCGTCGACATAGCGGGAGAGCTTGTCGCGGAAGCTGTTGTTGGGTTGTCGGATCGCGACCTGCGTGGCCATCCAGAAGGTGCGTCGCAGCCGGGCGTTGCCGTACTTCGATAGCTTCGTCCGCCCCCGAAATATCCCTGACTGGTAGGTGGCGAGGTCGAGACCGCAAAACTTGAGGAACTGGCGATGGTGGCTGAAGCGGCGTAGATCGCCGGCTTCGGCCAAGATCGTCAGGGCATTGATCGGACCGATGCCGGGGATCATGCGCAGGAGCTGATAATCGCTGTTCGTCGCCAGCGCGTCATGGGCAATCCGCTCGATCTCGTTACGCTGCTGAATCAGGGTGCGCGCCTGGGCGATGACCATACGGAACATGGCGACCGCCGTGGAATCTTCGTCGATCGGCAGCGCGATCGATGCACAGGCGGTCTCGTAGATATCGTTGACCACCCGGGCCTTGGAGACCTTGCGACCGATCAGCGGCCAAGCCTGTTCGGTGAACGCCTCGCGCCCGATCGAGGTGATGCTGCCCGGCGTTGGGAAGCGTTCGATCAACGCCAGGAACCAGTCGGACCGGCTGTTGCCGGCGAAACGCTCGATCTCCGGAAAATACAGTGGCAGATAATGCGTGAGGATCCGATGCCAGGTCTGGGTCTTCGCCTTCGATATGGCTTCATGCGTCTTCGACATCTCCTGCAGATCGTTGATCCCTGCGGCCAGCGGATCGACATAGCGTTGGGTCGCGCCGATCTTTAGCATGTGCAGGATCACCTGCGCGTCCTTGGAATCATTCTTGTCCCAGCCATTGTGTAACGCTTCGCGCGTCCGGGCCAAGGCGACCGATGAAATCAGGCGCAGCTCGAATCCCGCGGACAGCAATCGATGCGCCAGCGTGCGGTGATAATTACCGGTCGCTTCGAATCCGACGACCACGGGTCTGCCGGTGGCGGTCAGATCGTCGGCCAGGCGATCATAGTCCGCCTTCGTCGCCATTACGGTCATGCGGCGCCGGCGGCCTCCCTCCGGTCGTTCGAGAAGAACTTCCTGGCGGTGCTTCGACATATCGATGGCTACCAGCACGGCGTCGGGTGGCGTAGAATGCAGCTTGGTCATGATCGGTCAGCCTCCAAAGGGTTGTGTCGACAACTTCTCTTTAGAGACCTGCTGGCCGGTCATGACTGCCTTGATGAAGCCGGCGGGCGCTACGCGCCCTTGTCTCCATCAAGGCATTGCGGCCCTTCGAAAGGCTGCTTCCCAATGTGCTACGGCCCCAGCTACATCGCCGGCGAACTGGCCGAATATATCGAGGCCAACAAAATGAGCCATGTCCGCGGCGCTCCCATGCACCCGCAAACCCAGGGCAAGATCGAGCGCTGGCACCAGACCCTGAAAAACCGCATCCTGCTGGAGAACTACTTCCTGCCCGGCGACCTCGAAGCCCAGATCGAGGCCTTCGTCGAACATTACAATCACCAGCGCTATCACGAGAGCCTAAATAACGTGACGCCCGCCGACGCCTACTTCGGCAGGGCCCCGGCCATCATCGAACGACGAGAAAGGATCAAGCGACAGACCATCGAATATCGGCGCTTGCAGCACCGCAAGCTCGCCGCCTAACATCAACCCCCAGACGAGGCCCGCACTCCGCTAATCTACGCCGCGAGTTGTGCCGAATGTTCTTCTGTGGACGCCCCGACGAACGCAAGCGGTAATTTGGGTATGATTGCGCGTAGATCGGATGCTGCCATCTGTCCGGCCTCGTAGTGCAGCGACATTAGCTGCGGGCCCGTATGGGAGTTCGCGGATCGGATCCAGATCAGACGAGCGTGCTCAAGGCACAAGAACATTTCCTGGTTTTCCGACCCCGTCTTGCCGACTGTTGCGCCATACCCTCCTTCGACCGCTTGTCGTCCTCCGACGACCTCTGATGGCTGCCTGGCTTATGCCGCTGCCGCCACCGGAGCCCTGTAATCCTCGTTCTTCATGAGCAGCGCCCAGACGATGCGCGCCGTCTTGTTCGCCTGTGCGACTGTGACCAACATGCGCGGTTTGCGCGCCAGCATCCCGGCGAGCCATGATCCTTCGGGCGCCCCGCGCCTGCTCGCATGCAGGATCACCGAACTGCTGCCGATGATCAGCAATCGCCGCAGCGTACGTTCGCCCATCTTGGATGTTCGACCCAGCTTCGTCTTTCCACCCGTTGATTTCTGCAGAGGTGTGAGCCCAAGCCAGGCAGCAAAGTCACGACCACGTTTGAACGTTTGTGCTGCTGGTGCCAATGCCGCGATCGCAGTCGCCGCAATCGGTCCGATGCCTGGAATGGTCATCAGTCGGCGCGCAACTTCATCTTCACGGGCGCGCCGAGTAATTTCCTTGTCGAGGTCAGCGATCTGATCATCGAGTTTCTCGAGCAGGTCGAGCATAATCCGGAACATCTCCCGCGCCGCATCCGGCAGTGATGCCCCGCCCTCGTCATCAATCAGCTCGCCAAGCACTGTCACCCAGGAAGGCCCTTTCGGAGCCACCCACCCGTATTCTGTCATGTGCCCGCGGATCGCGTTGATAGTTTGCGTACGCTGACGAACCAGCAGATCCCGTGTGCGGAATACCAGCGCTGAGGCCTGCTGCTCCTCACTCTTCACCGCTACAAACCGCATGCTTGGCCGCTGCACTGCCTCGCAGATCGCCTCGGCATCGGCTGCATCGTTCTTCTGGCGCTTTACGAAAGGCTTCACATAGGCCGGTGGGATCAGCCTCACTTCGTGGCCCATGCGTATCAACTCGCGGGCCCAATGATGTGCCCCGCCGCAGGCCTCCAGCGCCACAAGGCACTTTGGCTGTCCAGCGAAAAACTCCAGCACCTTTCCGCGTGCAATCCGTCGGCTAAAAACCTGGTGGCCCCCAGCATCCGCGCCGTGAGCCTGAAAGACATTCTTTGCGATATCCAACCCGATCGTGATAACCTCTGCCATGGACGCCTCCTTCTCATAGGTGTTCTGCAACACCTACCTTGGCACATAGATGCCGTCGGGGGGCGTCCACCCCATCAGACGACGAACACTTGGCGCCAGCGAGCGTGAAGCGATCGCGGAAGCGATCCATCTGTTTGGGGTTGATCGCGTGCACGGGGAAACCGCGCTCGAGCAGCGTCTCGACGACGGGCCCGTGCGGTACCTCAATCGCAACCAGCACGTGGTTGGCATCCGCCGCGTCACTCGTGGCGATTAGCCAGGTCGCCATCTCGGCAAGACCTTCGCCGCCATGTGGAAAGATCCGCTCGCCGATCTTTCGTCCGTCACCGTCGGTGACGGACGACATGATGGCTCGCCGACGCCCAGTCGACGCCAGCAAAGCAAAGTGCTTGATCTTTCATGGCATGTCCTTCTCCTCGCAACTACGCACGAGCCACCGCGATCATCGTCGATCCCTGTACTGGCGCTCGGATCATGTCGTGCAGGTCCGGCGCGGACTTCCCACGGGGCGTGGATCGCGGCCAATCCGTCGGGGCACGCGTCCCCCCCCCTGGTGGTCGCGCCACAAGGGGGCATTTGGTCGCTCCCAACGAATCGGCTCGGTCCAGGAAAGATACGCCCTTCAGGCCGTCGCCCGCAGCTCGAACTCCGTTTCGCTACGCTCCACTTCGTGCGAGCTGCGGCGTACGTTCCAAGACCGTCCGCGAACGGTACAGGGGAGTATCCGCTCCAGGACGGATTTGGCTGGACCAACGGCGTCACCCGGGCCCTCCTCGAGGATTATCCTGGTCTCCTATCCTCCACGGGCTTCGCTTCCGGAGCGGCGGCCAATTGACCAGGGTTCAACGTTCGCGTCCGCCTTGCTTCGCGGTTCGGACCGCCTCTTCCGCTAGGGACGCGAAGACAGCTCATCTGCCCTCGGCCAAAGGGCTGATCCTGACATTCTTGCGTGACCTTATTCCACCAATCTCCTTTACGACACCGATGCGGATATCCGATACCTCGCAAATGGTGGCGAAGGCTTCGTTGGAAGAGGGCTCAAATCTGTTGAACTATTACCCCCGGCAATCATCCAAGAAGATTTGGCGCAAGGGAACTCGGCCGAAGTTGATGGAGCAGGCGCTCCGTTGCGCTAGGATCTTATTCCTTTATCGTGAGGTGATCACCAAATCACAAAATGATTTAAAAATCCCGATGATCGGTTAGCGAATAATTGGATCTAATGGCTATCTTTGCGGGCTCCAAAGTTATCTGCATCCGGATGATTCGGCGATCCGGTTTGGTCTGCGATATTTCTGTTGCTATTGAACTTTTGACCAAGTAGCTCCCGCTTCTGGGGGGCTTATGACAAACATCGAATATGACGACGCAGAAGAACTGAATAGGGGTGCGAAGTTTCGGAGGTGGTGGAAGGACAAGCTTTCTGCGAAAATCGGTTCCGCTGCTCAGAATGCGGAATCGCGTTATCTTGGCCTTCTTCGGCTATCGAGTCTGCTCATCGCGACCATATTGCTTGCTGGGGCCTCGATCTTTTCCCTCACCGGAGTTGTGAAACAGTTAGGCTCAAGTGACATTGAGCCTGAACTGGCCCAAGTTGACGCAAGCGACCTCATTGCGCCCACTGCGCATGCGGGAGACGACAGTGAGACGGAAAACCCAAAGTCTCAAGGCGCGCCCGGCCCGCTGTGGAAAAGCCGGCTGAACGCTGAGCAGCAGCGACGCTTCTTTACAATCTACAAATCCAAGTTCGAGCCATCGCGGCGGAAAGAGGATCCGGTGCTGACTCGCGAGAGCTTCTTCGAGCAGGTTTTTCCCGACGACCAGATCGATGAGCTTCGCGCTCTACCACTCGATAAATTGTCCGGAGCTGACGGAAAGCCTATCGGCGCGTTTCCGGCGCTGGCCGACGAGCTGGCCCAGGCGATCGAGCAGGCCGCCCAGTCATCCGCGTTGAAACGTCAACTTAGCGCCTACAAGCGGGCGACAAAGATCCAGGTCTGCGAAACCAAGATGGTGTCGCAGAGCCGGCAAATCAGCGCATGGGACAGCGGATCGACGAACTGCGCCTATTGGTACGAATATCCTTATGGTTGCCCTGTGACGCGTACGGTTCAGGAATCGGTCCCAACCCGGGCATGCGAAATGCGGGTGCCAGAAACGTTAAAGCGGCCCGTCGCGCTCTATAGCGAACTTGTGCGCCGCTATGGCGAAAGTGCGGCCGCGGGGGTGGAACGCCAAGCGATTGCGGCTGAGGAGCGCCGGGCAGAAATTCTCGCCCGAAAGGCCGAAGGCAAGGGCGCGCTCTTGTCTGGTGGTCAGTGGTTCTTGGCATTCATGGCCGTGATGTTCCTCTATCTTGTCGTGGCCATCGAGCGTCACCAGCGCCGCTTGGCCGTGCGAATCGAGGAAAAGCTCAAAGCCGCGTCACTCGATTGAAATGCGCTGCTGGGCCACGTGGGCGCGCAGCAAAACGGCGAAGGCGTCGGCGGCAGGTGATAGTGTCTGCGGGCGACGCGACAGAAGGGAAAGTCGCCGTTCCATGACCGGCGCGACGAGCGGTAAGACGCGCACCCCCCGTGCTTCGCCCGGAGCAAGTGCTGTAGTGGGGAGCACCGCGACTCCGAGGCCGGCCCGCGCATAGGCGATTGCCGTAGGCATCTGCTGCGATTCCAGAACGATATGCAGCGAGATGTCCGCGCGGCGCGCCCCTTCCTCCATCACGCGGCGAACCGTGGTGCCGTGACCCATCGCGATAATGTCATGACCTTCAAGCTCGGCCCAGCGGATCTGACTGGCCGAAGGATCGAAAAGCGCATCCGGACCGACCGCTGCCAGCTGATCGGTGAGGAGGCGCTCGGCGCACAGTTCGTCACTTGCCTCCGCATAGCCGATCCCAAGGTCGACCTGTCCCGACAAGAGCTGCTCCAGCAGCGGGTCGCCGAGTACGTCGACGATCGACACGGCGATCCCGGGATGATGGTCGCGAAACGCACGAAGCGTCGCTGGAAGGAGGATGCGGCTGACGGAGGGCAGGGCGGCGATACGCAATTTACCGCGACGCAGCTGCGCATAATCGCGTGCGTCCCCGATCGCGCCGTCGACGTCGGCGAGGATGCGCTCCGAGGCGCCGAGGAACTCGCGCCCGATCGACGTGAGGTCAACGGCGCGCGTCGTGCGATGAATGAGCTTCACGCCGAGGTCCTCCTCAAGCTGCGCGATCAGTGCGCTCAGCGCCGGCTGCGACAGCCCGATGGCTTCGGCGGCGCGGGTGAACCGGCCATGGTGCGCAACCGCGCGAAAGGCCCGCAAATGCTTGAGATTGATTCGCTTGCTTCCGACCATCACGCACCGTCTTAGATCGCACAACTGATCAGAATTACAAATAAATTCTTCGGAAGCTGTTATTTCTCTGATGGCGACGCGCTTGCTAGCCTTTGAAAAAATGACGTGAAAAGGATGTTTGGGTGCTCGATCTCCTGCGCGGTCTGCGAATTCTCGATCTGACGACCGTCGTTCTCGGACCCTATGCAACCCAGATGCTGGGTGACCTCGGCGCCGAAGTGTTGAAGGTCGAGCCCCCAACGGGCGATGTGTTCCGGGCGGTCCGCCCGGGACGGAGCGACGCCATGGGAGCGGGCTTTCTCGGCTGCAACCGCAACAAGAAATCGATCGCGCTGGACCTCGGCGACACCGCGGGGCGCGAGGCTTTCCTGCGCCTTGTCGAGACCGCGGACGTCGTCGTCCATAATATGCGGCCTAAATCGGCGCAAAAGCTCGGCATCGATTTTGAGGTCTGCCGTGCGCGTAATCCCGCGATCCTCTATTGCTATGCAAGTGGCTTCGGCCAGCAAGGACCCTATGCCGACGAACCGGCCTATGACGACACGATCCAGGCGGTGTCGGGGCTCGCGCATCTCAACGCGGATAGCGACGGAACGCCGCGCTTCTTGCGCACGATCATCGCCGACAAGGTCGGCGGTCTCCATCTCGTCATCGCGGTCCTCGCCGCGGTCGCGGCGCGTCAGCGCGATGGCGCGGCGCGCTGCATCGAGGCGCCGATGTTCGAAAGCCTCGTATCTTTTCTGATGGTCGAGCAGCTTGCCGGAATGAGTTTCGAACCGCCGCTCGGGGGAACCGGCTACGAACGGCTGAACTCCCCATACCGCAAGCCCTTCGCCACACGCGACGGCTTCATCAGTATCCTTCCATACACGGCGACGCATTGGGCACGCTTTCTCGAGCTGGTCGGGCATGACGAACTTGCGGGCGACCGGCGGGTTACCGATTCGGTCGAACGCAGCCGCAACATTGACATGCTCTATGAAATCATCGAGGCGCAGGCGCCGAAGCGGACGACCGACGAATGGATGACCCTTCTGCGGGCACGCGACGTGCCGTGCGCACGCGTCAACCGGCTCGGAGACCTGTTTGAAAACGAGCATCTGAAGGAGGTCGGAATGTTCAGACCGCTCGAGCACCCGACCGAGGGCCGCACGCTGTCGGTGCGCACGCCCTTTCGCGACATCGGGCGCACCAGTTCACCGGACCGGGCGGCGCCGTCGCTCGGCGCCGATACGTGCAGCATCCTTGAGGAGGCTGGGTTCGATCGCGCGGAGATCGCTGCCCTGATTGCCTCTGGTGCTGCGAGGGCCGCGACGTGATCAGACGCGCGGCCGCCACCTTCGCACTTATGATGCTTGCGGCGGGCGCATTGGTGCCGGCAGCTGCCCGCGACGAGGTTGCGCCGGTGCGCGAGCAGCTTCGGGCCGAGCTTGCAAATGCCGCCGCTCGCGGGCGTATCCCTGGCGCGATCGCGATCATCGCAAAGGGGACGGAAAGACTGGTCGACGTCACCGTCGGCCACAGCGATATCGCCGCCAAAAAGCCGCTCGGTCACGATGCGATTTTCCGGCTCTATTCGATGTCGAAGCCGATCACCAGCGTCGCAATTTTGATGCTCGCCGAACGCGGCAAGCTGCGTCTTGAGGATCCGGTCGCGCACTATCTTCCCGAGTGGCGCGACATGCGGGTCTATGTCTCGGGCGAGCTCGATGACATGGTGACCGAGCCGGTACGCCGCCCGGTGACGATCGCCGATCTTCTCACACATAGCGGAGGGCTTACCTATCATTTCACCGGCGACACGCCGGTGCATCAATATTATCGCAAATATGGCGTGATGCGCGATACGCCGGTGGGCCGGATGTCCGGCGACGGCGCCCCTGCGCGGACGCTTCGCGAGCTCGTCGCGCGGCTCTCCCGCGCCCCGATGCTCCACCAGCCGGGCGAGACCTTCGCCTACAGCTATTCAACGACCGTACTCGGTGCCGTGATCGAACGAGTAAGCGGCCAGAGGCTCGACCGCTTTTTGAAGGCCGAGCTGTTTTTGCCCCTCGGCATGACGGATACCGGCTTTTATGTCGCAGAGGCCGATCTGGACCGCTTCACGCCGCTCTATCGCGAAAGCGCCGACGGGCTCCAGGTCGCCGAAACGCCCGAATCGTCCGACTACCGCGACCCGGCGCGCCTGCTCGACGGGGGCGGTGCGATCGCGGGCTCCGCGGATGACTATCTCCGATTTGCGCAGATGCTTGCGAACGATGGAACGCTGGGAGGGGTGCAGATCCTGTCGAAAGCGAGTGTCGATGCCATGTTCACGCCGCGGATCGCGCTGGCCGGGTTCGGCCCCGAACACGCGCCGTTCGGCTATGGCGTCCTGCTCGGCGATGCTGAATCCGAGGCGCGCGGCGGACTACCCGCCGGCGCGGGCGGCTGGGCGGGGTCGGGCAACACCTGGTTTTTCGTCGACCGCAAGCGTCGCAGCGTCGCGCTTGTGATGACGCATTTTCTCGGCAACGGGGAAGGGCAAGCGGCGATCCGAAACGCTCTTACGAGCGCCTATTCGCAGCTGGTTCGTCCCTGAGCCATGCTGGCGCTCGCAGGGCTCCTGACCATCCTTCTGGTCCTGACGACCATTATGAAGAAATGGCTCTCGCCCTTCGTCGCGCTCGCCGCCATCCCCCTCGCCGCCGCCTTGCTTCTGGGGCAAGGCCAGGTGGCCGGCGGCTTCATGCTCCAGGGCCTTGCGGCAGTCGCGCCGATGGCTGCCATGTTCCTCTTTGCGATCCTGTTCTTCTCGATCCTCTCGCACGCTGGGCTCTTCCGCCCCCTGGTGGGACTCGTCATCCGCGCGACGCGCGATGATCCACGGCGCGTCGCGCTCGGAACCGCGCTCCTTACCAGCATCGTGCACCTCGATGGAGCCGGTGCTGCAACCTTCCTCATCGTCATCCCGCCCCTCGTCCCCATTTACGACCGCCTCGGGCTCGATCGGCGAATGCTCGCGGGGATCGTCGCGATGGCCGCCGGGGTTGGCAATATATTGCCGTGGGGCGGTCCGACCCTTCGCGCTTCGACCGCGCTCAAGCTTCCCGTCATGACCTTCTTTGCGCCGCTCATTCCGGTTTATCTTGTCGGTTTGCTCACCATGTTTGCCTTTGCCTGGTGGATGGGCGCGCGCCAGCTTCGGTCCCCATCGGGAATCGCAACGCACACGACGATCGATGAGGAGCATGCGTCCGTCCCGCTCGATGGACGCTATGCGCTCAATATGCTCATGGTGGTGGCCGTTCTGGGCGCGATGCTGACCTCGCTCCTCCATCCCGCCATCGCTTTCATGCTCGGGACGATCATGGCGCTGATGGTCAATCTGCGCGGTCCGGCTGCACAAACCGCGGCGCTCGAAGCGCACGCCCCTGCCGCGATGTCGATGGTCGCCATCCTGATCGCCGCGGGTTGCTTCACCGGCATCCTGCGCGGAACCGGCATGCTCGATGCGATGGCGCACGCGGGCGCGGGGCTACTTCCCGCCAGCATCGCGGGCCAGCTGCCGCTCCTCACGGGTCTCACCTCGATGCCGCTCAGCCTCGTATTCGATCCCGACAGCTTCTATTTCGGGGTCCTTCCGGTTCTCGCCGGTGTTGCGAACGCAAGCGGAGTACCTGCGGTTGATGTCGGCCGAGCCGCCGTGCTCGGGCAGATGACGACGGGCTTTCCCGTCAGCCCGCTGACGCCGTCGACCTTCCTTCTCGTTGGCCTCGCCCGCATTGGCCTTGCCGACCATCAGCGTTTTACAATCCCCTATCTCTTCGCGCTCAGTGTCGTGATGACGTTTGCGGCGGTCGCCTTCGGCGTCTTTGCGCCATGACACGCGTCGAGATCGTCGAAGTGTCGCCCCGCGACGGACTGCAGAATGAGGCGCGGATCGTTGCGAGCGCCGACAAGGTCGAGCTGATTCGCCGTGCGGTCGCCGCAGGGGTGCAGCGCATCGAAGTCGCGAGTTTCGTCGATCCCCGCCGCGTTCCCCAAATGGCTGACGCGGAAGCGGTGTGCGCGGGGGTTGCCGGCCTGGCCGCGACCAAGATCGGCCTCGTCCTCAATCAGCGCGGCGCGGTGCGCGCGCTTGCTACCAGCGTCGATGAACTGGGCGCTGTCGTGAGCGCCAGCGACGGCTTCGGCATCGCCAATCAGGGACGGAGTTCGGATGAAAGCGTCTCTGACGCAATCGCGATCCTCAACCTCGCGCGCGATCATGGCCGGCGCGCGCAGGTGACAATCTCGACCGCCTTCGGCTGCCCATTCGATGACGAGGTCGCGCCGGCGCGCGTTGCCGACATCGCGAGGCGTCTCGCGGCCGCACGACCGATTGAAATCGCGCTTGCCGACACCATCGGCGTCGCAGCACCCGGGCAGGTTGTCCGAACCCTTCGCACGGTGGCTGCGGCGATCCCGGGCATGCCGATCCGCTGCCATTTTCATGATACGCGGGGGACCGCGATTGCCAACAGCTGGGCGGCGCTCACCGAGGGCGCAGTGACGCTCGACGCGTCAATCGGGGGCCTTGGAGGCTGCCCCTTTGCACCCGGTGCATCGGGCAATGTCGCGACCGAGGATTTGCTCTATGCGCTCGATCGGTCTGCCATCGAGACGGGAATATCGCTCGAGCCGCTGCTCGAAATCCTCCCCTGGCTCAGCGCGACCGCGGGGCGCTCGCTGCCTTCGAAGCTCGCGCACGTCCCGCCTTTCGCGCCGGATCCCGGCTGAGCTTCCAGCGCCAACGCTTTTATGTTGATGGCTTGACGCGCCCCGCGGCACGCAGGCGTGAGGGAGCGGGTGACGCCGTGAGCCGGCAGCGTTCACCTATCAGTTCTGTCTATAAATCTGGCCGATAATACGATTATTCTTTGGTTATCCTCAGGCTTATCACGCGGACAAGGGCGGGATCAATCCGTCGTTCAGAGCATTGGGAGGATGGATCATGAAGGCAGTCTGGATGATTTCGGCGTCATTGTTGAGCGCTGCGATCGCCCATCCGGCGAGTGCGCAGGACGCCCCAACGCCTGTCAGTTCTGACAACGGCGCGCAGAGAGTGCAGGGAGGCGAGCCCGCCCTGAGCGATGGCGAGATCATCGTCACTGCGACGCGGCGCAGCGAGCGGCTTCGCGACGTGCCGCTCAGCATTACCGCCTTCTCGCAGGCGAAACTCTCCTCCGAAGGCATCGTCGGTTATGAAGGTCTCGCGCGCGAAACACCGGGCGTAGTCGTCAACAAGCCGACCGCGAACTTCAACAATTTCACTGCGCGCGGTATCGCGACCAATGGCTATGGCGCCAATCTCCAGTCGACCGTCGCCATCTATATCGACGAACTGCCGATCTCGCGCACGGGCAATACGACGCTGCTTGATCCCAATCTCTACGACGTTGAACGCGTGGAATTTCTTCGCGGACCCCAGGGGACGCTCTTCGGTTCGGGATCGCTTGCCGGTGCGCTGCGCATTTTGACCAAAAGCCCCGACCTCGACGGCTTCGATAGCTCGGCGCTCGTTGACATCGGACTAACGGGCTCGGATTCGGTGCGTCAGCGCTACAATGCGATGGTCAATGTCCCGCTCATCGATGGCGCGCTCGGTCTGCGGGCGGTTGGATTTTACCGAAACGAGGAGGGTTATGTCGACAATGTCGAAACCGGGATCCACAACGCCAATACGCTCAAAAATTACGGCGGCCGACTGATCCTTCTCGCAAAGCCCACCGAGCGGCTCTCGCTCCGTCTGCTGGCCTCCTACGAGAAAAGTCTGCCCAAGGACTCGGCACTCATCAATCCCACGCTTGGCCGCTTCGCCCGGCGCTCGGCACGGCCCGACATCTTCAGCGGTGAGCAGCAGAATTACAATGCAACGCTCGAATATCAGTTCGACGGGGCGCTGCTGACTAGCTCGTCGACCTATTCGCACTTCAAGCAGGAGTTTTCAGCGGACATCTCGGCCGCGGTCGGGCGCGCTATCCCCTATGCGCTTAACGCCGAGGGGCCCGAAAAAAGTTTTGTCCAGGAAACGCGCCTCGCGTCGGACCCGGGCGGAAGATTCGACTGGGTGGTCGGCGTCTTTTATTTTTATCGCTCGACCCAACTTGAAAACCGGCTTTTGAGCACCGCCCAATTTCTCGCGGACCGCGGCATCACAGGTGGACAGGGACCCGACGGCGATCTGATTGGCACCCAGGTTCTGCGCCTCAAGACGCACGAACTCGCAGGGTTTGGCGAACTTACCTATCATTTTAGCGATCGCTTCTGGGCTACCGGGGGAATTCGCTACGGGCGCACAGACTCGCAGCTCAGGAATTTCGGCGGCTTCAACACCGACTACATCACCCGGGGGCTCACCGGCGGCACGGGCGCGCTCGCGATCGCCGATGTCGCGCCCAACGTTCAGCCCAAGGTGGTCGGCAAGCGGCCATCGTTCAAGGGCAGCCTTTCCTATCGACTGTCGGACGATGTCACCACTTATGCGCTGGTCTCAACGGGCTACCGCGCGCCGGTGCAGAATGCGAGCGCAGGCCGTGTCAGCCTCATCGATCCAACCGATATCGTGATCCCGAACGGCGCGGGGTCGGACAAGCTCATCAATTATGAGGCGGGGCTTAAGGGCAGCTTTTTCGGCGGCGCGGTCACGGGCAATTTTGCGCTCTACTGGATCGACTGGAAGGATATCCAGGTCCAGGCCAATCGCGTCTCGGACTCGGCGCAATTTGCTACCAATATCGGCTCGGCGCGAAGCCGCGGCCTTGAATTCGAAGTCACCGCACGCCCCGTTCCCGGCCTCAGCTTTGGCGTCAACGGCTCGGTGGGCGGCACGAAGATTACCCGCTTGACCCCGTCCGAGGCAGCCATTTCGGGCGCGGTGCCGGGCGCGCGACTCTCAGCGCCCAACTTCCAAAGCAGCTTCTTTGCGCAAGCCGACTTCGACCTTTCCGAGCGCCTCTCAGGCTATGTCAACATGACGCTCCAGCATGTCGGCAGCTTTCCGAACATGTTCCAGAATGTGCCCGGGCGCCCAGGGACCGTCGCGCCGACCTACGGTTACACCGATGATTATGAGAATATCAACCTGCGCCTCGGGTTGCGGAGCGGCAATCTTTCGGCGGCGTTCTACGTCGAGAATCTCCTGAACGACGATTCGACGACTTACCTTCACCCTGAAGGTTATCTCGATGCCCGGTACGGAACGCTACGTCCGCGCACTTTCGGGATCCGGCTTGGCTATAATCTTTGATCGGGCCCCCTCTGCGGCACGCCGCCGCGCCCGGCGAGGAGAGGATCCGGTGACCAGTCCGGCCATGCCAGTCCCGCGGCCCGCCTACGCGTCGCTCGTTCTCGCGATCCTTTTTCTCGTCTATGTTCTCAATTTTCTTGACCGGCAGCTGCTATCGATCCTCGCCAAGCCCGTGCAGGACGAGCTTGGCCTGACCGACGGCGAGCTTGGGCTGCTTGGCGGGCTCTATTTTGCGCTTTTCTACTGCGTCATCGGCGTGCCAGTCGCCTGGCTCGCCGACCGCGGCAACCGCGTTCGCATCCTGGCGCTCGCCTGCGCGCTGTGGAGCGCCGCCACGATCGCCTGCGGGCTGGCGCGAAGCTATCCTGAGCTCGCAGCCGCCCGTATGGCTGTTGGCATCGGCGAGGCGGGGGGAGTGCCGCCCTCCTATTCAATCATCAGCGACTATTTTCCGCCGCACCGGCGCGGCATGGCGCTTGGTCTTTATAATCTCGGCCCGCCGATCGGCTCGGCGCTCGGTGTTGGCTTCGGTGCCGCGATGGCGGCCGCCTACGACTGGCGACGTGCCTTCCTGATGCTCGGTCTTGCGGGTCTGGCCGCGGCCGCGATCACATGGGGTGTCGTGCGAGAACCTAGTCGCGGCGGGACCGACGTCCCCTCCGAGCCGAGCGACGACATGCCGCCCCTTGCTTTCTGGCCTGCGCTGCGCCTCTTCTTTGGGACGCCTGCGCTGCGGCTTGTGGCGTTGGCGGGCGGGGCAACGCAGTTCGTCACCTATGCGACGCTCAACTTCACGACGCTCTTCCTGATGCGCGAAAAGGGCATGAGCCTGAGCGAGATCGCGCTCTGGTACGCGCTACTGCTGGGGGTCGTCGTCAGCGTCGGAACCTATGCTTCCGGATGGCTCGTCGATCGGTTCTCGGCGCGGCGACCGCAAGCCTACGGATTGATACCAGCGATCGCGCTGTTGCTCGCGCTCCCCTGTTTTATCGGCTTCGTGCGAACGCCCGCCTGGCCGATCGCAATGATGTTTCTTGCCGGCTCGACCTGTTTCAATTGCTTCTATCTGACGCCGTCGGTGACGCTCGTTCAGAATATCGTTCCCGCGGCCCGGCGGACAGTCTCGGGGGCGGTGCTGCTTCTCGTCATGAACCTCATCGGCCTTGGCCTTGGACCAACCTATCTCGGCGCGATGAGCGACTGGCTGCGCCCCAGCTACCCTGACGACTCGCTGCAAATGGCCTTCTACAGCCTCATCCCCTTTTATGGGCTCGCGGCGGGCCTCTATTTCGCGCTTGCTCGGACCCTCACGCGTCCCGGGGACGCGGGTGCGGCATGATACGGCGCCTCCTTCTCGCGGCTCTATTGTTGTTCCCTGCCCCAGGCGTCGCCGGCGAGAGCTCCATCGTCAAAACGACGCAAGGTCTCCTCGCGGGTGAGATTCTCGATGACGGCTCCCGCGTGTTTCGGGGCATTCCCTATGCCGCGCCGCCGATCGGCTCGGCCCGCTGGCGGCCCCCGGCTCCTCCCCCGGACTGGAAAGGCATCCGCGATGCGACGCGTTTCGGACCTGCTTGCATGCAACCCTTGCTTCCGGTGAACAGCCTCTATGCCAGCGAACCTCGCGCCATGAGCGAGGATTGCCTGACGCTCAATATCTGGACGCCGAAAGCTGCGAAAAAAGCGGCCGTCATGCTCTGGATCCACGGCGGCTCACTTCTGACCGGAGAGGGCGCCAGCCCCTTTTTTGATGGCGCCCGGCTCGCCCGCGAGGGTGTCGTGGTTGTCACGATCAACTATCGTCTTGGCGTCTTCGGCTTTCTTTCCCATCCCGGCCTCACAGCTGAATCGCCCGAGTATGCGTCGGGCAATTATGGCCTGCTCGATCAGATTGCGGCGCTGCAATGGGTTCGCAGCAATATCGACGCCTTTGGAGGCGATAGGGAGAATGTCACTGTCTTCGGCCAGTCTGCTGGTGCTCTCAGTATCGCCTATCTGCTTGTCAGTCCGTTGGCGGACGGCCTCTTTCACAAGGCGATCGCGCAAAGTCCCTATCTGGTTCCGACGCCGGAACTCCAGCGCCCCGCCTATGGTCTCCCGTCGAGCGAGGCGATCGGGCTGGAAGTTGCAAAAGCGCTCGGCGCCGAGGACATCAAGGCGCTGCGTGCGATCGAGGCCACCCGGCTCAACGCGCTACCGCCAAAAGGCGGGCCGGTCCCGCAGGCGACCGTGGACGGCTGGTTCCTGCGCGGACAGCTGCCCGATATTCTCGACGCGGGCGAGCAGGCGAAGGTCCCGCTTATCGCAGGCTTCAACAGTGGTGAAATCCGGTCCATTCCAGGACTTGCGCCCCCAGCGCCCTCATCAGCTGAGGCATATGAGGACACCGTCCGCGCCCGCTTCGGTGACCTCGCGCTGCAGTATCTTGCGCTTTATCCAGGGACGCATGTGACGGACTCGCTGCTCGCGGCGACCCGCGACGCAATCTATGGCTGGAGCGCCCAGCGGCTCGTCGCGACGCAGGCAAGCCATGGGGCGCCGTCCTATCTTTATTATTTCGACCACAGCTATCCCGCGTCCGATGCGCGCGGGCTTGGTGCTTTTCACGCCATCGAGGTCCCCTATGTATTCGGTGCGGCCGGCCGCGATGTGCCGCTCCCGCGGAATTGGCCGGTGCCGCCTATCGACAGCAGGGAGCGCGCCTTGTCGAACGCTGTAATCGGCTATTGGACGAGCTTTGCAAAATATGGCCGTCCCTCAGTCCGCGACGGGCCGGCGTGGTCGCCCTATGGCGAGGCGAAGGTCTATATGCGCTTTCACGGCCGCGCCGAGGCGCAGGCGGGACTTCTTTCAGGCCCTTATGCGCTCGCAGAGGAGACCACCTGCCGGCGCCGCGCCGCGGGACAATCCTGGATCGGGGCAGTGGGAAGCGCGCCGCCGAACCTTCCGTTGATCCTGTGCGGCGCACCGAGGCGCTGATACGGGAGAGAGAGAAAGAAAGAGGCCCGACGCGAGGGTGGCCTCGGCGCTGCGCGTTTGGAGCCAAATGGAGCATGGGATGAAAGCCAGATTTTTCCGCTTGCAGGCCGTCGCGTTCGCGATGCTGCTTTTTGGCCTTGTCGCAGGCGAACCGGCGCACGCGCAGGAGGGGGAGGAGGCTAGACGCTGCATCGATTTGCGCGGGCTCGCGGTCGAACAGGGCCGGGTGGTTGCCGCCTCCTTCGAGCGCGTCGGGGCGTTCCGCTCGCCAGACAAGGCGCAGCTTCCGGCGCTTCCCTCCTTTTGCCGGGTGGTCATCCTCTCGGCGAGCGAGCCGGGTTCGCGTATCGTCAGCGAGCTTTGGCTTCCGCTCGGCGCGGCGTGGAACGGCAAACTTCTCGGCACCGGCAATGGCGGCTTCGCTGGCGCGATCCGCTACAATGTTCTCGCGGGCGGGGTAAAGCGCGGGTTTGCTGTCGCGAACAGCGACATGGGCACCGCGCCCGCCCATTCGGCAGCGATCTGGTACGAGGCCGGGAACGGCCAGCCCGTCATGATCCGCGACTGGGGACACCGCGCAACCCATCTGATGACGGTCGCGGCGAAAGAGATCGTCCGTCGCTATTATGGCAAGGCTCAGCGACACGCCTATTTTTTCGGTTGCTCAACCGGCGGACATCAGGGCCTTTCCGAGGCTCAGCGCTATCCGGGCGATTATGACGGAATTCTGGCCGGCGCGCCTGGGCACAACCGCACGCATCTCCACGCAGCTTTCAACTATAATTTCCAGAAAGCGCAGGCGACCAAGGCGCGCGAACTGCCCGCGGCCAAGGCAAACCTGTTCCGAACCGCGGCGCTCGCCCATTGCGGCGGGAAGGACGGCGGTGCGCCGGGCGAGCCCTTTCTCAATGCGCCCCTTGCGTGCCGTTTCGACCCGGCCCGACTCGCATGCAAGTCGGGTCAGGAGGCGAGCTCCTGTCTGACGGCGGGCGATGTCACGATCCTGCAGAGCTTTTTCGCTGGCGCTCGCAATCCGCGCACCGGCGAGCGCATCTATTTCCCTTTTCTTCCTGGAAGCGAGACCCAGGCGGCCCCCTTGTTCGGCAATCCGCAATCGCTCGCAAGCCGCGCCCCCGGCGATCTTGCCTCCTGGGCGACCGACGGCGTCGCTGCGAGCGACCGCTTTGATTTCGACCGCGACCTTGACCGCCTCGATGCGACCTGGGGCGCTGACATCAATGCGCTCGACCCCGACCTTTCGCTTTTCTCGGGCCGGGGAGGCAAGCTTATCCTCTATCACGGCTGGGAGGACGGCGTTGTCAGTCCGCTCGACAGCGTCGCCTATTTTGAAGCAGTCCGCGGCGGCCCCCTGAAACGCGATCGCTTCGCGCGTCTCTACATGGTGCCAGGAATGGGGCATTGCACGGGCGGTCCGGGCCCTCGCCCCTTGACCCTTGAGGACATGCCCGACGACGATTTTCCGGACGATGAATTGCTCGCGGTGCTTGATCGCTGGGTCGAGGGGAACGTGCCCCCCGCTGTCCTAACCGCCTACGCCTTCGAGGAGGGAGAGCTCCGCGCCACCCGGCCGCTTTGCGCCTATCCTGCGGTACCGCGCTACATGGGCACTGGGAGTCCAGAGAAGGCGGCGAGCTTCGCTTGCGTGCGCGCGGCTCCCCTTGCTTTCGAGCACCCTTCGCCACGGTATCTCTTTGGCACCCAAGGGGCGCGCTGAGATGCTCTCGCGGCGCGATCTCGTCCGATGGGGCGCGGCAGGGGTTGCGGCCGCGCTGTCGCCGCAGCGCCTGACTGCGCAGGCTCCCGCCTCAACTGCCTCTCCTGCTGAACATGAAGCGCTACTTGGGCTCGTCGATCCTGAACTGCGCGGCCCATTTTTGGCGAACCGGACAATCTTGGATGCTTCCACCCTGCCAGAAGTGCGCGCGCGAATGGCAGCGAATATCCCGTCGTGGCTGGAGACACCCCCGATTGTTCGCCGCGCGATAAGAGGATCACGGGGCGCACCCGACGTGCCGATCGCGATCATCAACGCTTGCGCTACCGGCGTGCCAAGGCCCGCGGTCCTTTACCTTCATGGCGGGGGCTATGTCGCGGGCAGCATCGAGGGCGAGCTTGGGATGGCGCAGCGCATCGCCCGCGATCACCAATGTGTTGTCGTGAGCGTCGACTATCGGCTCGCCCCCGAAACACCTTTTCCTGGCCCGCTGGAAGATAATTATGCCGCGCTCAAATGGGTCGCCGCGAACGCCGCAGAGCTTGGCATTGATAGAGGCCGCATCGCCGTTATGGGAACAAGCGCGGGCGGTGGCCACGCCGCTATGCTCTCCGCAGCCGCCAAGGACCGCGGCGAGGTCTCCATCTGCTTTCAACTCCTGATCTCTCCCATGCTCGATGATCGCACGGGAAGTAGCCGGCCGATGCCGCCCCACATTGGGGCGTTCATCTGGACGGCTGACGCTAATTGCTTTGGGTGGTCGTCGTTTCTCGGGCTGCCTGCGGGGTCGGAAACGGTACCCGAAGGCGCTGTGCCATCGCGCCGGCTGGATCTCGCCGGGCTTCCACCGACCTATATCGGTGTTGGATCGATCGACCTCTTTGTAAGCGAGAATATCGACTATGCCGCGCGGCTCGTTGCCGCGGGCGTACCGGTCGAACTCAATGTCGTCCCTGGTGCCTATCACGTCTTCTTCGCGATCAAGCCCGATGCCGACGTGTCGAAGCAATTTGCCGCGTCATACAACCGCGCCCTTGCGCGCGCATTCGCGGCAGTCTGATGGCTATCCGATTGGCCGGCCCGCTTCGCTGGCGCGGATCCTTCTGTGAGACTGTCCCAGCGGGAAACGGCGCATTTGCCGCTCAGCGGTCAGGAGGGGTGCTTTGCACAAGGAAACGCATTCTATTTCCAGCCGGGGGCCGCGTCATAGTGCAAAACCCGCTATAATCTTGGAAATTTCGACGAGATTGGTTTGACCGGTGAATTCGAGTTTCACTTTGCCAAGGCCTGAAAAATACATCTCGAGTTCGGAATCGAGATCAAATGTTCCCGCGGTTTCAACCGAAAAGGCCGAAATCTTGCTATAAGGGAGGGACGAATAGTCGACCTTCCGGCCGGTGATCCCTTGTACATTGACGACGATAATCCGCTTGTCGGTAAAAACGACACCGTCCCGGATCGCCTTGAACGAGCTAATGACCTTCTCATCAGGCAGAAGAAGCTGAGCCACCTTGTCGGCGTACTCATCATTCTGCTTTAGCTTGAAAAAAGATCCGTTCTGAAAATCGATCATCCTTCTCTCCCCCATTTCATTCCGAAATAGATAAAATCAGATCCGAAACCGTCTCGGACTAGAAGACCACCAGCATTGTGCGGGAAGCAATGGGTTTTCAGCAATGGACGAGGAAGAGGAGAGGAAGTTCAATCTTGTTCCTCCCGAACGGGAGAAGCATCGAATGAGGCCGCACTGTGCTGACGATCAGCGGACGCATCGACCGCGCAGTCCATACTGACAGCGTGATGGCCTTTTTCGGCTCTATGAAGGCTGCTCACCGTTCATCAAGCTGCGATTGCGGTTTCGAGGAAGAGTGCGAGGGATCGACGTCCTAACCTCCACGGACCATAAGCCGGCGCCTTCCACGCCGCGCTCGACATATTTGCAAGCCGTGTTGGTATCGCGAACTGTCTGTGGGCCTGTGTGATGGCCGGCACCAAAAAAAGGCTCCAAACGGCATTTATCACGGCAAACCCACTTATCGATTATTTCGATCAAAAGTACCGATATTTTCAGTTTCCGCATTGCAACATAAGAGGCTAGAGGAGGGCTCCCGACAACCAAGGAGTTTTTCATGTCCGTTCTCAATACGACCCTCAAACCCTTTAAGGCCACTGCGTTCAAGGACGGCAAGTTCGTCGACATCACCGACGCTGACGTGAAGGGCAAGTGGGCGGTTTTCTTCTTCTATCCCGCCGATTTCACCTTCGTCTGCCCGACGGAGCTTGAAGATCTCGCCGACATCTATCCCACTCTCCAGAAGATGAACGTCGAGGTCTATTCGGTGTCGACCGACACGCATTTCTGCCACAAGGCGTGGCACGACACCTCACCGGCGATCAGCAAGATCAACTATTACATGGTGGGCGACCAGAACCACGTGCTGTCGAACAATTTCGAAGTGCTGCGCGAGGGCGTCGGCCTTGCGGACCGCGGCACTTTCGTTGTCGACCCCGAAGGCGAGATCCAGCTGCTTGAAATCACCCCCGAGGGTGTGGGCCGCAACGCCGCTGAGCTGCTGCGCAAGATCAAGGCGCTGCAATATTGGGTCAGCCACCCGGGTGAAGTCTGCCCCGCGAAGTGGGAAGAGGGCGCTGAAACGCTTGCGCCTTCACTGGACCTCGTCGGCAAGATCTAAGCCATGAACCCGTGTCCCGTCCCCGCGAACGCGGGGACGGGGCGCCTCAGGCCGCACGCTTGCGGCCTGTTCCCCCGGACTCGCCTGTGCGCGGGCCCGCGGATGCCCTACCTGTTCGCAAAGGAGCTCTCCCATGCTCGACGCCAATCTGAAGCAGCAGCTTCAAGGCCTCCTCACGAATCTTCGTGAACCGATTGAACTTGTCTCGTCGCTCGACGATGGCGTGAAGTCGGCTGAGCTGGCGGATCTTCTCGACGAAATCGCCGCGCTCTCCGACAAGGTCAGCGTGGAGCGCGCCGACGACGATGCGCGCCGCCCGAGCTTCCTCATACGCCGCGTCGGCCACCCCGAAATCGCGGTACGCTTCGCGGGCATTCCGCTCGGCCACGAATTTACCTCGCTCGTGCTGGCGCTGCTGCAGGTCGGGGGCCATCCGCCCAAGGTCGCGCCCGAGGTGATCGACCAGGTTCGCGCGCTTGAGGGCGACTATCATTTCGAGACCTATTTTTCGCTCTCGTGCCAGAATTGCCCCGACATCGTGCAGGCCTTGAACCTGATGAGCGTCGTCAATCCGCGCATAACGCACACGGCAATCGACGGCGGCCTCTTCCAGAGCGAGGTCGAGAGACGCCAGGTGATGGCCGTGCCGACAATCTTCCTCAATGGGGAGAATTTCGGCCAGGGCCGGATGGAGCTTGAACAGATCCTTGCCAAGCTTGACACGGGCGCTGAAGCGAAGGCGGCCGAGAAGATCGCGGCCAAGGATGCGTTCGACGTTCTCGTTGTCGGCGGCGGGCCCGCGGGCGCCGCGGCCGCCATCTATGCGGCGCGCAAGGGGATCCGCACCGGCATCGCTGCGGAACGTTTCGGCGGGCAGGTGCTCGACACGATGGCGATCGAAAATTTCATCTCGGTTCCGCACACCGAGGGACCCAGGCTCGTCGCGCAGCTCGAGCAGCATGTCAAAGACTATGACGTCGACGTCATGAACCTGCAGCGCGCCGAAAAGCTGATCCCCGCCGAGCGTGAAGGCGGTCTGCACGAAGTGCGCCTTGCAAACGGCGCGTCGCTGAAGGCTCGGACCGTGATCCTTTCGACCGGCGCCCGCTGGCGTCAGCTCGGCGTGCCGGGCGAAGAAGAATATCGCAACAAGGGCGTTGCCTATTGTCCGCACTGTGATGGCCCGCTCTACAAGGGCAAGCGCGTCGCGGTGATCGGCGGCGGCAACAGCGGCGTCGAGGCGGCGATCGACCTTGCCGGCATCGTCGCGCATGTAACGCTCATCGAATTTGACAGCGAGCTTCGCGCCGACGCGGTGTTGCAACGCAAGCTTGCGAGCCTCTCCAACGTCAAGATCATCACCTCGGCGATGACGACCGAAGTGCTCGGCGACGGCACGAAGGTAACGGGCCTGTCGTACAAGGACCGCGGCAAGGGCGAACTCCATCAGGTCGAGCTTGAAGGCATCTTCGTCCAGATCGGGCTTGTCCCCAATACCGAATGGCTCAAGGACAGCGTTGCCTTGTCCCAGCGCGGCGAGATCGAGGTCGACCATCGCGGCGCAACAAGCCAGCCTGGAATCTTCGCCGCGGGCGACTGTACGACCGTGCCCTACAAGCAGATTGTCATCGCAATGGGCGAAGGGTCGAAGGCGGCGCTGTCGGCGTTCGACTATATGATCCGCCTGCCCGCCGAAGCTGCGGTCGAGGCCGCCTGATCCGTCCGTAATTCCGGGCTGGGTTCAGCGTCTCGCTCGAGGGCGAGCGGGATCCTGGACCTCGCCCGGGTTGACGAAGGATTATTCGGGAAGCGCCGGCCTTGCCAGGATCGCACGGAGACAGGCCTCGAGCCCTTCGGCCTCCGCCTCGGTGAAGCGCAGCCCGAGCTTGCTGCGGCGCCAGAGTATATCCTCGCTCGTGCGCGCCCATTCGCGCGTGACCATCCATTCGGTCTCGGCCGCCGAGAGACCGTGCCCGATTTCGCCGCCAAGATCATCCCAGCTTTGCGCATTGCCGAGCCAGGCCCGCGCCCCGGTGCCGTGAGCGCGCGCGATGCGCTCCGCAGTAGCGGGGGTAAGGAAGGGGTGCGACTGGCGAAGTTCGGCGGTGAGCGCCGCAAGGCCATCAACCGGAAAATCCCCGCCGGGCAGCGGCCTCTTGCCGGTCCAGCGGGGTCCTGAGAGGGCGGGGACGTGCGCTGCAAGCTCGTCGATCGCATGTTCGGCGACATGGCGGTAGCTCGTGATCTTCCCGCCGTAGATGGTGAGGAGCGGCGCGCCCTCGTCGCAGTCAAGATCGATGCGGTAGCCGCGGGTCGCTGCCTCGGGTTTTCCCGACCCGTCCTCGATGAGCGGGCGAACGCCTGAATAGCTCCACACCACGTCGGAAGGGGTGAGCGCTGCGCGAAAATACTGATTTGCGCCGTCGCACAGATAATCGATTTCTTCTGCGCTCGCGTGAATATTGTCGAGGGGACCTTCATGGTCCTGGTCGGTCGTGCCGATCAGGGTGAAGTCGCGCTCATAGGGAATGGCAAAGAAGATGCGCCCGTCGGGAAGCTGGAAGAAATAGGCATAGCCGTGATCGAAGATGCGGCGCACGACGATGTGCGAACCGCGCACCAGCCGCATCCTGTAATCGGGAGGTGCCGCAGCACGGCGAAGGACATCGAGCACCTCGGGGCCCGCGGCGTTGACGAGACTGCGTCCGGTAAAGCGGTACGCTTGTCCGCTCTCGCCCGTCGCCTCGACGACCCACAGTCCATCCTCGACGCGCATCATGTCGGCGCGCGTGCGGGTGCGGATGCGCGCGCCCTTGTCGGCAGCATCGCGCGCGTTGAGGAGGACGAGCCGCGCGTCGTCAACCGCAGCGTCCGAATATTCAAAGCCTTTGTCATAGCGGCTCTGGAGCGGCGCGCCGGCCGGATGCTTGCGAAGGTCGAGCGAACGGGTCGCAGGCAGTTTCTTGCGACCCCCGATATGATCGTAGAGAAAGAGCCCGAGCCTGAGGAGCCAGCGGGGCCTCAGGCCCTCGCGATAGGGCAGGACAAAGCGCATCGGCCGGATGATGTGAGGCGCGATGCTCCACAGTCGCTCGCGCTCTTTCAGCGCCTCGCGCACCAGCGCGAATTCATAATGTTCCAGATATCGAAGGCCCCCGTGGATCAGCTTGGTCGACGCCGATGAGGTGCCGCCTCCAAGATCGCCCGCCTCGAGCAGCAGCACCCGGGCACCCCGTCCTGCCGCGTCGCGGGCAACCCCCGCGCCATTGACCCCGCCGCCGATCACGATGACGTCATAGGGCGGCACGGGGTCGGTCATGGCGTTGCTTCCTAGGGCCGTCTGGCCGACAAGGCCAGCTTCTGCAAAGCTATGCGGCCTACGTATGCGCGTTGCAATCAAGCGGTGCATCGGCCAGTTTTCGGTCGGATATCCAAGGGGAGAGCGCGTGAGCGTCAAAGTCGAAACATTGATATTGTTCGGGGCCACGGGCGATCTTGCGCACCGGATGCTGTTCCCCTCGCTTTACAATCTCCACATGGACGGCTTGCTCGCCGACACGTTGACGATCATCGGGTCGGGAAGGAGCCCCCTCGATCGCGCTGCCTTCCAATTGCAGGTGCGCGAAGCGCTCGGCGAGCATCTTGCCGAAGACCGGTTCGATGCCGCCATGGCCGAGAGCTTCCTCAAGAGGATTGACTATTGCCCGGTCGATGCGGGCTCGGGCACGGGATACGAGGATCTTGCCGCCCTGCTCGGCGATCGCATGACCCGCCCGATCGGTGTCTATCTTTCGACCCCGCCCTCGATGTTCGGACCGATTGCACAGGGGCTTGCGGCGGCGAATATCGCGTGCGCCGAATGCCGTATCGCGATGGAAAAGCCGATCGGGCACGATCTTGCCTCATCGCGCGAGGTGAATGCCCAGGTCGGCGATGCCTTCGCTGAGGATCGGGTGTTCCGTATCGACCATTATCTCGGCAAGGAAACGGTGCAGAACCTGCTCGCGCTGCGCTTTGCCAACATGTTGTTCGAGCCGCTCTGGAACGCACAGGCGATCGACCATGTCCAGATCACCGTCGCCGAGACCGTGGGGCTTGAGGGGCGTGTCTCCTATTATGACGGGGTCGGCGCGCTTCGCGACATGGTGCAAAACCACATGCTGCAGCTTCTTGCGATTATCGCCATGGAGCCGCCCGCGAGCGTATCGGCAACAGCGGTGCGCGACGAGAAGGTGAAGCTGCTTCGCAGCTTGCGCAAGATGCGCGCCGAGGATGTCAAATCCCTGAGCGTAAAGGGTCAATATACCAGCGGGGCGGTCGGCGGGCAGGCGGTCGCGGGTTATGCCGACGAACTTGGAAAGCCGTCGAACACGGAAACCTTCGTCGCCTTGAAGGCGTTCATCGACAATTGGCGCTGGAAGGGCGTGCCCTTTTACCTGCGTACCGGCAAGCGCATGCCACAGCGCCAGTCCGAGGTGCTGATCCAGTTCAAGCCGGTGCCGCACAATATCTTCGCGCGCGTCGGCGCGCCCAGGCTCGACCCCAATGTGATGATCATCAATCTGCAGCCCGAAGAGAATATCCGCGTCAAGGTCATGGCAAAGCAGCCGGGCCTCGACCGCGATGGCGTTCGGCTGAAGGAGGTCAATCTCGACGTCTCGCTCTCGCACAGCTTTGCTGGCGAGCGGCGGCGGATCGCCTACGAGCGGTTGCTGCTTGATTTCATCGAAGGCGACCAGACGCTGTTTGTGCGCCGCGACGAGGTCGAGGCGCAGTGGGAGTGGATCGATTCGATCCGCAATGCCTGGGCGGACGTTGACCTTGCACCGCAAAATTACACCGCCGGAAGCTGGGGCCCGTCCGCGGCGATCGCGCTGATCGAGCGTGACGGGGCGAGCTGGCATGATTGAAGGAGCTTCCCTCGCGCGCCGGGTGGATCGGATGGATTTTCATCCTTGCCTGGCTGCTGCACGCCCGGAGCCCGGGAGGGATCCTGGCTTGCCGCTCACCCTTCCTCTTCTCACCCATCTGAGGCGGCGCAGCGCGCTGCTTCGCCTGCACATCCCCTGCCCCATTGAGGCGGGGGGATTGGAATTCTCATGACCACGCTTCACCCCGCCATCGCCCGCGTGACCGAGCGCATCATCCGCCGCAGCGCCGAGCGCCGCGCCGCCTATCTTGCGCTGATGGAACGCCAGCGCGAGGCGGGGACCAATCGCGGCGTGCTCTCGTGCGGCAATCTCGCGCACGGCTTTGCAGCAGCGGGGGACGACAAGCCGGCGATCCGCGGGGGGAGGGCGATGAATATCGGCATCGTTACCGCCTATAACGACATGCTCTCGGCGCATCAGCCCTATGGCCGCTATCCCGAACAGATCAAGCTTGCAGCGCGCGAGAAGGGTGCAACGGCGCAGGTCGCGGGCGGCGTGCCTGCGATGTGCGACGGCGTGACACAGGGCCAGGCGGGGATGGACCTGTCGCTCTTCAGCCGCGACACGATCGCGCACGGGACCGCGATTGCGCTCAGCCATGCAATGTTCGAAGGCGCGCTCCTTCTTGGCATTTGCGACAAGATTGTTCCGGGCCTTCTCATCGGGGCGCTGCGCTTTGGTCATCTGCCGACGATCCTCGTGCCCGCGGGGCCGATGCCCTCGGGGCTTGCGAACAAGGAAAAGCAGCGGGTTCGCCAGCTCTACGCGCAAGGCAAGGCGAGCCGCGACGAGCTTCTCGCTGCCGAGGCCGCCTCCTACCATAGTGCCGGCACCTGCACCTTTTACGGAACGGCAAACAGCAACCAGATGATGATGGAGCTCATGGGACTCCACGTCCCGGGAAGCGCATTCGTCAATCCCGGCACGAAGCTGCGCCAGGAACTGACCCGCGCTGCAACGCACCGGCTGACCGAGATCGGGTGGGATGGCGATGACTATCGTCCGCTTGCGCGCTGCGTCGATGAAAAGGCGATCGTCAACGCAGCGATCGGTCTCCTCGCGACGGGCGGCTCAACAAACCATGCCATTCATCTGCCTGCGATCGCGCGCGCAGCCGGGATCCTGATCGACTGGCAGGACTTTGATGAACTCAGCCACGCCGTGCCGCTGCTCGCGCGCGTCTATCCCAATGGCGCGGGCGACGTGAACGATTTTCGCGCCGCAGGCGGGATCGGCTTTGTCGTGCGCGAACTTCTGAACGCGGGACTGCTCCACGGCGATATCCTCACCGTGAGCGGCTCGATCGAAGCCTATGCGAGCGAACCGCTGATCGAGGGCGATGAACTGCGCTGGGAGACCGCGCCCGCCGTATCCCGCGACGAGGCGATGCTGCGCCCGGTGACCGAGCCCTTCTCCGCCGACGGGGGAATGCGGCTGCTTGCCGGCAATCTGGGCCGCGCGATCATCAAGACGAGCGCGGTGGCCGAGGACCGCTGGACGATCGAGGCGCCCGCGCGCATCTTTGATGACCAGAATCAGGTGATCGAGGCCTTCAAGGCAGGCGAACTCGATCGCGATGTGGTCGTCGTCGTCCGCTTCCAGGGGCCGCGCGCCAATGGCATGCCCGAACTCCACAAGCTGACCCCGCCGCTCGGCGTCCTTCAAGACAAGGGTTACCGCGTTGCGCTCCTCACCGACGGGCGCATGTCGGGCGCGAGCGGGAAGGTGCCCGCGGCGATCCATCTTTCGCCCGAGGCGCTGCCGGGCGTCGACGGCGCGAGCGGTCCGCTCGCCTATTTGCGCGACGGCGACATGGTGCGCGTGTGTGCAAGAAGAGGCGAGGTCACCGCGCTGGTCGACGAGGCCGAGTGGGCGGCGCGGGCTCCCGCCGCGCCCCCGCCGCCTGCGCTCGGTGTCGGACGCGAGCTCTTCGCCTTGTTTCGTATCCACGCGGACGAGGCAGAAAGAGGGGGCTCTGCGATATTGGCGGCGATGGACAGCGTCACCTGACTGTCCCTTATCCCCAAAAGGCGCCGGGATGGCGCTGGATTGGCAAAGCGAACAAACCCCGATCCCGGCTTTCGCCGGGTATCCAAGGAAAGAGAAGTTTGAACATGGCACAATCAGGCATCGAGCAGATCATGGCGCTGGCGCCGGTCATTCCGGTCATCGTCATCGACCGGGTGGAGGATGCCGTGCCGATGGCCGAGGCGCTCGTTGCGGGCGGCCTTCCCGTGCTCGAGGTGACGCTTCGCACCGCAGCCGCGCTCGATGCGCTTCAGGCGATGAAGAAGGTCGCAGGCGCCATCGTCGGCGCCGGGACCGTGCTGGATCCGCAGATGCTGAGCGGCGCGATCGAGGCGGGAGCCGAATTCATCGTCTCGCCGGGTCTCACGGACACGCTCGGCAAGGCCGCGGTGGCAAGCGGCATTCCCTTCCTTCCTGGGACGGCCAATGCGAGTGACATCATGCGCGGCCTCGACCTTGGCCTCTCCCACTTCAAATTTTTCCCCGCTTCAACGAGCGGCGGTATTGCAGCCTTGAAGGCGCTCGCGGGTCCCTTCGGCCAGGCGCGCTTCTGCCCGACCGGCGGTATCACGGCGGCGAGCGCCCCCGGATGGCTCGCGCTCGATGCGGTGCTTTGTGTCGGCGGGAGCTGGGTCGTTCCGCCCGGTCCGCTCGATCCCGCGAAAATCGAGGCGCTGGCGCGCGAGGCCGCAGCGTTGCCGCGTTAAGGCATTGCGCGCGTCCCCTGCGCATCCGAGACGAGAAAATGGGGTTTCTATAAGCGCATCTGCTGTTAGCCTTCCTTCCGGGGAGGACGATATGATGGCACGCCCACTCAATGAGGATGATCCGCTCGACGATTTCGAGCAGCGCAATATCGCGCTGCTCGGCCGCAAGCACCGCGTCTACACGATGGGGAGCGGCCCTGCGATCATCGTGATGACCGAGATGCCCGGCATCAGTCCGCATGTCGCGCGTTTCGCGCGCTGGGTCCGCGACGCGGGATTTGCCGTCTATATGCCGCATATCTTCGGGAAGGATGGCGCGGTACCGCGCATGCCGGGCGCGCTGTTCACGATGATCGGCGGATGCATGAGCCGGCAGTTTCGCGCCTTTCAGGCCAATGAAAGTTCGCCTGCGACGCGCTGGCTGCGCGAACTTGCAGCGCTCGCGCACGCCGAATGCGGCGGTAGGGGCGTGGGGGCGATCGGCATGTGCTTTACGGGGAATTTCGCGCTCTCGATGATGCTCGAGCCCGCGGTCGTTGCGCCGGTGCTCGCGCAGCCCTCGCTGCCGCTCAATGATCCGGCAGGCATGCACATCGCGCCCGATGAACTCGCGGCCGTCAAGGCGCGGATGGAGGCGGAGGATCTCACCGTCCTCGCCTACCGCTTTGAAGGCGATAAATTCTGCAAGGCCGCGCGCTTTGCAGCCTATGAGGCCGCGCTGGGTGACCGTTTCGTCGGCCGCGTCCTTCCCGACAGCGCCGCCAACCCTGACAGCCCGATGAAGAATCCGCACAGCGTCGTCACGCTCCATCTCATCGACGAGGCAGGGCAGCCCACGGTCGCGGCGCGGGATGAAATCCTCGATTTCTTCCGTATGCGGTTGAGCGAATGAGCGCGCGGGCCTAAGGGCGGCGGCAATCTTCAACCGAAAGGATTTTTCATGCGCCCTTCCGGCCGCGCGCCCGATCAGATGCGCTCCATCACCATCGAGCCCGATTTCACCATCCATGCCGAGGGCAGCGTCCTCGTCTCCTTCGGCAACACCAAGGTGCTGGTGACCGCCAGCGTCGAGGAGAAGGTGCCACCCTTCCTGCGCGGCAAGGGGCAGGGCTGGGTTACGGCCGAATATGGCATGCTCCCGCGGGCGACGCACACCCGCGGCAGCCGGGAGGCGGCGAAGGGCAAGCAGTCGGGGCGCACCCAGGAGATCCAGCGGCTCATTGGCCGCAGCCTGCGCGCCGTCGTCGACATGGCGAAGCTCGGCGAGCGCCAGATCGTCATCGACTGCGACGTGATCCAGGCCGACGGCGGCACGCGCACGGCGTCGATTTCGGGTGCGTGGGTCGCGCTTCGCCTCGCGGTCGACAAGCTGATCGCGGCCGGCGCGCTTGCCGAGGATCCGATCGAGGACAAGGTCGCGGCGATCTCGTGCGGCATATACAACGGCACGCCGGTGCTCGACCTCGACTATGACGAGGATTCGAATGCCGAAGCCGATGGCAATTTCGTGCTGACCGGCAAGGGCCAGATCGTCGAGGTCCAGGCAAGCGCCGAAGGCGCGACCTATGATGAGGAAGGCCTGCTCCGTCTGCTCCGCCTGGCGCGCATCGGCTGCGCCGACATCTTCGCAGCGCAGGCGAAGGCGGTGGAGCGCTGAGATGACGCGCAGGCTCGCTCCCGGGAGGCTCGTGATCGCAAGTCACAATGCGGGCAAGGTGCGCGAGATCCGTGCGCTTCTTGAGCCCTTCGGGATCGAGCCGGTGTCGGCGAGCGATCTTGGCCTTCCAGAGCCTGAGGAAACGGGGACGACCTTCCGCGAGAATGCGCTTTTGAAAGCGCATGCGAGCGCAGCCGCGTCGGGCCTTCCAGCGCTCGCCGACGACAGCGGCCTCGAGGTGACCGCGCTTGGCGGGCGGCCCGGGGTCTACACCGCCGACTGGGCCGAGCGGCAATGGTTCGAGGGTGAAAAAGGGCGCGACTGGTATCTGGCGATGGGCAAGGTCGAGGGGCTCCTCGCCGAGCAGGGGGCGGACGTCGACCGGAGCGCGCGCTTCGTCTGCACCTTGGCGCTCGCCTGGCCCGACGGCCATGCCGATGTTTATGAAGGCTGGGCGAACGGCCAGCTGACCTGGCCTCCGCGAGGCGAGCTTGGCTTTGGCTATGACCCTGTCTTCGTCCCCGATGGCATGGCCTTGACGTTTGCGGAGATGGACCCGGCTGAAAAGCATCGCATCAGCCACCGGGCCGATGCATTTGCAAAGCTGGTTACGGGTGCCTTCGGCGCATAGTTATACCCGGGTAATATTGACGGGAATTTTACCCGGGTGTAATGGAGCGGCATGACACAGGAACATGATAGCGTCACCGCCTTTCTCGGTGACACCCGGCTTACCTCGGGACGCCGCGAGGAGGTGACGCGCCTCCTTGAGGAGCGTTATCCCGGCGATCTTGGCACCATCCTGGTTTTCGAAGATGCGACCGGGCGATTGACTGATCTGGACTATTGGGACGCCGCCAGGGCGGCGCCGCCATCGGCGGGACGCCCGCGGCTCGGCGTCAAGGCGCGCGAGGTCACCTTGCTGCCTCGCCACTGGGACTGGCTCGCCGCGCAGCCCGGCGGCGCCTCGGCGGCGCTGAGGCGACTGGTCGAAGCTGCGTGCAAGGAGGCCCCGGACGCGAAGCAGCGCCGCGACGCCGCCTATCATTTCATGAGCCATGTCTGCGGCGACCGGCCAGGCTATGAGGCGGCCTTGCGCGCGCTTTACCGGGGCGACATTGCGGCGCTTAAGACCGCTATCGCCGGGTGGCCCGCCGATATCCGCACGCATATCGCGCATCTTCTCGCGCCCTGATGCCTTGCGCGGGGCATTTCAGCCTTTGGCGCGAGCTCACAAAGCGAGTAGGGCGCGGGCGATGGCCGAACCGCTCGCCCTTTATGTCCATTGGCCCTTTTGCGTGAGCAAATGCCCCTATTGCGACTTCAACAGCCATGTGCGCGATCATGTCGACCAGGACGTCTGGCGCGCCGCCCTGCTTGCAGATCTGCGGCATGAAGCGGCGCTGCTTGGAGAGCGGCGCGTCTCCTCCATCTTCTTCGGAGGCGGGACGCCGAGCCTGATGCCGCCTTCGACCGTCGCCGCCGTAATCGCCGAGGCCGAGGCGCTTTGGGGGCTCGCGGATGAGTGCGAGATCACGCTCGAGGCGAACCCCAATTCGGTCGAAATTGCTGCCTTTTCCGATCTCGCCGCCGCAGGCGTCAACCGCGTGTCGATAGGCGTTCAAAGCTTTGACCCCCAGGTTCTTGCCTTTCTTGGGCGCGCGCATAGCGGTGAGGAAGCGCGGCGGGCGATCGCGGCCGCGCAAGCCTCCTTTGCCCGCACAAGCTTCGACCTCATCTATGCGCGTCCCGGGCAGTCGATTTCAGATTGGCAGGCCGAGCTTGGCGAAGCGCTTGCCTTTGGCACCGGGCATCTCTCGCTTTATCAGCTCACGATCGAGCCCGGCACGCGGTTCTGGGCGCTCGCGGCAAAAGGCGAGCTCGTCCTTCCCGACGGGGACACCGCCGCCGATCTCTTCGACGTGACGCAGGCGCTGACGCGTGCTGCGGGCCTGCCGCGCTACGAAGTTTCGAACCATGCAAGGCCCGGCGAGGAGAGCCGGCACAATCTCACTTATTGGCGCTACGGCGACTATGCCGGTATCGGCCCCGGCGCGCATGGGCGGCGGCTCGCCCAGGCGAGCGAGCGGCACAAGAAGCCCGAGAATTTTATCGCGGCGGTCGAGCGGAGCGGACACGGGCTGAAGGCCGAGAATGATCTGCCGCCGCACGAACGCGCGACCGAGGCGATGCTGATGGGCCTCAGGCTGACCGAAGGCGTTGACCTCGCGCGCGTCGAGATCCGCTCCGGACTGGCGCGCGAGGCGTTTTTCGATGCGGGGGCGGCAGAGCGGCTTGCGGCGCAGGGGCTGGTGCGGCAGGCGGGTGACCGGCTGATTGTCACCGACGAGGGGATACTTCTCCTCGACTCGATCCTTTCCGAGGTGGTTCGAACCGGCTAGTCTGTCCGAAAGACCGCGTCCTCTTCGCTTGGCAACCCTTGGGCCAGGCTTCGCCGAGGGAAGGCGGTTCATCCTTTTTCAAGGGCTGGGGATAGGAGAGGGCCTTGAAAGCACAGCCTGAACGGAATGTGGCTTGGCTGATCGACTGATCCGCGATTGGGACGCGCATCTCGCGCATGAGAAGCGCCGCTCGGACCACACCCGCCGCGCCTATATAGCGACGGCAGAGCGTTTTTGTGCCTTCCTGTCGCAGCATCGCGGCGGCGAGGTCGACAAGGCCATGCTCTCCGCGGTGAACCCAAATGACCTTCGCGCCTATCTCGCTGACCGCCGCGCGGGAGGGCTTGGCAATGCGTCGGCGGCGCGCGAGCTGTCGGCGCTGCGGAGCTTTCTGCGCTATGTGGGCGGGTCAAACGCGCACGTGCCCGCGATGCGCGGGCCGCGCGTCAAGAAGGGCCTGCCGCGCCCTGTCGCCCCTGCCGAGGCGATGGGTCTTGCGCAGGATGTCGAGGATAATGCGCGCGAGGGCTGGGTGGGCGCGCGCGATTTTGCGCTGCTGCTTCTGCTCTACGGCGCCGGCCTGCGCATCGGGGAGGCACTGTCGCTGACGGGCGCAGCGCTGCCGCTGGGCGATACGCTGCGCGTCACCGGCAAACGCGGCAAAACCCGCATCGTCCCCATCCTGCCAGCGGTCGCGAAAGCAGCGGCGCGCTATGCCGCGGCCTGCCCCTGGCCGATCGACAAGGAAACGCCGCTTTTTCTAGGCGCGCGCGGCGGCCCGCTTCAACCGGGCGTCGTCCGCGCGAGCGTGCGTGCAGCGCGGCGCGCGTTGGGCCTTCCCGAGCGGACGACGCCGCATGCGCTGCGCCACAGCTTTGCAACGCACCTCCTCGCAGGCGGCGCGGACCTGCGCAGCCTGCAGGAACTGCTCGGCCATGCCAGCCTCGCCTCGACGCAGATCTATACCGCGGTTGACGCGGCGCATTTGCTCGATGTCTACCGCTCGGCGCATCCGCGGGCGTGAGGCGATCGCCTGGGGGTGACGGGAAAGGCGGCTCGCTCTCTCGGTGCTGGATGCGTCTTTCACCGTCTCCGGAGCCGGAGATTCAAGGCCAATTGTTATGTTCGTGAGACGGGCGATCCGTTCCGGATCTCTTGTCCGCGAAAGGATCGGCAGGACCGGGTCTATCCATCAAGGGCATTGCCGATGGAAATCGAGCCCGACGTTTACGACGAATATTGGAAGACCATTCGACGCCGTGATCGCGCGGGATGACCCGCATAAATAGGGGGCGGGAGGATGCCAACATGCTGTCCGGCCAAAAAAATTGCGGGTTGCCTGGGGCTTTGGGCCGATGAACAATTTCCCCGACGATTGGCGCGCTCGCGTCGCAATCGGGGGACGAAATGACAATCTGGAAACTGGTGGTGGCGGCGGCCATGCTGATGCCGGGAGCTGCATGGGCCCAGAGTAAATGCCATGCGCCCGAATGGCGCACGGTGAATGATAGCGTCGCAGGCGCGGTCTATGACATGCCAGCGCCGCCGACGCGGTCGCATTTCATTGCTTCGGGAATCGGTTTTCCAAGCGCGCAGACGCGCGAGATGATACGCAGTGGACCGCAGGTTTCGGGGCGTTGCAGCAGCTTCAGCGTGCATGTGGTCAGAGTTGGTGACAATTATATCTCCAACCCAAAGGGATTTTTCGACACCGAACAGACCAATGCGATCAAAGGCCTGACCGAGGGCAAGATCGTGTCGAGTCGGTCGCTGACCATTGGCGGCTATCCGGCGCGCGAATATCAGTTCACTTTCCTCACCGATTACACTCGCCGCCCCGCCCGGCACAGGGTGCTCCTGGTCGTGCGCGGTAGCCAGCTGTTGAACTTCACCTGGGTGTGGGGCGATGCTGGGCCGCCGCCCGAGGATTCCAATCGGTCCTTTGCCTCGATTCGCCTCATCCCCGCGGACGACGCGATCCATATGGCGAGCTTTGCGCTGCTCCAGGAGTCGATCGAGAACTACTGGATTTATCCGTCATCCGATGGCGACAATGGTGGCATCTATTTCACCTCTGCGCTCCGCTCGCGCCTCGATGCCCGGCGCGCCGAGGATACCAGGGTGATCGCCGCCTTCGGCTTCCCGCGCGAGCTCAGATTTCTCCGCCGCGACGGAGCCGCGAAGGTGATCCGGAGCGAGCATGACAATGCGGTGGTCGACTGGACGATCACCGACAACGGCAAGACAATATCGGCAATCAGTTGGCAGAAGCGCTAGGCGCACGCGTTACGATCCCGTCGCCTTCCTGGGCATCCCGCCTGGGAAGGCAAGGCGGCATGAGGCCGCTCACTCGCCTTTTGCCTTGGGTTTCCACGTCACGACCCGGTAAATGTAGAGGAGGACGAGCGAGCCGATGGCAACCAGCGCGACGGGGCCGACGAAGGCGTCGAGATTTGCAAAACGGCCGCCGAACCAGCTACCCGCGCCCGCGAGCGCCGTGATCCAGATTGCCGAGCCTGCGGCAGTCCAGGCAAGGAACTTTGCCTGGTTCATCCGCACCATCCCGGCGGGCAGCGACACCATTGTTCGCGCGACCGGCATGAAGCGCGCGGCAAAGACGATGCCGGGGCCATATTTCAGGAAACCGCCGTGCAGCCGCTCGACCTCCGACCAGTCGAGCGTCAGCCAGCGTCCGTGGCGATCGATGAAGGGCCTGAGCCGTTCATAGCCAATCCAGCGCCCAACTGCGTACCAGACCCAATTGCCCGCGGTCGTCCCGGCAACCGCGACCGCGATCAGCGTCCAGAAATCAAACCGCCCCTTGGCGACCGCGATGCCGCCAAGCCCCATGATCACTTCAGACGGGATCGGCGGGAACACATTTTCGAGCAGCATCAGGACGAAGATGCCAGCGTAGCCCCAGCTCTGGATCAGATCGAGAATGAAAGCGGTCATGCCGTACTCTACGCCGGAGGCGCGTCAACCGATCCGCCGCGCGATCGCATCCCAGATCATTCCCGCCGTGTCGGTGCCGTTGAACCGGTCGATCGCGACGATGCCGGTCGGCGAGGTAACGTTGATCTCGGTGAGCCATTCGCCGCCGATGACGTCGATGCCGACGAAGATCAGTCCGCGTTCGCGAAGCTTCGGACCGAGCGCGGCGCATATTTCCTGCTCGCGCGGGCTGAGCGAGGCGGCTTCGGCATAGCCGCCGACCGCGAGGTTCGAGCGAAACTCGCCCTCGCCGGGCTTTCGGTTGATCGCACCCGCAACCTCGCCGTCGATCAGGACGATGCGCTTGTCGCCTTCGCTGACGCTCGGGAGGAATTGCTGCACCATGAAGGGTTCGGGCCACACCTGCCCGAACAGTTCGACGAGCGCGCCGAGGTTTGTGCCGGCCTCATCGATGCGAAACACCGCCTTGCCGCCGTTGCCGTGGAGCGGCTTGATCACCAGCGCGCCGTAGCGCCGGTGAAAATCCTTCACTGCCTCAAGATCGCGCGTGACCATTGTCGGGGGCATGAACTCGGCGAAATCGAGCACGAAGACCTTCTCGGGCGCGTTGCGCACCGAGACGGGATCATTGACGACCAGGGTCTCGTGCGCGATCCGCTCGAGCAACCAGGTCCCGGTCAGATAGCCAAGGTCGAAAGGCGGATCCTGGCGCATCAGCACGACGTCGACGTCGCGGCCGAGGTCGAGGGTCTGGGGCTCGCCAAAGCGGTAATGCGCGCCCACCTCGCGCCGCACGTCGAGCACCGGATGCGCGCGCGCGGTCAGCCGCCCCGCCTCCCACGTCAGCGAGCGGACATCATAGTGGTAGAGGCTGTACCCGCGTTCCCTGGCGCTCAGCATCAGCGCAAAGCTGCTGTCGCCCGCGATGTTGATGCCATCCATCGGGTCCATTTGCACCGCGGCGCGCAGGGTCATCGGGGTCTCCTCGGGTTGCCAGACGTGGTCCAGATGGCGCGGCATGCGCGCCGGCGCAAGGAGCATTGCGCTGTCGCGGCGCCGCGCAAGCGCGAAATCAGAGGTCTTCCTTCAGCGCGAGCGCGCGCGCGTAGACGGCGTGCCGGTCGCGACCGAAGCGCTTTGCGATCTCTTTCGCCGCTCTCGACACCGGCTGCGCTGCAAGCGCGCTTCGCAGCGCTGCATCAACGACCGCGTCGTCGGCTTCTTCGGCGGCGCCCTCGGTGGGAGGCGCAACGATTATCACGATCTCGCCCTTCGGGGGCGCCGCGGCGTAGCGCGCGGCAAGCTCGGTGAGGGGGCCGGTCACGCATTCCTCGTAAAGCTTCGTGATTTCGCGCGCGACCGCTGCCTCGCGGTTCCCGAGCCCTTCGGCGAGCGCGGCGAGCGATGCGCCAAGGCGCGGCCCGCTTTCGTAGAAGATGAGGCTGGCCCGCAGATCGGCGAATTCGGCGATGGTGTCGGCGCGCGCCTTTGCCTTGGAGGGGAGGAACCCTGCGAACAGGAAGCGGTCGCTCGGTAGCCCCGAGAGAGTGATCGCTGCGATCGCAGCGCAGGGACCGGGAAGGGTGGTAACGAGCCGTCCTGCGGCGCGCGCATCGCGGACCAGCTTGTATCCAGGATCCGAGATCAGCGGCGTTCCTGCGTCCGACACCAAGGCCACGACCTTGTCGGCCATTTGCGCAACCAGATCGGCGCGGGTGCGTTCGTCGCTGTGATCATGATAGGGGGTCATCGGAACACGCAAACCCAGGTGCGAAAGCAGCTTCGCGGTCACCCGCGTATCCTCGGCCGCGATCAGGTCGGCGCGCGCCAGCACCGCAGCGGCGCGCGCGCTGATATCGCCAAGGTTGCCGATGGGGGTCGCCACGATATAGAGACCGGGCAAGGGAGAATTTGAGATGGTCGAATCCGGCATGACGCCGAAAATGGCAGAAACTGCCGCGCTGCGCCAAGACAATGCGTCGCCGCGGCGGCATTTGCTGCGCGCAATGAGCGTAATGGCGCTCGGCGGATTGCTTGCGGCGTGTCAGGTCGTGCCGAAAACAGCGGGTCCGCCGCCGCCGCCCGAAACGCCCGAGACGATCGAGCCCGGCCTGCCGACCGATACCGATCGTCACCGCGTCGCGCTGCTCGTGCCCGAGACGGGCGCAAACGCCGACGTCGGCACCGCGATCGCCAATGCGACGACAATGGCGCTGCTCGACGCGCGCGCCGAGAAGGTTCGCATCACCACCTATGATACCGCGCTCGGGGCGGCTGCTGCGGCGCGCCAGGCGATCGCCGACGGCAACAAGCTTATTTTGGGGCCGCTGCTCAGCGAGGATGTCGGATCGGTCGCACCGATCGCACGTGCGGCGAAGGTGCCCGTGCTCAGCTTCTCCAACGACACGAGCGTGGCGGGCAACGGCGTCTTCATCATGGGCTTTGTCCCCGGCCAGTCGGTCGAACGCGTCGTCTCCTTCGCGCGGGGCAAGGGGCATGTACGCTTTGGCGCGCTGGTCCCCAAGAATGTCTACGGCGAGCGCTCGGCGGCCGCCTTCCGTTCGGCGGTGAAGGCGACCGGCGGCACGCTCGTTGCGGTCGAATCCTATGACCATAGCGCCGCGGCGATGACGGGTGCGGCGCGCCGGCTTGCCAATGCGGGCGACATGGATGCCGTGCTGATCGCCGATGCCGGCGGGAATGCGGTGCGCGCGGTGCCGGTGATCAAGAGCAATGGCGAACGCCAGATCCTGGGGACCGAGCGCTGGAACACCGATGCGTCCCTCGGGGCGAGCGCCGCGATGCGCGGCGCCTGGTTTGCGAGCGTCTCAGACGGTCTTTATGGCCAGATGGCAACGCAGTACCGCAAGCGCTACGGTAAAGCGCCCTATCGCCTCTCGAGCCTTGGCTATGATGCGGTGCTGCTCACCGTACGAATCGCCCGCGACTGGAAGCCGGGTACGAATTTTCCGGTAAATCGCTTGCTCGCGCCCGACGGCTTTGGCGGGATCGATGGCATTTTCCGCTTCGATAATCGCGGGATAGCGATGCGCGCGCTCGAGGTCAGCGAGGTCGGAGCGGGCGGATTCCGCGTCATCGACCCCGCTCCGACCAAATGGTAATCCGCGCCCAGGCGTGACTTCGTCGCCACAGTCGGGCGAAAACTGCGGTCGCTTTGCCACAGGCAGCCTTTACGAGGCGCCTGCGTTCACTATATGAGCGCGTGACGCGCTGCGTGACGATGCCGCGCGCCGCGCCCATGTTTTCAGGAGATACAGCTATACGCCCGCCCATGACCCGCCGCCCGCTGGCGCCGATGCCGCCGAAGAACGGCCCGCGATATAATGAATTCATCGCCTCCCCCAAGGTCCGCGTGATCGACGAGGAAGGCGAAAATCTGGGCGTAATGCTGACTGCCGAAGCGATCGAACAGGCGGCCGAAGTCGGCCTCGATCTGGTCGAAGTCTCCCCGAACGCCGATCCGCCGGTGTGCAAATTCCTCGATGTGGGCAAGTATAAGTACGAGGCCCAGAAAAAGGCGAATGCCGCGCGCAAGAGCCAGAAGACGCAGGAGATCAAGGAGATCAAGATGCGTCCGAACATCGACGACCATGACTTCGACGTGAAGATGAAGAAGGTTTTCGACTTCCTCGAGGAAGGCGACAAGGTCAAGATGACGATGCGCTTTCGCGGCCGCGAGATGAGCCACACCCAGCTTGGCCTCAACGTCCTCCAACGCGTGGCGGAAATGACCGCCGAGGTCGCGAAGGTCGAGGCACACCCGCGCACCGAAGGCCGCCAGATGCTGATGGTGCTGGCGCCGAAATAATAGCAGGGCTCAGCCCACCCAAAATTCAAGGGCGGTCGTTCCAGCGGGACGGCCGCCCGCTTCATATCTGCGCTCGGTCATTTTGACGCTGCCATCGGCGGCAAGCGCGACGAGAGTCGAGCAGCGGGTGCCATAGACGCCGCCTTCGAGGAACAGCGCTGGATCGTCCGTCGCGGTGAGCGTGTCGAGGAGACGATCGGGGGCCATGCCGGAGCTCACGAAGGCGCCGAGCGCCGCGCGAAGCCGCTCGGCCCGCGGGCAGGGCTGTTCGATGGGCTCATTGGCGAGCGCATGGACGCCCGGCTCGAGCGACAGGATCTGCGCGCGCGGCCGGTTGGTAAGGAGACGCGCCTTCCCGTCGACGGCAAACAGGTTGAAGGCATTGAAGCGCTCGAGATCGGCTGCCGCGGGCTCGGCGAAGCGGCCATCGCCGCGCAGCATGTCGACCACCAGAGCGCCGCGTGATTCCTTCGCCGGATCGGGCATCGCGCCGCGCACGTTGGTGACGACGACGACGCGGCCGCTTGGTCGATGCGCGCCCAGCCACGTCCCGCCCGCCTTGAGATCGCGTCCCCCAACGATTCCGCTGCCATCGTCCCAGGCTGCAAGCGCAGCGCTCGGTCGCGCATGAAATTCATCGCGATTGCCGACGAGGATCAGGGGCCAGTCCGGATGAACCCGCCAGGCGAGGGCAACGACGCACATGGCGCGCCTATCGCGCGGCCGCCCCGGCTTGCCAAGGGGGAAGCGCGTCATGCCGACACAATCAAGTTCCGCGTCCCGGTAAAGCATGGTAGATTGGGCGCGCTCAAAAAAGGGGAGGGGCTTGCCATGAACGGGACGGTCAGAACGCCTTGGCATTTGTGGGTTGTCGGGATGCTTTCGCTCCTGTGGAACGGCTTTGGCGTCACCGACTATATGATGACCAACCTCAAGAATATGTGGTGGCTGCGCGACTTCGCCCAGCTGACCCCCGAACAGATCGCCTATTTCGACTCGACGCCCAGCTGGGCGACGGCGGCCTGGGCGTTCGGCGTATGGGGCGCCTTTGCAGGGTCGCTGCTGCTGGTGCTGCGTAGCCGCCATGCGGTGACGGCCTTCATCGTGTCGCTCGCGGGCCTTGCTTTCAGCACCCTCTATCAGTTCGCTCTGTCACCCGTTGACCTTACCGAATTGTTCGGCCCCGGCCCGATGCTTACCACGCTGGTGATCTGGCTGATCGAGATCGCGCTCCTTTATTATGCGCGGCGCCAGACGGGGAAAGGCGTGCTGCGCTGAGCGAAGGGTGGCGGGGGCCACTCTAGCGCCCCCATTTGGTCCTGCTCTGCTTTCCAAAGCGCCCCTTTCGGGTGCCCGGCTTGCCCTCGTTCGAGCGCCCGACCATCGGCGCGACTTGCTGGTCGGGGGGCAGTCCGAGCTCATCGGCCTCGAGCCGGCGAATTTCATCGCGCAGGCGCCCTGCTTCTTCAAACTCGAGGTTTGCAGCAGCATCGCGCATCTTCTTTTCGAGCTCGGCGATGTAGGCGCGCAGATTGTGGCCGACCATATGATCGGGCCGGTCGTCGCCAAGCTCGATGGTGACGCCGTCCTTTGATGCGACATGCGCGATGATGTCGCCAATCTGCTTCTTCACGCTTTCGGGCGTGATGCCATGCTCTTCATTATAGGCGAGCTGCTTGGCGCGGCGGCGGTCGGTCTCGCGCATCGCGCGCTCCATGCTGCCCGTGATCCGGTCGGCATAGAGAATGACGCGGCCATCGACGTTGCGCGCGGCGCGGCCGATCGTCTGGACGAGGCTGGTTTCGCTCCGCAGGAAGCCTTCCTTGTCGGCATCGAGGATCGCAACGAGTCCGCATTCGGGGATGTCGAGCCCTTCGCGCAGGAGATTGATGCCCACGAGCACATCGAACACGCCAAGGCGCAGGTCGCGGATGATCTCGATGCGTTCGAGCGTCTCGACATCCGAGTGCATGTAGCGGACCTTGAGGCCCGCCTCGTGCAGAAACTCGGTCAGATCCTCGGCCATTCGCTTTGTCAGCGTCGTGACCAGCGTTCGGTAACCCGCCGCTGCCGTCTTCTTCGCCTCAGCGATCAGATCGTCGACCTGCTCTTCAACCGGTTTGATCTCGACCGGCGGGTCAATGAGGCCGGTGGGGCGGATCACTTGCTCGGCAAAGACGCCCTGCGTGCGTTCCATCTCCCAGGTTCCTGGCGTCGCCGAGACGCTGACGGTCTGCGGACGCATCAGATCCCATTCGGCAAAGCGCAACGGGCGGTTGTCGATGCAGGAGGGCAGGCGGAAGCCATATTCGGCAAGCGTGATCTTGCGGCGATGGTCGCCTTTCGACATCGCGCCGATCTGCGGGATCGTCTGGTGACTCTCGTCGACGAAGAGCAGCGCATTGTCGGGCAGATATTCAAACAATGTCGGTGGCGGCTCGCCGGGGAGGCGGCCGGTGAGAAAGCGGCTGTAATTCTCGATGCCGGCGCAGCTTCCAGTCGCGGCGATCATTTCAAGGTCGAAATTGGTGCGCTGTTCAAGGCGCTGGGCTTCAAGCAGGCGTCCCTCGGCTTCGAGTTCCTTGAGGCGCTCGGCGAGTTCGTGCCGGATCGCCTCGGTAGCCTGCTTGAGCGTCGGCCCCGGGGTAACATAGTGACTGTTCGCATAGACCCGGACATGATTGAGGCTGGCGATCTTTTTCCCGGTCAAAGGATCGAACTCGGTAATCTCCTCGATCTCGTCGCCGAAAAAGCTGACGCGCCACGCCATATCCTCATAGTGCGAGGGGAATATTTCGAGGCTGTCGCCGCGCACGCGGAAATTGCCGCGCGCGAACGCCTGGTCGTTGCGCTTGTACTGGAGCGCGACGAGCTTGCGGATGATCTCGCGGCTGTCGACGACCTGCCCCTTCTTCAAATCGAAGATCATCGCCGAATAGGTTTCAACCGACCCGATGCCATAAAGGCAGGAAACCGACGCGACGATGATCACGTCGTCGCGTTCGAGGAGCGCGCGCGTCGCCGAGTGACGCATGCGGTCGATGGCCTCGTTTACGCTGCTTTCCTTCTCGATGTACGTGTCCGAGCGCGGCACATAGGCCTCGGGCTGATAATAGTCGTAATAGCTGACGAAATATTCGACCGCATTGTTCGGAAAGAAGCTTTTGAACTCGCCATAAAGCTGCGCGGCGAGGATCTTGTTCGGAGCAAGAATCAGCGCGGGTCGTTGCAATTCCTCGATCACCTTTGCCATGGTGAAGGTCTTGCCCGACCCCGTGACGCCGAGCAGCACCTGATCGCGCTCACCCGCGCGCGCGGTGCCGACGAGTTCGCGGATTGCGGTCGGCTGGTCGCCCGCGGGCTCATAGTCGCTGACGAGCTCGAAGCGCTTGCCGCCCTCGACCTTGTCCGGGCGCGCGGGGCGGTGCGGGACATAGCCCTCGGCTGTATCGATTTCGTCGAGCGAGGTGCGAATCTGGATGGCCATCAAGGCCAATATGGGGCCGCGGGGCGTCCGCCGCAATCGGTGCGCAACCAACCGGGGTCAAGCGTGTTTTCCCTTCGCCGAAGTGGAGGAGGAAACCCATGAGAAAGTGCGTGACGATGGCGGCGCTTGGCGCTGCCCTGGCGTTGGCTGGATGCGGCAAATCGGATGACGCCGCCAAGCCTGGCGAGGCCGCGGTCGGCGCGAAGGCCGAAGGCAGCGCGGCTGCCCCCCTAGCCAAGCGTGAGCCGGGCAACTGGAAAACCGACGTGAAACTCGTCAAGTTCGACATGCCCGGCGCACCGGGCGCGGTGAAGGATCAGATGGCCAAGCAATTTGCCTCGGCTGGCAGCACCGAGACATGCTTGACGCAGGAAGAGGCGGATCAGGAAAATCTGGCGAACGTGATGTCCGAGCGGTTCGGCGAGGCTTGCACCTGGTCGAAGAATGTATTGCGCGGTTCGACGATCGACGTTGCGGGCACTTGCACCGCCAATGGCCAGAAGGTCGATCTCGCGATGGCGGGAACGGTCGGGGCCCAAAAGACGGACGTGACGATCACGACAAAGACGGCGGCGCCCACGGGCGGCCCGGTCGAAATGCAGATGCAGGTCACCAACACGCGCATCGGCCCCTGCAAGGCCTGAACGGCCGCAGTCGGCCCAGCAAGAAGGCGCGCGGCCTCGAGGGCCGCGTGCCTTTTTCAGTGGGCAGGATTTCCTTGGGCCATGCTGGTCGCAGCGCGATGGGCCTGCAGGAACGACGAGGGCAAGGGGAAGGGAGGCGGACTTGCCGATCGGGAGTAGGTGGGGCTACTGCCCGATCGGCGAAGTCTCAGTGTATGAAGCCGGCAGACCATGCGAATGATGCCAGGGACCAGCTCGCACCATTCAATCCATCGACCTCAAAGCGTCTACCTGAGACCAGGTCTCAGACCAGACCGCGGCGCTGTGGGGGGCACCGCGTCGAGGAAGGATTGACATCTTAGAGGAGGATGCGGCAGTTACATGGGGTCACGAAGCGGCATGTAGCCATTTGATAATCAATTATTAACCTCGTGGGACGCTTTTTTCGGGCTGGAAATGTGGGAACTATTCCGGTTCGAACGCGTTTGGGTTCGCTTGTTACCGTTACACGGTCATCCACTGCTGGGCAAAACGCCGGTTTAGGGTATCAACTGTGTTCCGGGTCGTCGGGGGCATATAAAGGCTAGCATGGATCGCACCAGGGATAGCGAGACCTCGGATACCGGCGGCGCCGACCGGATTATCGCCAATGAGCTGGAACAGCTTCTCGCGTCGCCCCTGTTCGTGCGTTCCCCCGTCCTTTCGCGCCTGCTTCAATATCTTGCCGATCATCAGCTGCAAGGTGGGCGCAGCGCCCCCAAGGCCTATGCCATCGCAACCGAAGCGCTTGGCCGCAGCGCCGATTTCGACCCGGCGGTCGACAGCTATCCGCGCGTCATGGTCGGGCGGCTGCGGACCCTGCTCGACCGTTACTATGCGGACACGCCCTGGATTCATCGCCTTCGCGTGCCGCAGGGAAGCTACGAGCTCGTCGTGCAGCATCGAGCCTCGCCGCCATCGCGTACCGAAGGCGTTCCAGCGCCTGGCAAGGAGGTGGCAAGCGAGCCATCAGCGCCGTTCGTCGCTGATAGCAGCCGCCGGGGGGCGCTTTGGTGGTCGGCACTTGCCGCTCTTGCCTTATTGATCTTGCTGTTGGCCGCCTGGTGGGCCTTTGCGGGGAATGCGCTCGGAAAAAAGCTGGCGCCGGTGCCGCTCCTTGAAGTGAGCGCGCCCGTGGCCGGCGATAGCGCCGAATCGCGTGCGATGGCGCGGGCGCTCGACGGGAAGCTGCGCGACGGATTGCGCCGGTTCGAACTCGTCGATCTGCTGAGCGCGCGCGAGCCGGGTGCCCGGTCGGCAAGAAGGGATGCTGATTACCGGCTTGATGCCTCGATCGTGCGAACCCCCGAGGGGCCCGTCGATGTCACCCTCGTCCTTAACCGCGTCGCCGACCAGCGCGCGATATGGTCGGTTCAGATCCGCGCTGCTCCCGATCAGTTGCCCGAGTTCGACGCGATCGCCCCCTCGATTGCCCAGCTTGCAGGGGACTATGGGGTTATCGTGCGCGACCAGATCCAACGCGAGCCCGAGAATTTCGCCAAGGGCTTTCCCTGTCTCGCGCAATTCAACCGCATTCGCCAGATGCGCGATCCCGCGAGCGTCCAGCAGGTCAGCGGATGCCTGCGCGCGTCGCTCGACGCCTCGCCGCGCGATCCTGTTTTGCTGAACGCCCTATCGCTCCTGCGCTTTGGGGATTGGCAGCCGCAGCGCGCGGGCGCGGCCGGCAAGGCGGCGCTGGACGAAGCTCGGCGGCTCGCCGAGCGCGCTTACCGGAGCGCGCCCGCGTCGAGCGCGGGCCTCTTCGCCATGGCCCGGGCGCATTTTTATGCGGGCAATTGTGCCGCCGGAATGCCGATGGGCGACGCGGCTGTGGAACTCAATCCCTATGACCCCGATCTCGCGGGCTTCCTGGGGCTCTTCAAGGCCTCGTGCGGCGATCCTGAAGGCGGCGAGCCGCTGCTGCGCCGTTCGCTTGAACTCGACTCGACTTACGCAGGTGTCCCCGCGGTCACGCTCGCTTTCATGCTGTCGCAGCGCGGCGAACTCGATGAAGCGCTCGCAATCCTTGACCGCATGCCCTCACCGAGCAATCTCGAGCCGCAATATCTGATGGTCCGGGCGATCGTCGTCGCGGCCAAGGGGGATGTCGAGGGGGGGCGCCGGCTCTGGCGCAAGCTCCTCGACTATACGGGCCAGCCGGCGAATGCCCCGCCCGAGCAGGTGCTGCGCCAGTTCATGATTACGCCTGCGGTCATCGCGCGCGCATCGGCCGCGCTGCGCAAATCGGCTATTGTTCCCGCGCGCAGCGGTGGGTAAATTTGGCCCGGAAATCCGGGGCGATCGTCCCGGGATCGTTGCCGCACGAGTATTTTTCGGTGCGCTTGCCGCGCGCCAGCCCTCTTGCCAGCCCCCTCGCTGGGCTCTAGGGCAAAATCCAACATTCACGCCATAGTCAGAAAAAAGGAACTGTGCATGAGCGATTCGGCCGAAAAGGTTAAGAAGATCGTCGTCGAACATCTGGGCGTCGAAGCCGACAAGGTGACCGAGGAGGCGAGCTTCATCGACGATCTGGGCGCCGACAGCCTCGACATCGTCGAACTGGTGATGGCGTTCGAAGAAGAATTCGGCGTCGAGATTCCCGACGATGCCGCCGAGAAGATCGCCACCGTCAAGGACGCGATCGACTATATCGAGGCGAACAAGGGCTAAAGCGGTCCAGTCCGGCGCGGCCGGACGCGGCGGCGACGCCGCCCACGCGTTTCCGGCTTCCCGGTCCCAAGCGCTCGCGCGCCGTGGCTGGGAAGCCTTTTTTATGGATACGCGTCTGCGAATCTGATGTGGACCCTTGCGGGGGCAGGGGCCGACGAAAGGAAAGACTATGCGCCGGGTTGTGGTGACGGGACTGGGTTTGGTGACGCCGCTGGGCGGAGACGTCGAAACCAGCTGGGCCAATCTGCTCGCCGGAAAGTCGGGCGCGGGGCAGATCACCCGCTTCGACGCTTCGGACCAGAAATGCACGATCGCGTGCGAGGTGAAGCCAGCCGACCATGAATTCGGCTTCGATCCGGGAAAGCGCGTCGACCACAAGATACAGCGACAGGTAGACCCCTTCATCATCTATGGTATCGACGCGGCGGGGCAGGCGCTCGAGGATGCCGGCCTTACCGACATGAGCGAAGAGGACCGGCTGAATGCGGGCTGCTCGATCGGTTCGGGAATTGGCGGTCTGCCGGGGATCGAAAGCGAAAGCCTGCTGCTCGCCGAAAAGGGCCCGGGCCGCGTCTCGCCCCACTTTGTCCATGGCCGCCTCATCAACCTGATTTCGGGCCAGGTCAGCATCAAATACGGGTTGATGGGACCCAATCATGCGGTTGTCACCGCCTGCTCGACGGGCGCGCATTCGATCGGCGATGCCGCGCGCATGATCAAGGACGGCGACGCCGACATCATGCTCGCGGGCGGGGCCGAATCGACGATCTGTCCGATCGGCATTGCGGGCTTCGCGCAGGCGCGCGCGCTCAACATGAGCAGCAATGACGCTCCCGAAAAGGCGAGCCGACCTTATGACAAGGGGCGCGATGGTTTCGTGATGGGCGAGGGCGCAGGCGTGGTCGTGCTCGAGGAATATGAGCATGCCAAGGCGCGCGGCGCGAAAATCTATGCCGAGGTCGTCGGTTACGGTCTTTCAGGCGATGCCCACCACGTCACGGCGCCGCATCCTGAAGGTTTTGGCGCCTATCGATCGATGGAAATGGCACTCCGCAAGGCGGGCATGACCCCCGCCGACATCGATTATATCAACGCCCATGGCACATCGACGATGGCCGACACGATCGAGCTCGGCGCCGTCAAGCGGCTGTTCGGCGACGCGATCAGCGGCGTCTCGATGAGTTCGACGAAGTCGGCGATCGGGCACCTCCTCGGCGGCGCAGGCGCTGTGGAGACGATTTTCTGCATCCTTGCCATCCGTGACCAGATCGTTCCGCCCACCCTCAACCTCGATGATCCTGATGAGGGTACCGAGGGCGTCGATCTCGTGCCGCACAAGGCCAAGGCGCGCGCCGTCCGCGCGGCGCTCAACAACAGCTTCGGCTTCGGCGGCACCAACGCGAGCCTGGTGGTGAAGGCGTTCGAGGAATAAGCCATGCGCTGGCTGCTCGCAGCCTTGCTGGCTTTTCTGCTCACCGCCTGCTCGGGCGGGGCACCGCGCGATACCGTCGTCGTCATCCCGCCCGGGGCAAGCATCGCCAAGGCCGGGCAGATCCTCGAGGAGGCGGGGGCGGCTCCGGCCTCGGGCTTCGTCAATCACGCGCGCTTCTTTGGCGGCGATGCGCCGATCAAGCCCGGCGAATATGAAGTGAAAAAGGGGATGAGCCCGGGCGACATCCTCAAACTGCTCCAGTCAGGCAAGACCGTCCAACGCTTCGTTACCGTTCCAGAGGGCATGCCGTCGATCATGGTGTGGGAACGGTTGATGGCCGAAAAGCGCCTGAAGGGCGAGGTCGCGGTCCCGGCGGAGGGCAGCGTGCTTCCCGACACCTATGCCTATACCAGGGGCGAGACACGCGCGGCTGTCTTGAAGCGGATGCAAGCGGCAATGGACAAGACTTTCGCCGAACTCTGGGCGAAGCGCAGCCCGCGGACCGCGGCGAAGGATCGCAATCAGGCGATCACGCTCGCTTCGATCGTCGAGAAGGAAACGGGCGTTCCCGCCGAGCGTCGCACGGTCGCGGGCGTTTATACCAACCGCCTCGCGGTCGGGATGCGGCTCCAGGCGGATCCGACGATCATCTACCCGATCACGAAGGGCAAGCCGCTCGGCCGCCGCATCCTGCGTTCCGAAATCCTCGCAGTGAACGATTATAATACCTACGCTATGACCGGCCTTCCCAAGGGCCCGATCGCGAACCCCGGCAAGGCGTCGATTGCTGCCGTGCTCGATCCGGAGCCCAACGATTATCTCTATTTTGTTGCCAAAGGCGACGGCGGTCACATCTTCGCCCGCACGCTTGCGGAGCATAATGAGAATGTGCGCAAATGGTATGAGCTTCGCCGTCAGCGCGGAGAAATGTGAGCGAGATCCCTGTCTGGGATGAGACGACGTAAAGAAAAGGGAGAGAATATGACAGCTAAACTCTTCCTCCACGGCGTGCCGGACAGCCCAGCGGTCTGGCGCCCGCTGCTCTCTCAGCTCGAACTTGGCGATGCGCCTATTGCGGCACCAGCACTGCCCGGTTTCACTGCCCCGCTTCCTCCCGGCTTTGCTGCCACCAAGGAGGCCTATGCCGATTGGGCCGTCCGCGAAGCAGAGGCGCTGTTCGCAAAATATGGTCCCATCGATATCGTTGGTCACGACTGGGGCGCGCTCATTGCGCAGCGCGTGGCGATGGTCCGCCCGGACCTCATCCGGAGCTGGGCGGTTTCCAACGCGGTGATCGATCCCGACTATCGTGGCCATCGCCTCGCGCGGATATGGAACACGCCGGTCCTCGGCGAAATCTTCATGGCGTTGAGCAAGCCCGCAGCGCTCGCCAAGGGTCTTGCAGATCAGGGTCTGCCTCCAGACATCGCTGCGGAGGAGGCCGCTCAATGGGCAAGCAAGGACAAGCGCCGCGCAATTCTCCGCCTCTATCGCTCGGCGAAAGGATTGAGCTTTGAAAAAGACTGGGCGCGCGACATCGGCCGGCTGCCGGCAAGCGGCACGCTGCTCTGGGGTGCGAACGATCCCTATGTCGCGCTCGCCGTCGCCGAACGCTTTGCTGCGCGGACAGGAACGCCGCTTACGGTCATCGGCGGGGCAGGGCATTGGGCTATCGCCGAGCGGCCGGGGGAAGTCGCGGCCGCGCTCGCTCACTTCTGGAAGAGCTTGTAGCGAAGGGGTTTCATCACGTGATAGGCGCGGCCGATCATTGTGACCCAATAAATCGATTGGATCGCTTGGAAATGATCGGCGAAAGGCAGGGGCAACGAGACAGGGCGCCCCATGGACGATGGCCATCCCCCCCCTCCCGCCGCCCTCCATCCCGTCTCGTGAACAGCGACCCGGGCCTCCCCTCCCGTCCGGGTCTCTGGAGCCGCGCCCGTCATCGTCACTGCGACGATGGGCGCGGCAGACCAGCGCTTCTTCAACGCTTTACGCGCCGCGCATTACCCGCCGGACCGCAATCATGTCCCGGCACACATCACGCTTTTCCACCAGCTGCCTCCCTCGAGTCTCGGTGAGCTCAAGGCACTGGTGCGGCGCATAGTCGCCGACACGCCGCCGCCCGCTGCGACACTGGCGAAAGCCTATTCGCTTGAAACGGGCGTCGCCTTCCGCATCGACAGCCCCGACCTGCTCGCCATCCGCGAGCGCATTGCCAGCCATTTCGAGGGTCTCCTGACCGCGCAGGATCGCGGCACGCCGCGACTTCACATCACCGTCCAGAACAAGGTAGCGCCCCAAACGGCCCGGGCGCTGCTCGCCGATCTCGCCCTCAGCACTCGTCCGCGAGCCATGGCTATCGCTGGGCTCGCCGCGCGTCTCTATCGCGGCGGAGCGTGGGAGACCGCCTTTTCGCGGAATTTTCGCGGGCGGCGCGGAGCGTATTGACCGAGGCAACCGCCATGCTTATAGGCGCGGCTCGCCCGCAAGCGGCGGCCTTTCGGGGCGGAGTAGCTCAGCCGGTTAGAGCAGCGGAATCATAATCCGCGTGTCGGGGGTTCGAGTCCCTCCTCCGCTACCAGTAATCAAGCACTTAGCGATGATCCGAAAACACGGTTTACACCCCACGCTGTAAACCAACGCGACATTGTTGCGTCTGTTCGCCGGCTGTTCTGCGCCCCAGCTATGCTCGGAGGTGCGTGATGGGCGACACCGACCTGTGCCCTGTCTGCGGGGCGCAAACCGAACGATCTGCCGTCGATATAGGTGTTGGCACTCAATACGGCCCCGCTCAATGCTTTGAGTGCGGATGGTCGGAAACCGACGAATGCGCCGATTTTCTGGATTACATCGAGAACGGAGCCCCATTCTAATGAGCCTCCACGACGAAACCGCCGAACGCTTCGAGCGCGAAGGGCGGAGGGCCTACCGCGACGGGAAGGCGGGCAACCCATATCGCGCCGGAACAATGGCCCACGATCGCTGGGCAAAGGGGTTTATGGACGCGCTCCATGAAGCGGGAGAGGCGTCATGACCACCCCAAACCTATCTACCCCGCGCGGGGAGGCGGAAACTGTGCGAGCGATTGTCTCATGGCTTCGGGATAAGGGAAGCGCCGATCTCCATGCGTCCAAAAGCTGCGCTTCATCCACGTCGGAAAGCCTACACCTGTTACGAGGCGGCACGCTCTACGAACTGGCCGAAGCTATCGAGCGCGGCGAACACCTGAAAGGAGAGCAGCAATGACCGACAAGGCAACTGACGTGACCGTGACGCAGGCGGATGAGAAGCGCGCAGACGATTGGGCGACGATGCTCGGCCGAATGGGCGGAGTTATTCTTGACCAGTCACAGCGCCGCGGACTAGCGGCACAATTCGCCGCCCACCGCATCGAAAGCACCCGCACCGTCCCGTCAGGCGACGACAAGCATCCCGAGATTGGTCCGGGCCTCCCGCCGCTTTCGTCAGGCGAGGGCCGCAGCAATGGGGCGGGGGAGGTCGATCCGTCGAAAATGTCGGTCGAAATGGCTGACCTGTTCGGGCTGGTCTGCAAGCTCAATCGCCTAAAGACCGAACGCGACGACCTGATGCGAACCGATGGCGGCTTTTCCGTCATCGAACGCGCGGCCGACATGATGGACGAGATTGTAGACGCCGTGCCCGAGTTGCAATCCGCTTTCGGTAAGGTCTGCGAACGGGAGCGCCAGTTGCTTGCCGCCCTCTCCGCTCCCCAAGTCGAGGTGGAGCGGCTGAGGGAGGCGCTGGTCGCCGAGCGTGAGGAAAACCTCTGGAACGCCTACAACACAGGGCATGTCAGGGATGGGAAGTGGGACCATCTCTGCATGAGCGATGGCGAATGGCTCGCGAGAGAATGTGGCTTCAATGTAAGCGATTGCCGCTTTGACGATGAAGCTATCAGGGCGGCTATCCCAAAGGCTGCGCGCAAAGCCCTCGCTCACAAAGACGTGAACGCCAACATAGGAGGGACCGATGCATGATGCTGAGACAATCGCAGGGCGCCTCACAGATGCGCAGAGGCGGGCGATCACTCATGTCGGCGCGGGCAACGGCTGGGGACTATTCGCAGGGATGCGCTGGGACCGGCGAACGCGCTACCGTCTGTTCGACCTCGGCCTTGTCGCGGCGTCGCGTTTAACCGACAAGGGGCGCGCAGTCCTTGCGATCCTGAACGGGGAGTGATGCACCGCTACGCGATATGGCGGCGAGCCGACCGGGAACCCCCTGTCCTAACTCGCCGCCTCTTCCAGTGGACGGCTCTATCTAGCAGGCTCGCATACCGCGCGCCACGACGCGTTGAAGGCGGCGGACGTTTTTGGGCGTGGAACCTTTAACCCTCTGTTCAGTTGACACCCCATATAACCTATCATAATGATAGGCAGATGACAGAGCCGACGCCGTTTAAGATGTCCGTTCCCTCGGCCAGCAGAATGCTGAAGGAGCTTGCTGCCGACAGCGACAGAATAGTTGTCGTGGCACATGGGCAGAAGCGGGGCCGGCAGCGTGGAATCACGCGCCGCCAGATGGAGCTTTGCGTCCAGAAGGGAGTGATTATCGAAGGGCCATTTCTCAATCAACATGGGAATTGGCAAGTGACGATCCAGCGGCGCGCCGCTGGTGAAGAAGTAACCTGTGTGGTGGCAATCGACTGGCCGAACCGGCTGATCATTATCACCGCTTTTTGAAGCTAGGAGCAAGGAGATGTCATACCACTACAAGGAAAGTGGTCTCGACAATATCGTTTTGGAAAATGGATACACCATCCATAAGACCCCTTATGGAGAGGGCGTGTCCATTCAGGACACGGAGGGACTGCATAAGGCAATCGCAGCATTCATCGTGGATATGGCTTGCCCGATCAACGGCGCGGAACTTCGGTTCCTGCGTCTGGAAATGGAACTCACCCAAAAGCGTCTGGCGGAAATTCTCGGCTCGGATGAGCAGAATGTCCGACGCTGGGAGAAGGCGCGCGACAAGTCCATTACGGGGCCGGTGGATCGGCTCCTGCGCGCGCTATACAAAGACTATGCGCTCGGAGACGGAACCTTGCGCGCAATGGTTGATCGACTGGCGGAACTCGATTGCGTCGAGAGATCGCCCATTGTGCTGCGCGAGACTGACGACCATTGGTCGCTCGCGGCCTGAGACACGGTAAAAAGGGGAAGGGGCGGGCTTCGGCTCGCCCCTATTTCGTTGCTTCGCACAGCCGTCGTAGCGCGGCGTTCTGTTCGGCCAAATCCTTCACCGTCTCATCCGTGTCGAACTGGTTGCCGGGGTCGTCAACGCCCGCCGCTGGCGCCGGATTGAACCGCACAACCTTCATGGTCAGGCAGGTATCGGACGCAGTTCGTGGGGGTTCGGGCTGACCGCACGCACTCAACATACATAGCGCAAGAGCGAGGATCGTTGACGGCATCGCGCGCGTCATTCGCAGCTTTGACATTCTCGATCACCTTTCCTTGGGTTTCGATCCGCTCGGCAGTGACACCGGCCTTCACGCCCGCGTCATGGGCGTCGTCTACTGTGTCGGTGAACCACCAGATTGCCCCGCCGATGACCGCCGCGACGATCAGCAGCACGAACGCCCACGACGCGAGCTTGGCGAAGCGTTCGCCCACGATACGGGTGGCAAGGGGGAGCAGGAGGCCGATCATCCTTCGCCTCCTTCCGCCGAAGCCTTCCCGAAATAGTACCCAACCACGAGTCCGGCGAGCGTGTTGACCCCGCCGATAAGCTGGATGATGCTGTCGCGGTTGTCGGTAGGGATCGCGACAAAGGTCATCACGATCACAGCCCCGCCGAACAATGCGAGGACAAGCAGCGCGATCAGAAAGCGCTGGATGTTGCGGTTGAGCCAGGTCATCGCATCGCCTCCGCCAGTTTGCGGTGATAGCCGCCCTTTTCGTAGGCCGTGCCGTTGTAACCCTTCGCGAATGCCCGGCAGTCGTCCGGGTTCGTCGACAGTGCGCGGAAAGCCTTGGTCAGCCCGTTCGTCTCTATGAAGCGGGCCAGTGCCTCATAATGCGCCTTCTCGGATCGCGACAGCGCCCAGACAAATTCGACAGCGTTGCCGTAGCCCAGCGATTTGGCGTGCGCGCCCATGATCTGGAACTTGCCCCAGCTCGCGCTCTCGAATGCGGCGAGAGGCGAGCGCATTGCTGCATCGGCAACCTTTTCCCAGCTGTCATTGATGCCGTCGCCGTCCGCGTCGATCGTGTAGCCGCCCGGCGTCGGGTTCGACAGGAGCGGGATAATGACCTGCATTCGGCGCCAGAAATAGTGCCGCTCATAGAGGCATTTCAGGCGGCCTTGATTGTCCCAGCCGCCGCCGGCGCTTTCGACCTTCGCCACTGCGGCAAGCTGGCGGGGACTGCCACCGAGACGGGCGGCGATCTGGGCAATCTCGGCGGGCGTGACGGCGGGCGCACTCCGGTTAATGAAGGTGTCGAGGATCGCCTTGCGGGTCGACGGGCCTCGAAGACCATCGACGACGAGGTTGGCGCCGCGGACGTTGAGCCACATCTGCAGGTCCCGAAGGTTCATCGCCGTTTCTCCAATGCAAGGTCGAGCTTGGTTTCAATGCGGGCCAGCCGGTCGTTCACGCTCGTTGCCGTGCGATCCGCGGCGTCGGCGCGCTGCTCGAGCTTGTCGAGGCGAGTGTTGGCCGTTGCTACGTCGCTGCGCAGCATTCCCGCCGAAAAGACGAGGCCTCCGAGTCCCAGTCCGATTCCGAGCCACGATGCCCATGATGCCTTTTGCTTCCCACGCGACGCCTCGAGAGACGCGATGGTCTGCTCGATGATGAGCCGCACCTGCGCGGCGTTGCCGTCGAGAATAGGCGCGTCAGGCATCACCGGCCTCCTTTGGAGTGGAGTTCCGATTGGGCGGTCACCGGCCAGCCCCATTCCATTCGATATCAACGCTTAACGCGTAGCCGGTTCCAACCCCTCCAGCGTAAGCCGCTTGGAATTCAAGATCGCTCCCGTTCAGAGCAATGTCAGCCGTGAAAGCCGGGTCTAGGGTATTCTCGATGTCTGTAACCGTGAGGGTTGACCCATCCCAAGTAAACCGCGCTTCCCGCAATCCGCGCGATCCGGTATTCGACGCGGCAGTTACTGTCATCCTTCCGCAAACACTCACTCGCCCTGTCGTGCTATTCCAAAGCTTCTTTGTAGCGGGGAGCGTGCCCAAAACGTCGGGATCAGAGCCCGCCAAATCTGAAAAGACACCGCCGAAGCGCTGTGCCCCCTTCCGGGCAAAGGGGGTATCGTAAAGCGTGTTGAACGACACCCCTGCGAACTGCATTCGTGTGCGGCTCGTCTTGCTGAGCGTGTTCGAGGTCGTTAGATCGGAATACACATGTTCAGTGTTTCCGGTCGTCATTTTCGTCCTAAGGGCACCGCCGGTACGAGTTTGCAGGATATAGCCTGCCTGCATTTCCGCTGCGAGATACGGGAATTTTAGGGTCGGACTCGTCCCATTCTTGACAATTATCGCATAGAGAAAATTCGGAGCGCCGGACGCCGTTGAGGCATAGGCCCAATAGAACTCGTCGGTGAGCCCGCTATAACCGAGTAGGGTGCGGTTACCTCTGGGGTCTGGATCGTCGATTGAGCGCGCAAACGTGATATCGGTGTTTCCAGTCGGTGTGCCGCAGCAAGAAATGATGCTGTGACTATCTCGCCGAAACTCAAAAGGCATCGCGACTATGTTCACGTCGCCACTGTTCTCCGCATCTGAAAGGCGCAGGAGAGTTGTCCCGGTCTTGGCATTGCGGAACCAGAGGTAACGGTCGTTCGAGACGATATCTGTCCTGAATTTCCCGCCGAGCGAGTGAGAAACGTTATAGTCGGTGCCGTTCACTTTAAGAATGACTTCGCCATAAGGCGTCGAAAACGAATCCATCCAGACATCGTCATCATTAACAATGTACGTTCCGGGCGGGATTACATATCGCCGATTACCCTTCGAGCGCGCATCAGCAAACGCAGAAGTAGAATCCGCCGCTCCGGTAGGATCGGCGCCGAACTGCGTTACAGTAATGCGGTTGCGAAGTTCGGCTTCCACAGTTCCATCAACAGCGTCTGGGTCATCCTGCCTGAATCCCACCATTTCAGCGCCGGTTGAGGATGCAAGCACCGCTTGCGACACGCCCAGCGCATCAATCGCCTGTGCCACCCGCTGCGGCGTCATGGCTTTATTGTTCACTGCCCCGGCTTCGGCCTCCGACTGAGACGCAATCGGGAAACCAGACGCGACAAGCTGGGCAGGGGTGCTTTTAAAGACACCCGAGCCATCATCGACAATAACCGCCGAGTTCGGATTGACCTCGCCGTCAGGAACGCTGGTCAGGTCGCGGGGGAGAACATTGGCCATTAGCTGCTGCTCGCTTCATTGACGACTTTACCACTTTTTGATAAAGCGTTGTTGTGGAAGAAATTTGGAAGCCGGTTCATCGGGCTGACCTTGCCCATGTTTTCGAAGTGAGCACTTGGGGCCGCGCCAGACGAGTGGACGGCAAAGCGCGCACTGATTTTTTCGTCCCGTTCGGCGGCAAGGGGGGGTACAAGCAGTTCTTTTTTCGCGCTGAGGGAAAGACGTGGCTGCCCCTCGTTCATCGCCTCGTCGCGATGGCGTTCCTTGAGAATCCCAACAATCTTCCGGAGGTGCACCACAAAGACGCAAACAAAGAAAACAACCGGTTGGATAATTTGCAGTGGGTAACGAGATCCGATAACCAGCTTTTGACGATACGAGATTGCCCCAATCGGATTGGCGAGGGGCACTATCTGTCCCGCCTCAATGAACAAGCGGTTCGGGAAATACGCGGGCGTCGAGGACGTGGGGAATCCTTGTCCGAGATTGCCAAGGATTATGGCGTGTCCATCAACACGATTTCTGCTGTGGCTCAGCGCAAGACATGGAAGCATGTTGAATAGCGGCTTCATGAGCTTGAACTCTTGATAATTTTGTTAAGGATGATGGTGGGCTGGACGTTCGCGTGAGCCTCGCCGCCACCTGCATTTTCGGCAGAAACCTCAATCGTGTGCGAGTGGGCGCCCGAACTTCCGGTTGCGCTGGTCGCCGAACTCGGCACGGTATTAAGGCCGTTCCCCACAAGGTTTGTCCCGCCGCCAAGGTTTAGGCTGTGGCTGTGCGCCCCCGCCGAATTGGTCGAGCCGGAAACCTCGTGCGTATGAACGGGCATCTGCGCTTCGGTGAGCGTAACCGTCTGCGAGCCACCGGCAGCCCCGAGCGTTCTGCTGTTGGGGCTGGTCAGGCGGTCGGCATAACCGCCTGAATCCACGTCCAGACCGGCGACCACGCGCCCGCGAAGATCGGGCAGGTTGAATACCGAAGCCGACGACGCGCCGAAAGTCGTGCCAAGGACCGCGAAAAGGTCGGGATAAGCCGCGCGGCTCAACGATTGGCCCGCGCAGATAAGCCATCCGGTTGGAGGTGAGGCAGCGGCCCAGTCCATCATTGAGCCCACTGGAACGCCGCTCAGTCCGGTGATTTGTCCGACCGTGGCGGCGTCTGTCGGCTGCGTTCCCGGCGCAAGGTTGCGTGCCTTGAAGCCGCCCATGTCGAGATTCGAGCGCATTCCGCCCCGCCCGTCGCGCGAAAGGCTATCCGAAAGCGCCTGTGCGATATCAGTGAGCGGCGGGTTGTGCTGCGACGGCACAATATCCTCGCCGACGCTGACCAGAGAGCCGCTGGGAAGGCTGTATGCACCGTCCGATGCGCGTGGCATTGGCTATGCCTCCTTTTTCGTGTAATGGGCGGGGATGGCATTTGGAGCATTTGAAATGGCGGCCATTGCCGCAGGCGCTATGTTCAAGCGCCCGATCAACGCCGCCACCGTCTGGTTGCTGAAACGGATCTGGGGGTTATTGCGCATTAACCGCCCCCGTGATGGCCAAGGCAGCGCCCACGTTCCCGAAGCGGGTTCTCAGATCATCGACGTAACGCCGGTAAGCGGTCGCATCCGCGAGTAGCTGAGCGGCCTCATCGACCGGGCGCTCTGTGGCCAGGAGCCGGGCAATCTCGCTTGACGCTTCCTCACGAGCCCCGCGGAATCCCAAGCCGTTCCGGTTTCGCAGAAAGCGCTGCATCACGCTAAGGCCGGCAGATGTCGGAGACCCCGTGAGGCCCGTTTCAAGGATGGCGTTCGTCATTTCGCCGCCGATCTGGTCGGAAAGCTGCTCATCCAGAGCTTGACGCGGCTGCGTCGGCGAACCCCCGAGGAATGCGTTCCGGGTTGCGCTCATCGCCTGCTCGACATCATAGGCCTGCTGGAAACGATCCGCCGCGTCTTGGCCGAAAACCAGCGATGCCCGCTCATAATCGAGTGGATCGCCCCAGATGCGCTGGTAGGGGTCGGACGATGTGCGCGCAGACTGAACCGCGTCACCCATTGCGGTTCGCTGGCCAAGTCGGAATTGATCCAACTGAGGATCCGACATCCCTTCAAGCCGCTGCCGGACCTGCCGGGGATGCTTGCCAACCATCTGCTGACCTGAGAGCAGAGCGGCGTTTTCCGATGCCGGGCCGGCAAACGCCGCTCGGGCTTGTGGATAGGTATCAGGGTATAGGCGGTCGAGTTCCGCGACGTAACGCCTGCGCAGGCCCTCTATGGCCGAACCTTCCGTGTCGAGCGCCAAGCGGCCCGTAGTGGTATCCCGATACCCGTCCAGCACATCGTCAAATCCGCGCTTGACGTAGTCGAGCGTTTGGGGGGAGGGCGAGCTGGTTAGCACCACTTCCCCAAGGTCGTTCAGGTCGAAACCAAGGGTGTTGGGGTCGACCTGATCGTTAGCCGCAATCGTCTGCGCTCGCCGCAACGCTTCGCGGCCTGCCGGGGTCTGCAGCATCGCTTGAATTTCCGGCGACGTGCGGGCGGGCTGTTCGCGGAATGCCATGTAAAGTGGATCGGACTGCGCTCTTGCCTGCGCCATGAGCGCCTGACTGGCTTGGATCGGATCGTCGAGCGGGCCGAATGACGCCTCGATCTGGTTCTGTGCTCGCCCAGCCTGACCGCGTGCCCGGTCGGTAAGCAGTCGGCCTATCTCTTCCTGAGTGCCCATATCGGCGCGGCGATACGCAGCTCCGCCTATTGTTCTCAGTTGGGGCGAAACATCCGCCAAGGTGACAGGCATGTCCAGCGAACGCCCCTGAGCGAGCATGGCGGCCACAGAGTCAACGTCTTCGGGAAGGTTGCTCGCGACGACCCTCTCGCCGACCGTCAACCGTGGCGTCGACGAACCGGTATAAGGAACGGGAGATTCCCCGCGGACGCCCAGCCATGCATTCCGTGCGCCGGTCCCAGCGTTAGCCAAAAGGTCTGCCACCGTGCGGCCAGCGCGCGTGTTGGCGGCTTCTCGGACAACGGGCGCAAGGAGGTATCGGCCACCAAGATTGCCAACCAGCGCGGAAGTCCCGCCTAGAACTGCGTCCTCCCAGCCATCTCCCTCACTATATCCTCGGCCTGCGCCATAGAGGATGTCAGCCCCCACGCCCCCGCCGCGCGTCAAGGCGCTGAGCCCGAGCCTGCCGCCTAGACTGGTAACGCCGCCTATGGAATTGGCTGTGCCTGCCACATCGCCAAGGAACGACGATAGAGGACGTTGCTCCTGAAGGCCCTGCAAAATAAGATCAGTGTCTCCGCCAGCCAGATTGTCGAGGTTCCCGAATGTGGCCGCGTTCGCGTAATTGATCACGCCCGCACCAATTGGGCTATCGGCCAGCCAGCCAATCGCTTTATCGAGGCCAGTGGCCGGCTCCCATACCTTCTCCAGATCGACACTGGGGCTAAAGTCTGGATGTTCGCGGAGATATTTGATGTTCTCCGAGATGCCCGTGGCGCTGTCTCCGAGGCCAGGACGAACGCCATTCAGATAGCTTCTAATTTCCGCTTCCGAACGCCCCTCACGGATCATTCGGTTTACATTGGCATTTGCGCCGGCAAGTGCGGGGTCGTTGATTATCCGCCCGTCTCCGCGCACTTCGGTGTCATCGCGGGGCGGGGGCGCTGAATCTTTCCGGGGCGCGGTGACTTGCTCAACCGTTTCCCCCCTGTAGAGCCGATCAACCTGTTCTGGAGACAGGCCTTTTGGCAGCGGCGTGACACGACCGCCAGCATCGGGCACTCCCCCGAGATACGAAATAGCCTTGGTTCGAGCCTCACGTGCGAGGTCGCGAACGCTCTGAATTTTGCGCTCGACCTCTTCGTTCGTGTCCCAACTATCTGGGATATAAGGCCCGTAGTTGATGACCAATTCGCCGGCAGTGTTGCCTTCGCCGCCAGTGAACCCGAGCGCCTGCTTGAGTTGGCCGCGCATGCGACCGCCGATAAGGCCGAATGCGCGGTTCTCGCCAGTCGGCAGGAAGTCTTTCACCCCGGCGATGCCGCTGGTGCGCCCTACCGTGCGGCGATATTCCCTCTCGATCTCGTCTGCTACCCTTTCAAGGACGGGGGCCGCATTGTAAGCGTCCAGTGCCTTGTTGCGTGTCTCATCGCCAACGCGCCCGCGCTCGGCGGCTGTGATCGCATCCGCGAGCTTTTCGGTTGTTACCGCGTTTTCAAGGTTCGTGCCGGTCAGGTTCGCTGCGGCCGTGGGGGCGGCGTAGGGAAGGGTGGCCGCACCGGTCTGAGCATCGACAACAGCCTTGTCCGCTTCCGCGTCCTTTTTTCGCTGAGTCCGCGCGCTGGGCGGGATATACGTTCCCTGACCGCCAGCAGGGCCGATGTCCTGCACTCGACCGTCCGGCAACTCGCGGTAGCGGCGCCCGTTCATTTCAAACTCGGCCATCAGCGACCTCCGAGGCGCGACATAAGGCCGCTCACATATCGTTTCGTCTCGGCGGGCATGGCGTCAAACCAGCGTTCGCCGTAGCGCTTGACGGCTTCATCAACGCGGCCAGGACCAGCGTTGTAGGCGGCCCACATTTTCGCCAGATCTCCGCCGTAGCGCTTCTGCATCGTTGCCCGGTACTCGCGGCCCAGCCGGTTCATGTCCGCCGCATTGCTCGGATCGGCGGGGCGGAGGCCGAAGCCGGGATCGCGAGCCGTCGAGGGCATGACCTGCATCGCGAAGCGCGCGCCAGCGGGCGAGGTGATCGGCCGACCGTTCGCAAAGTCCCGGCCACCGCTTTCGGCTTGCGCGGTCAAGGCGTTGAGCGTCGTCACGTCAAAAGTTGCCCGACGCGCTAGGCGTCGGACCTCCCTGCTTGCGAGGGTCGGGGATGATATCGCCCTCCTTGGTCGTTGCCCCGGACGCTCCACCGCCAAGGATGGCATTCAACCCCGACTGGCGTCCGGCATAGGTCCCGAAGTCGGGGTTGCCGATGATGTTGACGTAGGGGTCTTCCTTATTGGCGGCGACACCTTGGAGGAACTGCAACTGACGCGCGGGGTCGTTGGGGAACGCGACCTTGGCGAGCCGCTCTTCCGGCGTCGGTTCGGCGTATTTCGCCTGTATCTGCTGCTTGTGCTCGAAATTCGCCATGTCGAGCTGCATCTGCGCAACAGCCTTCGCACTGTCCGGGATGTAGGGATCGGCAACGATGGCCGATAGCTGGGCAATGTTCGCCCCCGGCGGAGGAGCACCGGGGGCGCCCGATGCGGAAGGGACACCGCCGGGATTCAGGAGGGATTGGATAATCTGTTGGCCGTAATCGGCGTTCGCCTGAGCGGCCTTGTCGGCTTCGTGCGACCGATACCCACCGATCAGGTTCTCAGCGACCCGCGCCAGACCCTGTGTCCAGTGCTGGACGGGCGAATAATCCACGTCCATCTGGCGCGTGGCGATCTGTCGCTCGCGGGCTATATCTTCCGGCGTCATTCGGCGGCCGCCCGCGCCCCACTGAAACGGGGCTTGCGGCTGCTGGGGCTGCATCAGTTGGGACGCTATCACCGATGCGGGGGTCATGGCGCCGATCATTGGACCGCGATCCCGTAGTTAACCATCTTGAAGCCGCCGTGCCCTTCGGTAACCGCCTCTGGATGAATTGCCTCCACGTCCTGCGCCATGAGTCCGATCTGGACGGGGCCTCCCGAGCGATATTTGAATGCATAGACGGGGAGCCCGTTATCGAGCGTGCCGACGCGTCTGATCTCGGTTTTGAGGCGGCGATCAGACCACTTTGAGAGCGCTCCGCCGCCAAGCGCCCCAGCCAAGCCGAAGAGGCCGCCCATGAGGCCCCCACTCGAATTAAGCTGGTTCTGATAGTTCTGCTGGACCATGCCCGCGTAATCGACGCCTCCGACCTGCGTCTGCGGCGTCGGCCCGGACATGCTCGCCGGGTTCGACACCTGCGAGCCCGAGAGCAATGCGGTTATCTCGTTGATCGGCTGGTTGCGCGTCGCCAGCGCCTCCGCGAACGCCTGTCCGCGCCCCGTCAGGGCAAGCTGGTTAAGCTGGTCGGTGTTGGCGTTGGTGAGGCGGGTCATTTCCGCATCCCACCCGGCACTCCCCGGCCTCAAACCAGCATTGATAAGGCGCGCCCGCAAAGCCTTTTCATTCTGCCCCTGCTGCTCAAGGATACGCGGCGAGGCAAGGTCATAAGCCCACTGCTCGGCGTCCTGGTTGTCGAACTCGAAGGGCTTTGAAAGATAGTCCTGCAGCATCGCCGACTGATCGGCGGCCAGCTGCGAAAGGTTGATTTCCGCTTGCTGCGACTGGTCGTAAATCTGCTGTTGCTCGGGGCTGAAACTCGTCGTCTGCGTGTAGCGCGGGATGGTGACGACCTTGCCGTCAGAGCCGATAAAAGACTGCGTGCCGTTCGGCGAATAGGTGACACTGCCCCAAGGGCCGGTCGTATCGACCATATTGAGCATTTGCTGGGTAAGCGCAGTATCCCGGTTATAACCGGCCTGCGCTTGTGCAGTTGCTACGGGATCTGGGGCCTTGGGGGTCCTCAATTCGTGAACTCCTTGACATATGCTCCTGACCTTATAATGCGTTCGATATGGAACATTTCACTGCCGCTGCTATCGCGAGATTTTGGTCCAACGTGAAAGTTGGAAAAGACCACCAGTGCTGGGAATGGACGCGAGGCAAGCAAGGTGCTGGTTATGGAGCCGCCTATGTCGATGATGGTTCGGGGAAACGGATTCAGATGCTGGCGCACCGCGTCGCGTGCACAATCGCTCACGGGTCGCCGCCAGAGGGAAAGGCATCCGCGCTCCATAGCTGCGACAATCCACCTTGCTGCAATCCGGCGCACCTTCGCTGGGGCAGCCACAAAGAAAACACGGCAGATGCCATTGAAAGAGATAGAGCCAGCCCGCCCCCGAAAAACACATCCTATCGCCGCCGCGACACGCAGCCCAAGGGCGCAGACGTATGGAACCAGTCGCTTACGGAAGATAAGGTGAGAGAGATTTGGCGACTTCACCTTGCGGGCGGGATGACTACGTCGCAGATCGCGGAGGCCGTTGACGCCACGCGGCACGCTGTCACTGACGTTGCGCGCGGGCGAAGCTGGCGGCACCTTCCGGACGCCCCGAGCGTCGAATCCCTGAAAGCTGGTGGAGTGAGGCGGGGCTACAACCAATTCTCGGACCTACTCGAAACGTGCGCGAAGTAGGTCCAGCCGCACCAGATGACGGGATTTATGCCAGAATCCCGCTTATTGGTCAATACCGCCAATCTCTGGCGAGGATTCCGACGATTGTTGCGTCTTGCCCCGGCCCATATTGGTCGCGCAGAACTCCCTCAACCTGGCCGCCGAGACGCTTTGCATAAGAGACGACCTCTGGTTGCCCGGTCGTGATAGTCATCCGCGCGCAGTCGAGCTGCCGATAGACATAGTGCCCCACCGCGCGCAGGAAGCCCCGCGTCCAACCTTTCCCGGCCACCGTGACGTGGACCGCCGAGCCCTCGAAGCAATGAAAGATGACGCCTCCGACAAGCTCTCCATCACGTTCTATGCCGAGCGTCGTATAGGGCGGGCAAAGGGTGATGCCGAGCCGCTCGGAAACGAAGCGGGCAACGCCTTCGCCGTCAACGATCATGAGAACCTCGCAAACTCTCCGAACGCATCTGTGGCCGCCCGGCAGTATGCTTCGTGAGCGCCCTGCTCGGTTTCGAAACTGCCCAAATGGACTTTGCGGCCCTCGATATAAATTCCCGATACCCAAGTGTTCCGGTCGGCATCCCAGCACGCTCCCTTGAGGGCGCCAGCCGTGCCTCGCCTTTTCCGTCGATTTTGCGCATTTTGCTTTAGCGTTGCTATCCGAAGGTTGGCTTTGCGATTGTCTAGCCCGTTTCCGTTTTTATGGTCTACTATGGCGCCAACTGGCGCGTTCAAGATCATCCGATGCATCAAGATGAGACCATCCGCATTGGTGGTCCTCTTTGCATAGCAAATGCCGGTGTTCCCGATGACTACCGACCAGCAATTACCCTCCACCAGATGAACGTCCTCGGCGTCGATTATAGCGCGATACCCCCTAGTAAGCGGGACGATTGCGCTGTCGCCTTCTATTATCACTTCCCGCTTAGGGCGCGCGACATGCAGCGGGTCGCCGTATGTTCGCAACTTCCAATAATGAGATTCACAAAGTCCGCGGCAGTACAGCCTCTTGCCGCATTCCCTGATTGTGCATAGTCGTGCATTAGCCATGTCGAACGCTCCATGTTCGGGGTGGTCAGGGCTGATGTGAGGTTGCACCCTTACGTCAGCCCGCTCTTTTTGGCAGAATCCCGCCCATTTTACAATAACTCCGTCACTTCATAGGTCAGTTCGGCGCTGATAATCTCATCGTCGAGCGGCTGGGCCGACCCGCTTGTCACCTGATAGGCCAGCGATCCGTAATAGCCGGTTCCCCCGAGCGACTTCCATCCGTCATTGATGAAGCGGGGGAGGCTCTCGACCCACTGCGATTGCCCCCAGATACCTTGCCCCCAAACGCTGCCGCCCATCAGCTCCGTCGCGTTGGGGGCTGCCGGGAGGGTCTCGCTATAGTCACCCTGCCACGATATGCGCGGGGCCACCATTGCCGAGGCCCGCGTGACATAGCGGCCAACCTTCGGGATTTTCCGGGCGCCCGGGGCCCCAAAGTCATCGAACAGCGGGATGACAGCGCCAGTGTAGGGCACGCCATCGTCAGACCCGGTTTCGTTGGCGATAAAGACCCCGCCGCCCGGCTCCCCGAACAGCAAGCGCCCCTCGAAAACCTCCATGCAGCGGACATCCCAGCCGGTAAAGCGACTCCATGCGCCGGTTTCGGTATTGGCCACGAAAAGCACAGGAGGAAGCCCAGCCCCCCCAGTCGGAGGAGAAAATGCAGCGATCTTCTGCTCGGGCCATACTTCGCCGTGCCAAGCCTCCAGCCCGCGCTGCTCGACCGCGTTCCCCCATGCGTCGGCCACCGGGTAGGATATGCTGGCGGCTGTCAAGGCTGTCAGGTCCAGTTCTATCGCTTTGGACAGGGGGACAAGCCCGACCGATGTTGCAATCGCAATGTCGCCCGCGCCGCGGATGAAGGCATTTTTCCCAAGAGGCCTCCCAACGCGATAGAGACCTACCTGCCCCCATGTCGTCGTGTCTTCCGGGGAGAGCCCTTGGAAGATAGCAACCTCGCCCTCGGTCGAGACGAAGGCATTCTGCTCGGAGAGGCCCCCATCTCCACCCGAAGACAGCGACCAGCGCTGACCAAACAGGAGCGATCCGCCCAACCCGAAAATGCCGGACATCGGGAACTTGGTAGCAGCCCCGCCAACCGAATCCACCTCAAGATACCAGGCGTCGAGCGTGTCTTTCTGGACGAAATAGAGGCGATTCTTGTAAACCCAGACGAACGACATATCAGCAGAGGTTATACCGGTGCCGAATTCAATCCCCGGCAAATAATCAGCCTCAGCACCGTTCGCGGTGGCTTCTCCGTCATCGCCATCGGTCAGGGTCTCATCGTCCACAAAAGGGCCGTTCTCCACCCCGTAGATGTACAGGATACCTTCACCTGAGCCCGTTTCCTCGATCTGCCAGACGATCCCCGTCGCGCCGGACGTGCCCCCGGTTACGGTCTCGCCGATTGTAAAGGGTTCAACCTCATCGTCATAGGCGAGTATTTGAATGCCGCCCGCCACATAGGGGTAGAAGACCGCCCCATCATAGATAAAGCCGGTGTCTTTCCCGTTCACCCCAACCAGAAATATCGCGCCCGACGCGGCGAACTGGACAACCGACCAGTCCCCTCCGGTAAAGGCTCCCATGACGCTGAGGAACTGCGTCGAAGACCAGCCGAATACATTGCCGTTGCCATCTTCGATAAGATCCCCGTCCTCGGTCGAAATCTCGGCGTCGGTGGCGAATTCAACATCGGTGATGTCGTAGATCGTGGTCTCGGTCGCCCCAAAGAGCTTCCGGTTCTGCCCGTCCTTGTAGGAAAAGAGCGCCGTCGCGTCCTCCGACCCGTTCCCGAGTGTGCAATGCCTGCGCTTGCCCCGGCGTAGGATAACGCTGGTCGCGCGCGGAATGAAGTTATCGAGAACCGCTGCCCCTTGCGGAGCCTTCCCGTCAGGGCCGTTCGGGACGGCCAGCGCGCGATTGCTGATCCATCCCGCAGTAGGGGCGGGGAGTTTCTTTATCTGCGATTTGCGCTGCTTGGGGCGTTGCAGGGTGCGGCCATACATTAGCCCAGCTCCCACGGCCACGCGAGATGCGTCCCCCTCATCGGCAGGCGGCGACCCGAGCGATAAATGCGCGACCCCTTGTCCTTGGCCGCAGCATCGGAGAGGGCGAGGGTAAACGCCTCCTGATCGCCGGTATAATTGAGCTTCTTCTGCTCGCGCCAGCGCCAGACAAGCCCGAGGGTCAGCAATCGCTCTTCCAGCTTGAACGTGTCGGTGTCGCTGTCAAAGGCGGCTTTTGCCCCCAGGGTTCCAGAATCCACCGCATAATTGCGAGATATATAGGGATAGGTCGCGGTCGATCCATCCGCCGGCGCGGGGGCGAAATGGATCTGGTCCTGATAAATGATCCACCCGCCCGGAAAGCCGGTAAAACCGCGCTCCTTCTGGTAGGTGAAATCATTGATGTCGGTGATCCGGCAATAGCCCCACAGCCAGCTATTCACGTCCATCATGTCGGAGCGCAGGAGCTGGCGCGCATAATCGTCCGGCAGGTCGAAGTCCGCCGTCTCGCCGTCCCCGCTGATCGTCGCGATCTTCGTCAGGCCCTGCCAATCGGCGAAATCAACTATATCGCGCGCGACCTCGTTCAACAGGTCGCAAAGCTCGATCTCGGTCTGTCCCGACGATCCGAAAAAGACCGCCGGTTTCTCACCGACAAGGCGGATGGACGCCGATTGGAGGGCGGAAAGGACGCTCACGCCGCCTCAAGTTCCGACAGAAGCCGCTCCAAGGTATCGCGGGTTGGCGTGCCCCGAGGAGCGGCGCCGGTCTTTTCCTTGATCTTCGCCTTGATGTCATCGTCCGACATTTCCGCGTAGGACTTGTCCGCGGCCTTTTGTGCGGCAGCGATCTCGTCGGGCGTCGGCTCCTTCACGGGCGGGGTAGAGGCCCCTGCCGCCTTGAGGGCTGCGATCTCAGCCTTGAGCGCTTCGATCTCATCCATCGCCGCCGAAGTGCTGTTACGAGTTGCGAGGAACTTCCTCGCCGCCTCACGAAGCTTGTTTGCGTGCATGCCCAGCGCTTTGACAGCCTCGGGGCTCTGCATCTTGTCGAGCGCCTCAATCGAATAGACCTTGACCGCGCGGCAGAGCGACAGCTGCTCGGGCGTCACGCCATATTGGCGGAGCATCTCAAGCGGCGTGCCCATCGCCTCCTGCGGGTTACCTTCCTTGAACGCCTGGTACTGGTCGGCCCAGCGTTCGGCATAGGTGATGACGCGGTTGCCGTTCGTGGGATCGCGCTGCCACATTGCATGCGCGGGAAAGACCGGCGAATAATTCTTCGACCCGGCGAAGCGGACCTCCACCATCTCCTTGACCTCCATGACCGGGTAACCGGCCTTTTCGGACTTGGGGACGTTCTCGATCTCCATGATCTTGAACACCGGGGTGACCGTGATTTCGCGGTCGTCGATAATAGCCATGCGCGTCATTGATTTTCCTCCAGAAGTGCAAGAAAAAAGGGGCGAGTTTCCCCGCCCCTTTCAGTCATCAGGGCGCGGTTCCCTTGGCGGCCCAGAAGCGGTCACCCGCCGCGATCGTGCCGCTGTAGAAGCCGGAATGCGGGGCATAGAAGCCACCCGCCCCGGCAGCGGCGGTGATGTCGTCGGGACCGGTCACGGTAAGCGAAATCTGCGTGCCAGGCGAAGCCGCGACCGTGATAGTGTCCGAGGCTTCGACCCAGACATATTCGCGGCCATTGTCGCCGAAGGATACATCGCCGAGCTGCGGACTGCCGACCTGACCAGCGCCAGCAGCGCCGCGGCCAGCACCCTCGTACCAAACCTTGTTGGCCTTCACGACCTGATGGAGGTTGGGACCGAGGCTCGGATTCGTGCGAAAAGGGGAAGTCATTTCCTTGCCTCCTTATTCTTCATTGGTGAGGATGCGGTAGGAGAACAGCGGGTTCTCAAGAACCAGCTGGCCCGACCAAACGATGCCCTGCGCGATGGCGTCCTGATTGATAGGACGCATCCCGTTGCCCGGGTGGAAGGGCACGAAGGCCTGACCCGGAAACTCGTAAAGGGCGAGACCCTGCGTATCGATGCCGATGATCGTATCCGCGGGCATGACGTTGCCGATACCGCCCGCTGCCACGATGTCCACCGGACCAGCCGGGGTCATGTAGGTGAGGCCAGCAAAGCCGAGACGCGCGAGACGCTCCGAGGCGAGGCGCTGGTGCGCCACGAACGAAGCCGAAATCGGCGCATAAGCGTTGGCGTCGGCGATCAGCAGGTCGGCATAGCGACCGTTACGCGAACGGGCGAGGGCGATATGCTCGATAATCGGGCGCGCGGTCGTGCTGTCCCACGTCGTGTAGGGCGACACATCGCCGTTGGTGATGTCGAACGTGCTGGTTCGCCAGTTGGCGACATCGACACGGCTTACACCACCATAGATGCCGGTGTTCGGAGTGACCGGAATGGCACCGCCGAGACCGATCATCTGGCGGCCACCGGAACCGGTGCCGTCGCCGACGAGCGAGGTTTCGAACTCCTCTTTGACCGACTTTTCAGCAGCTTCCATGTAGAACGCCATGAGATCGACCACTTCTTCCTCGCCCGAGGTGTAAAGCAGTTCGGTCCCATTCAGCGAGAACATGCCGACTACGCGCGACCAGTTGAAAACCGCCGAATTGAGAAGCTCTTTCGGGGTGATCTCGATCTTGTCGTAGCCGGTGAACCACTGCGCCTGCAGCTTGTCGAACTCGACAGGCACACGAAGCTCGGGGCCTCCCGCGCGCTTGACCTTGATGCGGCCCTGATCGCGCAGAATGCGGGTGAGGGGGGTTGCGTTGTAAACGATGTCCTGGATCGCCTTGGATCGGCGAGCCGTGGCAGCGGTGAGTAGCTGCCCATAATTGCGATCTGGATTGATCGGCATGACTAAGCTCCTAGGCTCTCATGCGCCTGAGCTCTTTTCGGATGGAGTCCTCGATACTTTCACCACTTGCGGCTACCGAATCGACATCCTCCGACACTGAGCCGGGCGATGATTTGATGGATTTGGCGGAGCCGCCGAAGTCATTGTCAGCGCGGCGATCAGTAGCAGGCTCGTCGGTGGTCGCTGGTCCGGCATTGGAGGCGGGATTGATCCGCTCAGCCATGTCGTAAGCCGCAGCGAGCCGTTCGGACGGGCTCAGGCTGTGCGGGATCTTACCAGAAGCGAGAAAAAACGCAATATCTGGTTCGAGTTCCTTATATCTGGGATGTTTCGCGGCGAAGGGCTCGATAATCTCGCGCATAGCCGCCTCGGCCTTCATCTTCGCGACTTCCTGTTTCAGGGCTTCGACCTCGCTGTTGCCCTGCATCTGCTGCTGCTGGACAGCGCCTTGCTGGACGATCCTTTGATAGCCGTCCTGCCCCTGCTTCGCGATGAAGCTGGCGACATCGATCATGCTCAGCGGCTGCCCATCGGCCTTGCGCGGGCCTACCTCCGCGAGAATGGCATTCAGTGCAGCAATCGGGTTCTGCTGCATCATGTTCTCGATCTGGTTGAGCTTGATGAGGCTTTCTTTCAGGTCGCGCCCATTGCTCCTGGCCAGCTCGTCGAACTCGCGCAGGTCGTCATATCGCTTGTAGGATTCGGTCGCCTGCTCAGCCTCGGCGAGAACGCGGTTGATTTCCGCTTTTACCTCGTTGGGAGTGTTTCGCCAAAGCTCCTTGGCGCGTGGCAGAAAGCTGGCCGGGGCATCGGGGTGGCGGGACTTGCCTTCCTTTGTTTCGGCCTCGCCCTTTTCGCCATCGCCCTTTTCGCCATTGGCCGGCTTCTCATCGGCTTTATCGGCCTCGCCCTTGTCATCCTCTTTCTCTTTCGCCTCGGTCTTCTTGTCGGCGGGCTCGGGCTTTTCCTCTTTCGCCGCAGCGTCGTCCTTTTCAGGCTCCTTGGCTGCGTCCGTCTTGTCCGCATCCTTGGGCTCGTCCATTTCCTTCAAGGCCGCATCGATGTCGTCGCGCGTGCTCGGGATCGTCGTCGGCTCGGCAATCTTGGGCGTACCAGCCCCGCCAGCGCTCGGGGTGGGCTCAGTGTCGATCGTGGTCGAAAGCTCGGTCATGTCAGTCCTCCAAAATCACAGGTTGGGGGACGTTCCCGTTCCGCACGTCCGCCATTGCTGCGCGAATGTCATCCCGGCGCTGCTTCGGGTCGAAATCGTAGGTTTTGCTCGGCAATTCCTCATTGTGTCCGAGCTCGAAATATCGTTCGCCCTTCGCGTTCCCTTCGGGGGTCAGGCTGTGGCGATAGGAGGCGAGGCTGTCGTGCAGCTTCCCGTCCGCGCCCATGCGGGGATCTATGCAGTCCGACACCACCAACGGGGCCGATACCATCCGGGAAGCACCCGCCCCGCACGCGCAGGATTGAACATCGTCAAACTGCGCGAGCGGGACGAAGCGCTCGAAGCGGTGGCCCTCGCCGCACCGGAAATCATACAAGGGGATAAGCACCTCCCGCCGCGTCGACATGCTTCCAAAGCTGCCGATTGCGAATCTTGCTTATGATTTGAGGTCGAAGCTGCACGGCCATGACTAGAATGCGACTCCCTTCTGGAAGTCCCAGCCAGCACTCCAGGCGTCCCGGAGAGCGCCCTTTCCGTGCGGGGCGCTCCGGCGCTCGATCCCCGAAAGCTGCGCGCGGCGGCCCTGCTCGTAAGCTGCGCGCTCTGCATCGGTGAGCGGCTTTGTTTCCGGCTCACGGGGCTTTGCAGAGGGCTTCGCAGCCGGTTTCGACTGGACCTTCTTTGTGGGCTTTGCGGGCTTTGCCGCCTTCTTCGCCGTCATGCCGCCGGGATCGCCGCGCCGATAGCGTCAGCGAATTCCTGCAGGTTGCCGCCAGCGAACTCGAAATTCGCCTCATCGACAGCCGCGACGGTAACCGCCGTTGCCGGCACAGTCACGCCAGCCACCGCGGCATTAATCTGGCTGACCAGTTCCGCGGCCAGTTCGGGCACCATGCCCAGCTCAATCAATCGTCGTGCATCTGCCATTTTCAGTCTCCTATGCGGTAGTGATTTCGGTGATCTCGCCATCGGTGACCGTGAAGGTCACATCCTTGGCGACGCCATCGACGAGCATGTTGATCGTCTGCTCGTTGCTGACGGCTACCGCTGAGCCGCCGACAAGGGTGACCGGCGTGCCCATCCCTGTCGGGGTGACAGGCGTGCCGTTGTTCGTGATCGTGACGGGAATCCCGCTCATTGCTGCGCTCCCTGCTGCTCGGTGAATTGCTGTTGACGATCCGCCCGGCTCTCTCCGCGCTCGCGGAAATCGCGCTCGGTGGCGGCTTGTTCGGCGGCCATGACATTATCGACCTGACGCTGCTGCGACTGCTCGGCCGCCTGATATTCCGACAGGTCCTGTTTCCGCTCGTCGAGCCCGATGGACGCGAGTATCTTTGCGGTTTCGGCGGTGAGCTTGTTGATCTCGGCCTGCTGCTTGTCGCCCTTCTGGGCCATCTCAGCGAGTTGCAGGCGCAGTTTTTCAGCCTCCATCTGCGCCTTCACCGCATCGGCCTGCGCCTTCGACTGCAGTTCGGTGACCTTGTTCTGCAGCTCGGCCTGCTTAAGCTGCGCGTCCGCCTGCACCTTCGCCATCGCGGCCTGCGCCTTCGCCATTTCCGCTTCCGCGAGCTTGTTCTGCGCGGCAATCAGTTCCTCGCTCTCGCCCTGTTGTCCGGCAGCATTGGCAGCCATCTGTGGGGCCTGATCGATGAACTCCTCGATAGCCCCATCAAACTCACGGCCAGCCCGGTAAGGCGCGAGAACGAATTTCATCATCGCCCCGGCGAGCTTCGCGCCCGCCTCGCCCATGCTCGCGAGCCCCATGAGCGACTGCGATGCGGTGGCAAACTCGGCCATGAACTCGTTGCGGGATTGCTTTTCCTGCAGTTCGTCGGTGAGGATCGTGCTGCTGCTCTCGATCTCGAATATGAAGTTGCGCGCACGATCGTCGCGCAAAAGGTCAACAACGTCCTCAATCGCGACCTGCTGCTCCGCCTGCTGGAGCATCGGCCCATATTTGGCGAGGATTTGCTGCTGGGCCTGCTGGACGGCCTGCTGCGCCTGCGCGGGATCCTGCATCTGCCCCGCCGTCTGCTGGGCTTTCTTGCCCAACTCCTTGATCTCCGCCTCGGCGGCTTCCTCGATTTTCTTGATGCGCTGCTTGATCTCGGCCCGCGTCGGTATCTCCATCTGCGACATGGCGAGCATCTGCTTCTGCGGGAATTTCTCGGCGATAATCTCCGCCGCGATCTTCACCGCGTCAGCCGCAACCCGCTGGAGCTCAGAGCTCCTTTCGCGAACGCGCACCGATCCGTATTGAGATTTAAGCTGCTGGGCGCCGAGCGTCTCGTCGGGGTCGGTCGCGCCGCGCATGATGTCGGCAATGCCGGAAAGCTCGTAGAAATTCTGGATCAGTGTCGCCCGCGCTTCGATGAGCCCCTGAATAGCCTGCGCGAGCTCGTTGAGCGGGAGCCATGCCACAAAGCCCTCCGCGCCCTGCTGCATCGCTGCCTGTGGGACAGGCACCAAAAGGCTGTCATCCACATCGGAGCGGATAAGCTGCTCGACCGCATCGCCAACATCCCCGCCAGCCGGGATGAGCCCCTTCATCCGCACCTTGTCGAGCAGCGAATAGATGCGGCGGGTTAGCTCGCTGATCTTGCTGAAATGGACCGCGTAGCGCCTCCAGTCCGGTACAGGGATCAGGCTGCGGCGTTCTGTCGTCGCATAAGCGGGTTTCGGGCAGGGGAAGAACCCCGCCAGGTCAAGATGGGGCTTGCCGCTGTCGAGAAGAACGTCGACACCCTCGGTTACCCAGAAGACCTTGCCCTCGGCCTTGTGCCAGACCTCCCACACCTTGGCCTTGGGCGCGTTGGCGCGCTCGTCGCGGAGATTATCTTCGCGATCCCGGCGCTTGGTGAAATTTGCATCCTGATACGCATCGCCGCTCGTCTTGCGGAAGCGCTGGCGCATCTCGCGCTTCGTCATCCACGACGCCGCGGCAACCCACCCGACTTCGGACCACTTGCGCGCGGGCTCATGCAGGAAGTCGAGCCGGTCTTTGTGCTCGACGCAAATCTGGTGATCGCCGTCCGTGACTTCGTGCCGCATCCACAGCGCACCGCGTCCAGCGAACAGAAGATCATCGCGCGCCTGAATCATCACGTCGTTGATGTCGGTGCGCTTGAACACCGATACTGCGCAGCGTTCGAGCAATTCCGCCGTCGTGCTGTTGACCGGCTTCCCGTCCTTGAACAGCGGCGCAACCACAGGCTGGGGAGGGCGCGCATAAACGGCGGGCTTCAATACCTCAAACGACGCCCAGAAAAGATCGAGCTCGCTATCGCGCCAGTCGTAGCCGTCGATGAAGGCGCGCAGTGTGTCGCCCTCAAGGCTGTAGATCTCGTCGATGACCTGGCATGTCGTCTGCCACTCGCGGAAAGTGTCCTCCGCCTTGCTGATCGCGGACAGTATCGCTTTCGACGATTTCGGCTCGTCGGCGGGAAGCAGGTCGTCGTCTTCGGTCATCGCCTCGTCCTCAAGGGGGGCGCAATCACGCCGTCAGATACGACCAGCGGAGCCCTGACAGTCTTCGGGCGGGCCTCTTTCGGGCGCTCACCCATCATCATGCGGTCGAGCAGCTGGCCGACGAGCCCGAGCGCATCGACCTGATCGTCGTGCACGCCCACAGGGAAGCTCATCAGTTCGGATTTGAAGTCGGAGAACCATTCGGCATTGCGGGGATAACGAAGCCCCTGCATCGCCATGCGGCCACGGATAGACTGAGCCCGCACTGCCTTGTCGCCGCGTGTCGGGAATTGCTCGCGGGCCGTATAACTGCCTGTTTCCAGCATCTGCTTGATGAGGAACGGGCCGACGCCGCTCTTGATCTGGCCCGTTTCCTCGGCCCAGCCGATAGGGTGCCACTTGCGGACCAGCGCGCAGAAGCTATCCACCCAGACATTCGAAGCCGCCTGCGCGCGCCACAGGTCGAGCAGGTAAATCTTGCCCTCGCTGTCGACCCCGACGACGACATGAACGGTGTAGTCTCCGCCGTCGGCCGTTACCGCATAGTCTGAGCCGCCATAGATCGCGAGTTGATCGCGGGGCGGGATATGATCGACGGGGATAAGCCAGTCGGCCTTGAAATAGTCGCCGGTCTCGGGCGTGGGCCGCTGCTGGTAGAGGGCCGACCAGTCACGCGAGGGGAGCGCGCGCTTGATCCGTTCCAGCGCCTCGAAGGGGTATTGCTCGGGCCACAGCGCTTCGCCGTTGTCATTGATTGCCGGCAGGTTGAGCACCGTCCAGCCTTCGTGCGCGTGCTCCTCCTGCAGCCAGCCCGAAAGGTCATCCTCGTGCCATCGGGTTTGAATGATGACGATCCGCCCGCCCGGCATGAGGCGCGTGTATGCGGTCGATGTATACCAATCTTTCGTTTTCTTGCGGATGACCTCGGATTCAGCATCCTCGCGGTTCTTTACCGGGTCGTCGATCAGCAGCAGGTGCGCGCCGCGGCCAGTGAGAGGGCCACCGACGCCCACCGCGTAAAATGCCCCCCGCTGCGTCGTGACGTGCTCAAAGCCGCCGAGGGTAGCCGAACCCTCGATATGGAAGCGCTTGGCGCTCTTGCTGTCGTCGGCGAGCCCTACGCCGGGGAAAACAGCCTTGAAACTCGGATCCTCGATCTGGTTCTTGACCTTGCGCCCGAAATCGTCGGCGAGCTCCTGCGCATAGGTCGCCGTGACGACGTAGTGATCGGGGTTGCGCCCTATATACCACGCCGGGAAAAACTCGCTCGCCAGCATAGATTTGCCGTGGCGGGGCGGCATGGTGATCATGAGGCGGGTTATCTCGCCGCGCTCGACGGCCTCGAGGTGGCGCGCAATAAGCCGATGATGGGGCGCGTCCTGGTAGCTGGGCCATTGATAGGCCGCGTAAGCAATGAGGCGCGAGAAAGCGAAATCCTCGGCGGTGAGGGCATGGGCCGCGCTCATTGGTCGGCCCTCGTCGCGGCGGCAACGGCGGCGTCGCGTTGCTCCTTCGTGCTGGTCTCGATCCCGCCGCTATGCTCAACCTCGCGCTTGTCCCGCCAATCCTCGGGCCCCGCGTTCTTGAGCGCAAAGATGGTCGAGGTAACGACGGGCCCGGCGTCGGCGGTGAGCAGGCGGCGCTCGAGGAAAAGCTGCCGTTTTGCCTGTGCGAGCTTTACAGTGTCCGCAAATTCTGGGTGGCGCTCCATCCACTCATAGACGCGCTGGCGGTGGATATTGAGCTCGGCAGCGCTCGCGGCAAGCGAAAGTCCACCCTCCATCAGTCCAAGGATCTTGTCGCCAAGGTCTGGCGTAAAGTCAGTCGGTCGGCCTGCCATAGCGGCCAACCATTTACATCACGATTTTTTGCCCCGTAACGGGGGATTAAATCAGCTCTGCGCTCTCATATCTGGCAGGCGGAAGAAGCCACGTCGGTAATCAGGGTTATCCCGCTCTACATATTTCTTGCGCGGTGTGAGGCCTACCCAACGGCGGATGCGTTCAATCATTCCCGCCGGGACCTCATCGCGGATTATGGGGGGACAGTAGCGATTGCCGACAACCTGAAACAGCTCCGGATATTCACTCGCGCTAACGTGCTGGCCAGCGAGAGGAAGATAGTTATCGCCGAAATCCCCTGCGATGGGAATGACCATACCAACCCGGCCAACGCCTTCGCGAGCGCAGATTCCATAATTAATTTGAGCGCCACTCATATCGCACCAAGCTTTCTCAGGTCCGAGACGATCCTACGCGCCTCTCGATAGTCATACAAGCCGCAGCGGCGGGCGAGGCGGGCGAGTGATATGGGTTCGCCCGCCTGAGCGGCGCCGATATACTCCTCAAGCACCTGTCGGCGCCTGTGGGTCATCTGTCCTCGGGGGCGGCCTCTTGCCATCAGTCCCTATCCCGGTCTGGCGCCACGCACCGCCAGAGGCGGCTGCTTTTCGGCGTAATGCTCTGGCGGAGGCCGTTGTCGTCGTAATAGACGTATATAATTTCCCATCCGGCCATCATTTGTTTGGTGATGACAGTCTTGTTCGTGGCCTTTTCCATGCAAAGCACTCGCTTGGGCTCCGGAGCGCAGGCGGCGATCAGGAACATTGCAGCGAGCATTGTGAGGCTCACCCCCTTTGCCAACGTCCCGATCACAGCCGGGCGAGCCTTTCGACCTGGTAGCGGATGCGGTAGGCAACATCGTCGATATCGCTCAGGACATTGCGGAGCGCGTCCATCTCGCCATCGGGGCCGACACCAACTTGGCTCAGCTCGTCATCCTTCTCAGGCCGCGATCCGAGGATGCGGTCAAGGTGGCGGTTCAGGTTTTCGTGCAGGTCTGCCAGATTCTTGTGCGTCTGATGGGCGCGCTCGATCGCGTTGCGCAGTTCGGGTGTCGAGGTGCTGTTCCCCAGCATCACGCCAGCGCGATCCAGCCCGCGGTCTATCGCGTCGAACCTCGCCACAGCTTTCGCAAAATCGTCCATCTTCATTCTCCTTCTTCAAATCTCAGGTGGGTTCCGGCGCTCAGCAGGGACGATCACATATCCTGCCTCGGTTATGGCGGTGAGAGCGGCTTGGGCGTTGGTTCGGGCGGCGTCCTGATAGACCCTGTGCTGACCCGGAAAGTTGTCGAGCGGGTGTTTGCCATCGACCTCTCCGAACCAGTCGGGATCGATCGCCCGCGCTATCGCCTCTACCAGCGTGTCGCTCGCTATGGTGCTGGGGGGATTCATGCGACGGGTTCATAGGTTGCGGCGAAAATCTCCGGCTTGCACGGATAGAGCTCGCCCGCGACGCCACGGATGATCCAATCACCGACCGACGCGATATGATGTCCCTCAAGCGTGACGACCATGAGCTGGGGATTGTCGCCCGCAAGGTCGAGGAACACGGCACCAGCCTCGCTTTCCCGCTTTGCCATCCCTTCGGTCAGCCAATCCGGCGGTGCGAACGAATGGTCGAACATCGGTTGCAGATGACCTTCGACGGGTTCCCATCCATTGTATTGAACTGCCTCGATAACGACCGGCTTTTTGCGGTATTTTGCCATCTTCATTCCTCCTCAAATCTCAGGTTGGTTATGTCGAAAGGCTCACCACGATCTCGCCAGTCCAGTTGATCGGCGGAGTAGGTCCAGCGGCTGATTTGCCCGCATCGAAACCGAACGCGGAGGCGTCTTGCGGTGCGGGGCTGCCGCCAGCGGGTGATGATCCAGCGCTTTCGGGGGCGGGCCGTCACCCCTTCACCCTCCCAACGCCAGTCATGGCAGCCCAGACCGCATCGGCGTAGGCGGCCAGCGATCCCGAACCTTCGTCTGGCGTCTCGTTGGCGCCAGCGGCCAACATCGCTTCGGTCGGTTCAAGCGGGAATACGTCGAATCCCGAGGCTCGCAGCGCGTGCAGACATGTCCGTATCGCGTTTCGCTTCTGGGTGCGCTCGTTGGGCTTCAGTTCGTCCCACGAGCGCGATGACGGGCGGCTGTTCGCGATCCAGTGGGCGCGGGCCATGATTTCTATGGGGTCGGTCACGGGTTGCTCCTTTTCGACGGCAAGGCCCTCAATCAGGTCGGCCAATTTCCGCCCATCGGGGTCTTCCGGGTGGTCCTCAATGCGGTCGCGGATGCGGATATGCTTCACGCCGGGGCATTTCCCGATGGCCTGCATCGCTTTGGTCGCGGCCTCTTGCGTGTCGGCATAGGCGGCGTTCTGCCAGCCTATTGCCTCATGGTTCGGCCAGCCTGTCGTTTGGACAACGAACCTCTGGCCCTTGTCGCCTATGCGTTCGGGAGGGAGCGTCATGACAGCGCCCACCCAAGGCCGAAATAGACCATCCAGACGAAGCACGTTCCAAGCAGCGACAGAAGGGCGATCAAAGCGCCGCCTATGTCGGGGAGATAGCCACCCCGCACAGGCTCGTAGCGGAGCGTCGGCCACCATGCGGCGATCGTCAGGGCCAGCGGTAACAGCCACCATCCAAATTCAATCGTGAACGTCATTCGACATAGCCGGGGTGGCGATCTATTGTGGCGCGCAAAGATGGCGCGCGCGGTGCCGAGCGCCGCGGCTCATCCTCGAATGCCTTGCGGCAATCGAGGTAGCGCTGCGTCGAGCCGTCCGGCATCTCGCGCTTGTTGACGAACCAGTGGTTGCCTAGCGCGATGGTGAAGCTCATCCGGTTGAGCGTCGCCGCATAGTTTTCGAGGAACGACAGGTCGATGGCCCCGCCGCCGTCCCCGCCATTCTGCTGGCGCCGGACCATGATTGCATTGCTAGCCATATGCGCCCTCCAGGAGCTTGGTGAATGATTTGGATTGCAGGAAGAAATCGAAGTCTGCCTTCCAGTCGGTCTTCTCGCCCCGGCAGAAGGGCGAGCGCTCGATGGCGTCCAGCGCCGCGGCGAAGTCGTCTGGAGGATGCTGCGCGATCATCGTTCGGAGACGCTTGCGGCGAGCGTCTGTCAGCCGCACGACCTTGGCGAGACCAATCCGGCTTGCCGTGTCGTTCCATGCCTCAACGACATGCTCAGGTTTCAAAGCCTCAGAATTTTCGTCGGGGGGCGTATCAGCGTTAGCTGATACAGGGGGAATGGAGGTTCTTGATGGTTTGGGTGCAGATTTTGCGGGGGTTTGACGCAATTTCTGCGGGGGTGCAGATTTTGCGGGGGTGCAGATTTTGCGGGGGTCGAGAATGTATTTCGGGCTGGTCCCGTTTCGACCTTCGATCTCGAAATAACCCTGTTCCTTGAGCCACTTCAGCGCTGTCTGAACCGTGCGTTCTGACTTGCTCGTCTTGCGCATGATAGTGGCGACAGAAGGCCAGCAGACTCCCTCGTCGTTGGCGTGGTCGCAAAGGCTCATGAGCACCATCTTTTCGGTGCTCCCGATGTCCAGATCCCACGCAGCTGAAAGGAGGCGGATGCTCATCTAGCCCTCTGCGCGTTGCGAAGGATCGCTTCGATGCACTTGTGATCGCGAGCCAGGATGCGCCCGATCGCCCTCAGGGATAGACCCTTGCCGCGAAGCTCAACGATGGCCTGGGCGCGGGCGCGACGGATCGGGTGGCGCTGTGAACGCCCCCGTAGATCCGCGATGCTGAGGCCGTGCGAGCGTGCAACGCTGGTCAGCGTGTCCATCAGAACCGCTCCTCCACCCACTCGCCCTTGACCCGCTGGATCGCGACGAACTGGAAAGGATACTGAGACGCCGCGACCTTGATCTTGACGCGCGCGTCGTCGGCATCACTTGGGAGAGCGGTTTGACGCCTGCTCTTTAGGGGTGGCCCAGCGGCAATTTCCTGGCTCGTAGTCACCGTCGTTGTCGATGCGATCAATCGACAGGCCGGGCCTCCAGCCTTGTCCCATGTCTGCGAGAAACCCCTCAAACGATGACCATTGCTGGCAAACTTTAATCCCGCGCCCGCCATATCGGTGGAATCGGTTATGGTTCGGATTGCCACATCGCGCGTGCATTTGCGCCCATGACGTATAGATCGGGCTAACCTTGCCCCCAGATGCATGGCCGTGGGTAGAGACCTTTTCAGCGACCTTTTTGTAGCGCGTGCACCCGCAACTTTGGACCGATCCATTCCGTAAATGCGATGTCCGAACACGCTTGGTATTTCCACAGTCGCACCGGCAGCGCCAAAAGACTCTGCCCTGCGCGTCGCGACCGTCTTGTTCTTGTGCAGTGAGTGTTCCAAACCTCTGTCCAGTCAAATCTAAAGCATTGTAATGCATGGCAATATCTCCATAAGTCCAATAGGACTTTGTTAGACCATTACCACTTAATATTCAACCGTCCTCCACCCGCCGCCTTCATTTTTGGGGATCGGGAAGGCGACCAGAAACCTGAACGGCATCACTGCGGATGCCGCCCTCACCTTGACCTTGGCGTCGTCCATGAAAATCCGGGGATGCCCTTTGACTTCATGGCATTCCAGTTGACCATTGCGGCTCAAGACGGCATAATCCGGCGTGTAAAAGCAGTTCTTGCCGATGCGGATTTTCCAAGGCTCGAACGCATACCAGAGGACTTCCCCCGCCTGCATCGCTGGCTTGAGAACATCATCTTCATAGGCGATTTCGGTCTTGTTGCGCTCACCCTGCTTTAGCCGACCGAGGGCGCGCATCCGCATCGAAGGTTTGAGGGCGATCATACCAACCCCTCCAGCCTGTAGCCGAGCGCCCGCCCGCGGCCTCCACCGCTTATGGTGACGCCTTTCTTCCTCATGTTGCAGATCATCACCTTGACCGACGTCGGGGTGCTGTCGAGCGCGCTGGCGATATCCTTGCAGGTCATTCGCTTGTCCCTGCGGATAAGCAGGTCAGCGATTGCCCGCTCGCCGCGCGTGAGGGTGTCTGGATCGCGCCTTGGGAGTCTCATGCGGCGAGCCTTTCCGCCTCAATGGAAGCGAGAATGGCGCGGCCGATCAGTTCGGGGATTTGAGGGACTACGGCGTTTCCGAGGGCCGCAAGTCGGTGTGGAACGTCGGGAACCCCATCATGTCTTCCACAAATTCTGGATTGGGGAAGATTGGATCGTCCGGGCCATCGCGCAAAACTTCCCTCAGGTTGGAGAAGCAGGTCCCGCTGCCCAAGTATCGGCCCTTCGGGGATCCCTTGCTGTCCGCACTCTTTGTTGGGGTAGGCAAGTACCCATACTCTGTCCCGTCGATGCCAGGCGCCAACGTAGGAAGCTGGTATGCAATGCCATTCCGCATCATACCCGAGCGAGGCCAGGTCTCCGAGAACTCTGCCAAACCATCCGCCACGTTGCTCAGTTGGGCCACTAAGCAGATTTGCGACGTTCTCCACGATGATGAAGGACGGTCGAATTTCGCCAGCCAATCGACAGATTTCAGACCAAAGGCCGCTTCGCGTGCCGCCCTCGATACCAGCTCGCAAGCCGGCGATGGAAACGTCTTGGCACGGGAAGCCGCCGGTAACGACATCGACGGCAATTCCATCAACATTGAGTCGCTGCGCGGTAAGCTCTCTGACGTCTCGATAGCAGGGGACGTCGGGCCAGTGCTTTGCAAGGACACGGCGGGGGAACTCCTCTATTTCACAGAAGGCGACGGTCTCGAAACCGCCCGTGCGCTCAAGCCCCAGGCTGAAACCTCCGATGCCGGAAAAGAGATCGAGGACTTTGAGCTTGCTCACCCCGCCCTCCGCTTTTCCCAGCCCTTGTGGGCGGCCTGAGAGCGTGCTTTCCGCCCCTCCCGACGACGAGCGAGAACCTTGTCCAGATCGGCTTCGGTGAGCACGACAGGACGGCGGCCAGCGACTGTGAGCGGGGCAGTGCGGGCGAGGGCGAAGCGAATGCGGCGGATGAGGCGGATCATGCTGCCTCTCCGTCCAGAAAGAGGTCGCCTTGACGCTGAGCGTCCTCGATGCGCTTGCAGGCTATGTCGAAAGCGTCGGGGCATATCTCTATGCCAATGAAATTCCGGCCTTCCCGCATACAAGCGACGCCCGTGGTGCCAGCCCCCATGAAGGGGTCACACACAGTGTCGCCTTCGCGGCTGTAATCGCTCACTAGAAGCTGCATTAGGCGCGTAGGCTTGCCGCCCATGCGTTCTTTGTCGTTCCAGCCTTCATTGGCGATATAGCCGCCGCGAAGGGTGCCCCATTTACTCTGCGCTTTAGTGCGCGAAACGACGATCCAGTCTGTCCATGAGCAAGGGCCATCACCTGCGAGCCTTACGCTGCGGCCAGAATGGAAATAAGGAAGTGGAGCAAAGGTTGTGCGACCAAGGCGATCAAATTCCCGCCTCAGCGGAGCGGCAAGTTCCGAGTCTGTCAGCCAAACGATCCAGCCGGGGCAATTATGGAGCAACGCAGCCAGCCTCAGAGCATCCGATTCAGATAGCGCGGAATAGCCTAGTTCGCGGGCAGCCGCTCCGTCACGGCGCCGCAGAGACTGCTTGTCGTGGGAGCCATGCGTCCGCTGACTATACGGCGGATCAGTGATAATGTGATCCGCAGCAATTCCTGGCAGCAGCTCAAGCGCATCCCCGCAATAGAGCGTCGCCCGCCCGATGGTGACAACCTCACTCACCGATCACCTCCGCGATCCGTGACGTGCGGACGGTCTTGTTACCGGCGATGATCGACCGAATGGCGCGCAGCTTTTCGATCGCGAGGCTCTGGCTGTCAGCGCAGCGAGCGTAAGCGGCGAGCGCTTCGTCATCACTCCCGAGGTCCGCCAGCTTCCCAGCGGTAAAGAACGCGCAAACCAGAAACCCTGCGATAGAGCCACCAAGGGCGAAGAGAATGTTGGTGATCATGCTGCGATCCCCAGCCGTTCGGCGCGGGCGATCAGAGAATTGACCAGTCGCTGCGTCGCCTTGAGGTCCGGCAGCATGTCCGCCAGTTCGATATGCGTGATTGCCGCACCGCCCTCGCTGTCGTCGTCGGTCGCGATCGAGAGTTTGTGCAGCGAGCCGGTGACCGCGGTAAGCGATACCCGCCCATCCGATGCATCCTTGGGCACGTTCCGGCCGCCGAAACAGGCCGACCAAGGATCGAGGCATTCGGGGCCGAAGCGCGCGCCGAGCTTGGCGATCGTTTCCTGATTGAGGTCGGTGCGCTCGTTGCGGACGTTGCGGATCGTGCCATCGCTGACGCCGAGAAGATCGGCCAGCGCCTCGTCTGTCAGTCCATGCTCGGCCTGCACCGACCGCACGATTTGCGCGAGGGCCGACCGAAGATCATTTCGGGTTGGCAGGGACATTGGCAGCAAGCCATTGCGGCGATCATCAGCCATTATAGCCTCCATGGAAGAAAGGAACGAGACGGCGGGCGGCGATGGTGCCGAGCCCGAAATCGATGAAAACCACGCGCGGCTCATCGGAGAAATCGTTGCCGATGCGGTTGCCGCGCTGGGAGCCGACAGGGCTATGACGCCCGGTGGCTGTGTGACTATTGGCCCGGACAGGGGGAATGAACTGTCCGGGCCAGCCGCGCGGGGGGAGCGCGGAACTCATGAACGGGGACCCTCAACTTCGAGCGCAAATGCGCGCCATGCGGACGCGACGGTCATGCTCAGAAGCAGGACCATCCACAGCACAAAGCCAGTGCTGTAATGACCTGCGCTATTGGCGGGTCGCTGGAGGTCACCTTCCGTTATGATCTCGAAGATGAGAACGACAAGGTACCCGCCCCATTGCGCCATCGTGGCCAGATGGATGCACGTCCAGAGCCACCCGCCCCGTGGTTCGCCCCCCGAGGTCATTATGCGCGCTCTTTTTGGGCTGGCCTGTATTCGGCCATGAAGCGGCGGATACGGTCCTCGGTATCGCCCCAGAGCCTTCGAGGGCGCGAGCGGCCTTGACCACGCAATTCCTTGATGAGCCTCCAGTCGCCAGCGGCCTCACGACCGAAAGTGCTTTCGGCCATGCCATGGGCGGCAATGAAGGTTTCGATCTCTGCCAAGATGGGGTGCTGTTCCATGGCCCCACTTTATTGCGTGTAATTACCCGCAGGTCAAGCCCACATGCGGGTGATTACACGATATTGCGGGAAAATACCCGCGAGTTGATAAGTGCGCTCATGGAAGGCGCGCCCAGAATTGACATAGATCGGCTGGTTGCCGACATGGAGGAATGCGTCAGGCGCACGTCAGGACGCCGCTTTTCGCTGAAGGCGACGGGCGGGCGAAACCCGGACTTTTATCGGAACTGGAAGGGTGGCCAGGACAAGCGGCTGTCCGCAGATGTATTCGCCGGAATTGTCACGGCGTTGGGGCGCGACCCCGGAGATTATATTGTTGGCTGGAGCCCCACACTAAGGTTGCCTAGTGCAACCGTGCTGACAAATACGTTCGCGACACTATTGGCCACGCTCGGTGTAGATCCCTACGAGGGCGAGCTCGCTCAAAAGCTTGGGCGGCAGTTTCCAGATGCTCTTCGAGACGTCTTAACTCTTCACGATCGGTTGGCCGACGAGTCGAGCTCGCCTCACGAAGAAGGCGCTCATGATCGCGACGAAGAGACTTTAGCACCATGACAATCGCCGCGCAGCGCAGGGTGCATCTCTCGCACTGCTCGGGGCACGCTGGTTCAATCAATTCGGTATTCAGGTTCATTCCATCCCCCACAGACGTTCTACGTTTGTTCTCTTGGTAATTCTCCAACATTTCAAGAGGGGGGTGACTGTTATCCACAGAGAACGAGCATTTGATATGCCGAATTTATTTGGGATCGTGGCGGGCAAAGTCCCTCCACCCGTTAGGGCCACTCCACTAGGGAATGAAACGGGTTGGCCCGCTGGCGCTCTCTGTCGTGTTTACCGTGTCACCGCTATCGGCGGTCAGTCGTGGCCCCCTCCGTTGGACAATGACAGCTTGTCGGCGTCCTTCCGAGGTCGAAAAATGACCGAAAAAAAATCGGCCGTGGCGCTGAGACACGTATATCCGGGTTGGCATCCAGCTAGCCTTCCCGAGGGGCGGGTGATACCCCCACGACACCCGTTTATCAGAGAAAACGACCCTCTTTGCGGGACTCGGCCTTTACCGGAACGAACTCGGTGCGCGGCGTACCCAAGGCAGCTTTTACGGCCACGGATAAAGCGCCAATTCGCATAACCGTTGCACCCTGGGGCCATTGTACGTATATCGTAACCCATGACGGCCTCCAGCAAATCGGCCGTTCGGGTGGGGGCTGGGTGCAAGACAAGCCTCCACCCACCCCTCTAGCACGAATCGCGAACAAAGCAAAACCCTCGGGAACGATCCGGGAACATATTGGCAACCGCCTTTCCCGGCGGGGTTTTTCGTGCCCGAAAGCCCTTTGCGGGTAGTTACACGCAATATTTGCTTGACGCGGGTAAATACCCGCATATACTGACCTCCATCAGACACCCCACGGGGAATGATGGAGGGAAACGAAATGGCTACCGCGCCGACACCCGAACAGAAGGAAGCCTTCGCCACCTACCGCGCCGCTCTGGCAAAGGTGCAGATCCACGACCGGATGAAGTCTTTCGAGACGATCCGCGCCATCTGCGACCGCGCGCTTGAGTGGGGACCGGAATACGAGGACGAAGCCCGCCTAGCCCTTGCCTACGCTCTCGATGACGTTCTGGACGTGGATAAGGCGCAGATCGAGGAGCTGGAGGACGAGTGCCGCGTCAACCATGAATTTGGTTGGGCCTACTGCGAGCGGAAGAGGGCTTTCGAGCGGGAGTGGGGGCTGTGAGCGCGCAGCACACTCCGGGGCCTTGGAAAGCGGTGACCGACCCGTTCCACTTTAACACCCTCTCGACCGTTGTCGGTGGCGGCCATGCAGAAAAGGGGCTCCAGCGCGCGATGATCGTGGAGGTCGGCGGCTATGCTGGCTGGCAAGAGCAAGAGGCCAATGCGCGGCTGATTTCCACGTCGCCGGACCTTCTGGCAGCCGTCTTCCAGTATCGCGACGATCTGATCCACCCTCTCAGCGAGGATAGCCGTGAGCGTCGCTTGGCAATGGTCAACGAGCTGATAGCGAAAGCAACGGGAGGCCAGCAATGACCCACCGCACCAACCTCGAGGCTTTCAACCGCGCCACCCACTCCGACGCCCTGCGCGAGATGCAGCTTGTCCCGGCAGGGGCAATGCGGCCCGTCGAGATCATCCGCACCATCCCCAAGCGTGAAATCGCAGGCTGGTTTCTTGTCTTTGGGATGCTGGCTGTGGTGGCGGCTGGCTGGGGGGTGGTGCTGTGAGCGCGCCCGACACCTATCGCGGCTGGACGATCAGCCAAGGCCGCTGGCCCGAACCGGCATGGTCGGCAGTCAGCCCGAACTATGACGCCTCTTGGGAAGGAGAGGAAGATGGCTGGGTCGACAACGGCGAGAAGGCCGATGCCCCGACGCGCGAGGCGCTGATCGAGGAAATCGACGCGTGGTTCGATGAGCATCCCTCTCAAATCACTGGAGAGCAATAATGAGCATCTTGCATACCCCGGGGCCTTGGTCATATCGTCCCGATTCATACGACGATTGGGGAATCGTGCGTGCGCCGGTCACTGAACAAGGCAGGCTGCTAGGCGGAATAATCTGCCAAGCCCGCGATCCAGAGGCATGCGACGAGGTAACGCTTGCGGCTCACCGCGAAGCCAAGACCGACCCGTGGGAAGCCAACGCCCGCCTTATCGCCGCCGCGCCTGAATTGCTGGCAGCAGCCAACGAGGCGTTCGACTTCCTCGGCGGCATCGATGGCGCTTCGGAAATTCGTTCCACGCTGCTCGCCTCCATCTCGAAAGCCACCCCCAACACCCCTGACATGGAGAAAAGCAAGTGACCGCTGTCTACAAAGCCATCGCTGCCATCCAGGAAGAATTGTCGAAAGTCGGCATCGCCAAGGATGGTGTGAACGAGCAACAGAAATACCGATTCCGCGGCATCGACCAGGTTTATTCAGCCCTGTCGCCGCTGCTTGCCAAGCACGGCCTTTGCGTCTTGCCCCGCATGGTCGATTGCTCCCGCTCCGAGCGGGTATCGATGAAGCCGGGATACAATGGTGGGCCACCGAAAGAAAGCGTCCTGTTCTATGTGACCGTGACGGCGGAATTCGATTTCGTCGCGGTCGAGGATGGATCGACGCACACCGTCCGCACCTATGGCGAAGCGATGGACAGCGGCGACAAGGCGACGAACAAGGCTATGTCCGCTGCCTACAAATACGCGGCGTTCATGGCATTCGCGATCCCGACCGAAGGCGACAACGACGCCGACGCGACGACGCATGAAGTCGTGCGCGGGATGCCCGACGATGAGCTTAAGCGCCTCACCCAAAAGATGAAGGCCGCTCGCCTGACGCCTGCCCGCGTCTGCGAAAAATACGGCGTCAAAGACCTTCGCAACCTCAACTTCGACCAGTTCAACGAGGTCATCGGCGTCTGCGACGAGAGGATCGCGAAACAGGCGAAGGCCGAAACGAACAAAGCCGCCCAATCCAACGACGATTTCGGGGACATCTCCGAAACCGATCTCGCAGCCTGAAAGGCCTGACCATGACCAATATGTATCAGAGCAGCAAGGGGCCGATCGCGATCGACACCATGCCGCTGAGCTACGCGAAAAACGCACTGGCGAAAATCCAGCGCGACGAGACGCAGCGCCACCGCACGGCGGAAATCGGGTGGCTCGACCAGCATATTCGCAAGCTGGAATCCGAGGCACCGACCGACGAGCCAAACCGCGGCATCGGAGGAAACAACCCGCCCGCCGAAGCGAAAGCGGCCATGCAGTGGGACGCGATCAAGGCGCACATGGATGACCTTTTGACCGAGGCCCGCAATTGGGCGGACGGCGACGCCATTTCCTCGCAGGGTATCGCCGATGAGATCGGGCGGCTGCGCCAGCAGTTGCAGGATGCCGCCAAACTGGCGGACGAAGCCCGCGTTGCCGAGAAGAAGCCGCTGGATGACGAAATCCAGAAAATTCAGGACCGCTACAATCTCTACATCGCCCCGCTGAAAAACAAGCAGCCGGGGTCAGTGAGCAAGGCGGTCGCGGCGCTCGGATCACTCCTGACCGTCTGGCTGAACAAGCTGGAAGCCGAAAAGCAGGAGCGCGAAAAAGCAGCCCGAGAGGCACACGAAAAGGCTCAGGCGGAAGCCATCGAGGCGCGACGCTCGGCGATTGGCACCGGCGACCTCAACGCGATCGATGCGGCAGACGATCTTCTCGACGCTGCCGAGGAAGCCGGGAAGGCGCTAAAGGCTGTCGAGAATGAAAAGGTGCAGGCGAAGGGCGAGCATCGCGCCATCGGCCTGCGCTCGCGCTGGATTGCGCGTCTCCGCGACGGCGAGGGCGGCAAGGCCCTGACCTACTACGCAAAGACGCAGCCCGATCGGGTGAAAGCCTTCCTCCAGGTTCTCGCAGACGAGGACGTGAAGGCAGGGGTCCGCCCGGTGAACGGCGAGAGCCCGATTCCGGGTGTTGATATCATTGAAGAGAGGATTGTCTGATGTTCGTCACCCGAGTTTCCATTCACCGCGACGGCTACATTGGATACGGCCGCGCCGATCCTACGAAGCCGTTCCGAGCAACTGTCGAAATCCACGGCGAAAGCGGCAAGGTCGAATTGAACCTGCCAGCCGACGCATCCGACAAGATCGTTGCGCTCATTTCGGAAGAGATCGCGGCCGCCGGTCGCCGGACCGCCGAGATGCTGACCGCCAGCGCCCTTGAGGCACAGCCTGCCGCCAAGCAAATTGCGGAGGCGAAGTAATGTCCAGCCTCAACCAATGCAGCTTCATCGGCAACCTTGGCGCCGATCCCGAATGCAAGACCTTCCAGTCTGGCGACCGCATCGCGAACCTTCGGATTGCCGTCACCGAGAAATGGAAATCTCGCGATGGCGAGCGCAAGGAGCGCACCGAATGGGTATCCATCGTCCTGCGCGCCGGGCTGGTCGATGTCGCCGAGAAGTATCTGCGTAAGGGCAGCAAGATCTATGTCTCTGGCCGCCTCTCGACCCGCAAGTGGCAGGACCGTGACGGCAACGACCGGTACGCCACCGAGATCATGGGCGACAAGCTGGTCATGCTCGACGGCGCCCCGAAGCAGGGCGGGCAATCGGACAGCGGCTGGGGCGGTGAATACGGCCATACGAAGCCGCGCGACCAACAGCAGAGCGGCGGCGGCGATTGGGCCACCGATGACCTCGACGACGATTGTCCGTTTTGATGTTGCCCAGAGCCATCCCCAAGGCCCCGAAGCGCGCCAGCCGCTGGAAATCCCAAGCGCATCGCAACTTCGTCCGTAGCCGCATCTGCTCGATATGCGGGGCAACGGCATGGATCGAGGTCGCGCATGTCCGCCTCGGGAGCGGGGCGGGCATGGGGCAGAAGCCTGACGACTTCCGCACCGTCAGCCTGTGCCGGGACTGCCACCGCCGCCAGCACGAAGTCGGCGAGGCGACATTCTGGAAAGGCAAGGACCTGGAGGCGCTGATTGATGCTTTCTGCCGCGCCTCTCCGAAGGCCGCCGAGATCCGCGAAGTAAAGAAGGAGCGCGAGCAATGTCTGACAAGATCACGATCAAACTCGTCGGCCCCGAACAGCGCCAGCGCGCGCAGAAGCTAATTCTTCGCGCCCCCGCTGATTATGTCGTGACCATTTCGGAGCCGACGCGGACGCTCGACCAGAACGCCAAGATGTGGGCGATGATCGCGGACTGCCAGCGGCAGATACCCGACATGCAGGCGATGGACGCCAACGATATCAAGCTGCGCTTCATGGACGCGCTAGGCGTTGAGATGCGATACCTGCCGAAGCTGGACGGCGCGGGGTTCTTCCCCGTTGGCCACCGCTCATCGCAGCTTTCCAAGTCGCAATTCGCCGCTCTCATCGAACTGATTTACGCCCACGGCGCCGCACATGGCGTCCGTTGGTCCGAGCCGATGGATCGGGCTGCATAGTTTCACCACAGAGAAGGCGGGCGGGCACCTAACAAGGCCCGCCCGAGAAATCATTGACCATCATAGACAGTATTCTCGCGAAGATCGGCCTGATGCGGGTCGAGGATCACATAGCTGAGACGAACCGGCTCAATCTCGAACTGGCAAAGCAGGACAACGCATTATCCGAAGCGATGGCCGAAGCCCGCAAGGCCACCGACGATCTCGGCAAGCTAGTGAAGGATTACGGAACGCGCGGCGAGTTGCTGACCAGCGCCCACTCTGCAATCGCCTCCCTCCGCCCCGACGCCGAGAAGTGGCGCGCCCGTCTCCGGCGGGACCGCGAGCGCAGGAAGCGGGGGAGGGCGTGATGACCTACAGCACCACCGAGCGCATCTTCCGCGTCACCCGCCGCCCCGGATACCAGACACAGTGGCAGCAGGAGAGGGCACGCGGGCCGATTCTGCCAATGGAACAGCCCAAGCGCGGGCTTCTGGCGCGGGTGCTGGGCCGTGGATAAGGGCGTCATCATTCTGGTCAGATCCGATGACCCTGACCGCAAGCCGCAGCTATATGCATGTCCGCAATGCGGCAGCGTCCATTCCCCACGCATTTATTCCGCAACCGACGAGCGCGCGCATCAGGCGGCACGAGAAGCTGCGGAAAACTGCTACAACTGCAAAACGCACAACGATTGTTCCGAGTGCGGCGCTGAATGCCCGAAGGGTTGGACCGCTTGCGAGCCGTGCCGCTACGCGAAGAAGCTGGCGGCAGCCGAAGAGGTTCCAGACGATGGCGGTCCATACTGCGCATTCGACGGCGATACCTATTATCACGAGATGGACGATGCCGTTGACGCTGGCCTCGAATGGGTAAGCCCGTGCAACATAACCTACCCGAAAATTGATCCAGATGACGTTATAGATGGCGTCATCAGCAACATGCACGATGATGCGTCCGTTGATGATCTGGAGGGTGTTGAAGCATTCTATCAAGCCGTGAAGTCGTTCAACGACGCCCAAACGTCGCGCACATATTGGGGCGACAGCAAGCGCAAAATCCGGGTTCCTCGGCCTGATGAGGTGACGGAATGACCACCGCCAACCTCAAAGCAGCCGCCCGCCTCGCTCGTGAAGCATCGCGTGGGCGGCGAACAATCGAACTCTTCGTGACCGAGGAAGGCGTTGTCGTGCGGGGCTGGACCGTGGTGCGCGAGCAAATGGCCGCGGCGTCTCACGAAGTTACTTGGCGCGAACTGGACGCAGCGGTTGACCTGGCATCGAATGCGGTTGCGCTGGTCGATCGTCGGCTTTCGGCGATGGAAGGGGCGGGGGCATGAGCTATCACGTCTTCTTCTCATTCTCGACTGGCCTGACCGAGCCGATCACCGCGCCGAAGGGAACGCTTGCGAGCATCCTGCGCCATGTCGAATCGGTCGAGGAAACGCTGGGTCTCAAGCGGTCGCAGTATAAGGACAACCCCGTCCATTGGGATACCTTCGATCCCAACTATCGTCTCGGCTTCCCCGATGTTGACGACGAGATCCTCTGCAAAACCGTGCTTGAGCATAACGCTTGGGTCCGCCGCCTTTATGCCGACATCGCCAAGTGGGCCAGCAACCCGGTTGCCGATGGCGAAACCATCACGCCGGAAGATGCGCAGACGTTTTGGCACGGCCTGCAAATGCTCCGGGTCAAGCCCGACCGCTGGACCGGCGAATATTATCGTTCGCGGATGGAGCATTACTACGAGGTGATGCGCGGGCGCGATGACGAGGGTGTATCGTGGCCGGCGCCGAAACTGTCGCCCAAGCAAGCCGGGGCCGTCATTTGGCTGCTCGCCGACCTGCTCGACCATGATGACATTCGCTTGGAAGTCGCGCGCGGTAACGATCATCTGTCCAGCGACGACGAATATACATGGTGCAGCAAATGCGGCGCTGTGACTGACGAAGATGCGAACGCCTGCCGGAAGCGGGATTGCAAGGCGTCGTCGCGGGACTGCCCCAAGTGCAACGGCTGGGGCCGGATCGAGAAGGGCGACAAAGAAATCGAGTGCCCGAAATGCGACGGGCAGGGGACGGTCTATGCCTGAGGCCTACCGCGCATCTGGCAAGCAAATCCTGAAAGCCGATCAACACTTCGCTGATGCTTCGACCGATGAAGCGGCGAGGGCGATCGTTGCCGCGCTGAACCTGCCCGCTGCACTCGATGACCGCGCCAGCCGTGCAAATCGCGCGGGAAACAGGTCCGCCGCCCGGATCTATCGCATTCTTGCCGATGACCTTCGGGCTGGGGTGATGGAGGAATAGATGGCTGAAGCCCTCGACCTTCTCGGCGATCCGGTCTTGCAGAGGGATGCGACATTCCTGCGCCCCGGCGTTCGGTTGACGCTCTCCCGCCGCTGGGGGCCGGGACCGCGCGCCTGTGTGATCGGCTGCAACCCGTCCGATGCCGACGCCCTCAAGGATGACCCGACCTCGAAATGGTGGAACCGCTGGTTTCAGCATTATGGGTTCGGCGGATATGACGCGGTGAACGTGTTTCCGTTCTGCTCGCCCGACCCGCGCGTATGCAAGGCCCGAGTGGCGGCGATATGGGGCGGAGAATGGTATGACCGTGACGCGCTTCACGCCAATTTCAGCCATGTTGCCGAAACCGCCAAGGCCGCCGACCAGGTATTCGTCTGCTGGGGCAACATCGCGCGCGACATAGACTTTGATTGCGTCGAACAGGTGATCGAGGAAATCCAGTCGAACGAAGAGCCTTGGCCCGACCTGTGGTGCTGGGGAAAGACCGGCAGCGGCGCTCCGACGCATCCTATGGCGCGCGGCAAGCACCGGATCGACCCGCTTCAACCCGCAATGCTTTGGAGGGAGGGACGGTGACCAAGCTTCTGTCCTCGCCGGAGATCAAGCGCGTCCTGAAAGCGGCCAAGGACGCAGGCGTCGAGATCGGCCCCATTGACATATACCCTGACCACGTGACCATTCACCCCCTCGGAGAATCTGGGGGCAAGGCCAATGCGTACGACGTCTGGAAGCAGAGTCATGACCGGGCTGCACGTCGTTAAGAAGAAGATCAAGGGCGGCCTCCGGTGGCACGTCTACGCCTATCGCGGCGGCCCGAACATCTTGACGGTGGATGGCACGCGTCCGACGATCACGCCTGCTCTTCTTGAAAAGGCGTTCGAGATGAAGCGCCAAGGCGCGCCCTTGGGCACTGTCTCTTGGCTTGCCGCCGAGTACCGCGCTGACGATGACTTTACAGGCCTGGCGCCCGAAACGCAGCGGGATTACCGGAAATCCCTTGATCGGATCGAGGATGAGTTTGGAGCCTTCCCGCTGGAGATATTCGAGGACCGCCGTATGCGCGGCGATATCATCAAGTGGCGGGACCGGTGGCGTTCACAGCCCCGCACGGCTGACAAGCTCACCGTCATGCTCGGCACGTTGCTGGCGTGGGGGCTTCTGCGCGGATATGTCGCGATCAATGTTGCCGCGGGGATCCCCCAGATACACAGCGCCGATCGCTCGGATCTGATATGGGAGGATCGCCATTGGTCAGCGATGCGGGCGACCGACGAGGACGGGGAGCCCATTTGCCCGCCGCACCTGATGGACGCGCTTACCGTCGCCAGCCTGACCGGGCTCCGGCTCGGCGACCTTGTGTTGCTCGACTGGTCGCATGTCGGCGACAACGCAATCGTACTCGTCACCAAGAAGCGCAAGGGCAGGGCGGTGATCCCCATCCTTCCCGAGCTTCGGGCATGGCTCAATGCCAGGTCGAAGAAGGAAGGCCCGGTGCTGCTCAATAGCCGGGGCAAGGCGTGGACGACGAGCGGGCTGGGGAGTGTATTTCAGAAGTCCAAGCCGGAAGGGTTTGACCGAACGATCCACGACCTTCGCGGGACGTTCGTCACCTTCCTGGCAGTCAAGGGACTGACCGACGAACAGATATCCCGCATAGTGGGCTGGACGGCAAAAAGGGTGGCGGAAGTCCGCGCGCGATATGTCGACGAGGCCCGCGTTGTGGTGGAGCTGGCCAAGCGATTATCGGCCTGATTTGGTTTACAGTAGGGTAGCTAAGTTTTTGTAATGAAAGGATCGGATTTTGACGCGGTTTACAGCAAAACCCGCGCAAATGCTTGAAAAAGACAGGAATCATAATCCGCGTGTCGGGGGTTCGAGTCCCTCCTCCGCTACCAACCTTTTTTAGCCATTGAAATTAAACGATTTTTTTAGGTACGCATTGGCTACCACGTCCCGCCTGCTTTAATTTAAGAGGTTGAAATATCACTATTTCTTATTCGCGCATGAGCGCGAATTTTAAATGAAGCTACAGGTTGGGGGTATCGATCAGGTCGTCTGAGGACTGATCATCCGCTTTACGCTTCATTTCGGTCGTGCACTATAGCTTTGAATGCGGCCCAAAAGTGATCGTGGTACCGACCGGCCCACCCTTGAAAACCGCCATGTAATTGTGATGTCGAAGAACGGCAGTTTTTGCCCGAATCCGTGAAATCCTCTCCGTGCTCGTTCTTTAGCGGCCACGCCAAAACGTAGCGGTTGGGGATTGCGGGGCAGCCTCCAACTCAAGAGGTAAAATGTGCGCTAGCAATAACGCACATGCACCACGGTGACGCACGTGCGTCCCGTGGTGGCCCGCTCGAGCTCCTTAGCCTTGCCCCGACTTTCGATATCCCGGTTCCAGTCCGCGACCTTTTCAGCAAAGGTCTTTTCCGGCAGCTTGCTCGCAGTGCCGCCCGACCGAATTAGCCCGGCACGTTCCATGCTGGCATAGATCGACTCTGGAACAAGGCGGCACGCTTCGGTTGGGTTGGCATCATAGGCACGCATAAACAGACCGGGTTCGTGGCCGACTTGGGTCTTCGCATGCGCATAATAGGGGTAACACGACCCCGGAGCCGAAACGAATGTTTGCGGCAGAGCGCGCAAATCGGACAGGATCTTGCCGCGTTGATCGGTTTGCGCCTTGTAGGCGGCGAGCGCCGCGTCGCGGCGGCGTGCATCGGCGCCGAGTTGAAGGTGCGTTGCGAGCACTGGGTCGCTTACGCTAAGCGTGCTTGTCTGCGCTTCTCTCAGACGTGTCATGAGCGGCACCGTTGGGTCGAGCCGTTCGGCAGAAACCCACTGCGCGGCGTTACCCGTTCCTCCTCTCCGGACGGCGAGCCGATAAAATCGATCCGGAATATCGCCCCTTGCGTCAATCCCGCCGCCCTCGATCCAGACATCGGTGAAGGGTCCGACCAGTGCATGACTCACTTTAGCGAGCATTTCCGGCGTATAAATGACCTCGCTGCCGCGCTGGATGCGATCGCCAATCCAGTATCGCTCTTCGCCATCGACCAGACGAATGACAACATAGCCTTCCCACGCTTCGACATGTTTGCTGCCCGTTCGTATCGGATCGAAAGGGAACATGCCGACGAAATCGCCCGGCATTGCTGCGGGACTAGCGCTATCGTCCATCGGCCAATACAATTTGGTCAGGACAGTGCCGAAGCGCCGGGGCGGTAGTGGCAATTCGAACAGGAGCGAATTGAACCGGATACTGTTGGTGTCCCGATCATAGCGTTGCACGACGGTCACCGGTGGCAGCGCGGAAGCAACCACCGTCTGATCCCAACGATAGCTCGCAGACCAGGTGCGATCACCCTCGCGATGCCGCACGACGAAATTGTCTGCAAAGCCATGAATGCTGCTTTCGAGCCGGTTGCTGGTCGCGCTTCCATCAACTTTGGTGATTTTGGCATCGCAATTGCGCGTCGCGCCGACAACGCAGTACGAATATGTCCCATCCGACTGGCGCGTGCCGAGTACGAGCCGCATGGGAGCTTTGGACCCGAAAGGAAAGGTCTTGAAACTGGCGGCTGGCGGCAGCGCTCGGAACTCGCGCGTCTTGAGATCGACGAAGCCATATATTTCGTCCATGCGGCGGACGAGCGCGGTGCGCGAGGATATGGGCACTGCCATCCGATAGGCGCGGGGCAGCAGCTCTTTGCCTTTGACGTCGGTGATACCACGCAGATAGACGGCATCGCCCTTCAGCGCCTGATGATGTCGGGTCCCCGGCACTTTCTGCTCTTTGGCGATCGGAACGCCGGACTTGACGACCGCGGCGCGAACGCTCTTTTCCTTGTGCCAGTCTCCCACGCTCTTCAGCAAGATCGGGGCGCCACCCGTCGCATCCGGCACGAGATAGGTATCGACGCGCTCCTTGCCGTTGGCTGGGGCGGCCAGTCCGAGCGAAACCACAAAGGCCGCGGGAATTGTTTTTAATGCCGATGTCACGGAAGGCTCTACTCAAATTGAACGCCTCGCGGTCAGGCCAAGCCGCGCCAAATTAGTGCCGTCGTCTTCCGGCCTTCATCCGTGCTCCCGACGGTCGGCGAACCTTGTACCCGCGGGCTTGATCGGATCAGTCGAACTTGTCCTGATGACCGCGACGAACCACGTCCGCCATCGCGGGGGTCAGCTTTCGCATCGCCTCGGCTTTCTTTTCATAGGCATAGGCGTTCGGGACTTCGGCCCGGCCGCTTGTCGTACCGCGCCCAGCCCGATACATCGCGGCCGCTTGCACCGCCCCGTCTAGCTCGCCGTGGTCGGCGGCGCGCTTGAACATCTCGAGCGCTTGCGCCTCATTCTTGGTCACGCCGCGCCCGTCGCGCAGTGCATAGCCGGCGGATAGTTCGGCGGGACCATATCCCTTGAGCGCGGCCTTCGCGATATATTCGAAACCGCGCGCGTGATCAGCCGGGAGCTTGCGGCCTGATAGCAGCTCAAATCCGAGGTCGTTTGCTGCGAGCACGCTGCCGTTGGTCACCGCCCGGTCCATATAGAAGATATATTTGTCATAGTCGCGCAGCACCGCGCCGCCGCCGTCATTCCTGCCCGTAAAGTAAAGCGACGCCAGCTTACGGCTAGCAAGATTGTCGCCGCGCCCGGATAATTCGGTCAGTATCTCGATCGCCTTCGCGGTGTTTCGAGGCAGCAGATAGTCGCCCTCCAGCAGCTGCCAGCGGGGTTTTTGCGCGTCGGTAATGCCGATCCCGGACCTCCAGTGATACTGAACACCGGTCAGATATTGCGCGGCGAGCAGGTGCGCTGCCGCGTCGCCCGCACGCAGCCGGACGGGGGTGGCATAGCGGATGGCCTTTGCCAGGGCTTCTGTCTTTTCCGTTCGGTAGGCGATGGAGAGTTCGCCCGACTCCTTGTCAAGAAGACCGGCAGCCTCGCGTTTCGTCCGGTCAAATTTCAGTTCGCCCTGATCCTCACAGAAACTGCAATAGTTGGGATCGAGCGCAATTCTGAGGAAGCCTGCCGCCGCCTCGCGATTGCCGAGCACGGCGCCTTTTTCATAATAGGATATCGCTTCGCCGCGATCGCGCGAGCGCCGTTTCATTTTCCAGCTGTAGTCGGGCGATTCCGCAATTTCGCCGACCCGCGCGAACGCCAGCCCGTTGTTCTGCGCCATCGCGAGCGCATAATATTTCAGCATTTGTTGCTGGGTCTTTTCGCGTGCCCAGGGTTCGCCGAGCAGATCGTCGCGAATCCTATCAGCGAAAGCGACCTGCGCGGACGCATTGCCCGCATCGGCGCGTGCCTTGAGCGCCTGAATATCGGCATCAGCGAACCATTTTTTCACCCGCGCCTCGGATGCTTCCAGCGCTTCCTTGGATTCGGCAGCTAGGCCATCCACCAGATCGTCGAGACCGCCGCTTTGGGCAAGGGCTGGCGCGGAGAGCGCCGCCACTGCGAGGATCAGGGTCAGGGGCCGTGCGGGTGAAAGGCAAAACATCATCATGCTCCCGGTTGCAAAGGGGTGGTTGTGAGGGTGCAGGCTTGCTTGTGCCCAAGCCGGCAGGCTTCCTTGTGCGCGGCGTCGGCCGCTCCGGCATCGCGGATTCGTTCCGGTCCCTTCGTCAGCATCTGGCCGAGGTTGAAACAACCGCCATGGCTACCCAGCGCGCAGGCCTTGCGCAGCAGCGTGCCCGCCTTGCCGAAGTCGGCCGGGCCGTGCATGCCGTTCATCAGCATGACCCCCATATTGTCGCAGGCATTTGCAGCGTTGGCGGTGCAGGCCGCGTCGAGCAAGGTCGCGGCGCGCGCGACGTCCCGCGGTCCCGCTTCGCCCATCATCAGCATATAGCCATAGTTGGTGCAGCCATCGATGCTGCCCGCCGCGCAGGCAGCATCGAAGAGAGCGCGGGCGGCGGGCAGATCGCGCGGCCCGCCTTCACCGAACTTCAGCATCACGGCGTGATTGTTGCAGGAATCGGCTATCTTTGCGTCGCACGCTTCAGCGAATAGCGCGCGCGCCTGGACGACCTCGCTCTCATTCGCTGCCGCGTAGTAAAAGAGCTGGCCGAGGTTGTAACAGGCGTTGGCATAGCCCGCACTGCACGCCCGGCGATAGTTGCGCACCGCCGCCTGGCGATCGGCCGGGCCCCCGATCCCTTTTTCGAGCATTGCGGCAAGAAAATTGCAGCCTTCGGCCGCCCCCTCCGCGCACGCTTTCGCTGCGAAGCGACGTGCGGTCAGGTCGTCCTTGGAAAGCTTCTTGCCTTCGTAAAGGCGGATTGCCTGTTTGAGGCACGATTGCGCGTCGCGGTCGATGTCGCACGCCCGGGGCAGATCGGCCGCGTCGCTGCCCGGCGACTGTGCCGACGACGCCGGGGCCAGCGTGAATAGGCCCGTAAGCGTTAGGGCGAGGAAAAGGCGGAGCAAGGTGGTCATCATTCGGGGCGCGGCACGGTCGCCCATGCGATGGCTTCGCGGAGCTCGCCGAGCGTGAATTTCTGGGGATCGGGTTTCCGGCCTAGGCCAAAGAAGGGCGTCCATTTGCCGTCGCCGTCCTGCCACTTGATATGGACGATAGTCGCGTCGGCCTTGCCCACGAGCGCGGCGATTAATGCCTTTGGCAGCTCGAAGCGCGCAGAACCCAGACCCTCCGTCCCGCTTCCCGAAAATTTGATGAGGGGGATGCTCGTGCCGTCGCTGATGCTCAACGCGACGGCGGGAGCATTGCCGCCGAGCCGGACCGTCCAGCCACCGTTAGGACGGAACAGCAGTTCACCGCGAGGACCGCTGAACGCGCCAATGCTTGCCAGATGGAGGAAGGCGGTGGTGGTGTCGCCGCGCCCGACGAGGCGAAAAGCGTTGATCCCGTCGCGCGGAAATGACCCGTTAAAACCGCCGCGCCGTAGCCGCCACGGCCCCATTGCCTTTGCCGCCACGACAGACTGATATCTGCCCGCCAGCGATGAACCCGGGCCTTTGTCGCCGCCGTTGGCGAGGGCATTGTCCTCGGCGAGCCAAAGGGCGTCAAACCCCGCCTGCAGCAATGACGAACTCTGCGCGCGCGCGCAGTCTGCGTCGATCAGTCCGGCGAACATTTTTTTCAGTCCGTCGAACGCCGCGCGTTCGCTATTGGCGTGGTGCCGGGCGGCCATGGCTGCGACAATTGTCCAGTCGGATCGCGGCAGCTTCTCGCCCATATTACCCGTCGAGCATTTGCCGGGATCGCTGGTCATCACCGTGGGCGCCGCCTGCAGCGCGTGCGCAATCAGCTGCGCGCTATCGATGCGGCGCCATTCGGTTTCGTGCGCGCGGCGCGCGAGGCATCCCTTTGCCCAGTCCTTCGTCCCGGTCGGTGCGTGGTTCAACGACGTAAACACTTCGCTCGTCGTGGCACGCGAGAGGTCGGGGGTGAGCGCGTCGCGCAGCACGACCAGCCCCCGATACTCGCCCTGATCGAGCAGGTCGCACTGCTCATTGGCGCCCAAGGCATAGGTCGCGACGCCGTAAAGTTGCGCCATCGAACGCAGCTTTTCGTTGTCGGATTGCGCCTGCGCGGCGGTGACCGATGCGAGGATTGCAGATACGGAGAGCGTGATGGACATGCGCGAGAGGATCCTGCGAATTGGCATGGAACGAGCTGGCCCGCCTTTCAAACCGGTGAAGTCGAGGCTGACGTGCCCGCGCCGCAGGCGTTGTCGCTGCCAAGCCGGCAGGCTCTTTGGCGCAGCGTGTGGGCGTCTTGGTCGGGCTGCGCCGACGCGTCGCCATCTCCGATGATCGTCGCCAGCGTTTCGCACGCCTCTGCCCAACCAAGGTCACAGGCGTGGGCGAACAGTTCCACCGACCGGTTCCGGTTAACGGGGCCGCCGATGCCCTTTTTGTGCATCACGGCGAAGGCGAAACAGGCCTCCGCGACCGCACCATCGCAGCCTGCGCGCATGAAACGGCGCGCGGCGCTATCGTCACGCGCACCAATCGGGCCGTTTGCGTAAAACAGCCCCAAGTTGGCGCAGGCGATGCCGATTTGCGCAGCACATGCTTGTTGAAGGATTGTCGGCGCGTCGGGCGCCTTCAGGCGCTCCTCGTCCTTCAGAAGAAACGCCAGCAAGGTCATGCAACCATCCGCGCGAGCGGCACGGCAATGCGCCGACGCGCGTTCTACTAAATCGCTTTCGTCCGCGGGCAAAGCCGCCAAGGGCAGGCATCCTGGATAGGCCTTATGGTTACAGGCTGTGGCAGCGTAACGCTGTATCGCGCCCATATCCGCGCCGCCCCGTTCCTCGGCGTGCAACAGGGCGGCGGCGTCGTAGCAGGCGGTGTCGTGCGGGGTGGCGCGGCAATCTTCGCCCATCTGCAACAGTGCGATCGCGGCAATACCCTCTGCGCTCGCCGCGCCGGGGAAGGCTTGTCCAAGCGCCACGCCCATTTTTGCGCACGCGAAATCGCTCCCCGCGAGGCACCCGGTTGCAAGATCGCGTGCGGCGGCCATCAGGTCTTCGCTGCCGTTCGCGTCGTCCAGCTTGGCAAGCCCTGCCATCGTGCAAGAAGGTGCCAGTTTCATGGCGCAGGCGCGGTCGAAACTCTCGATAGCCAGCATCATCTCGCCCTGCCGTTCCGCGGTAAGGGCGGCCTGGTGCAGCGCGAACGCGTCGGCGGGCTCTTTGGCCGCCGCGGATGCCACCACGGTTGCCGGCGTAAACAGCGCCGCCGCCGCGACCAGCGCGGCTGCGAATGTTCTGGCCAAACGATGGCGCGCTGAGCTCGCTGTGGCTGTCATTTGCCGATCGCAAGAAATTGAACCTGCCCCTCGAATTCGCTCATCGTTTCGATGCGACCGACGGTCCTCCTAGCCCCCTCCGAGTCTTGGCCAAACCGGCTGACCGCTGAGCGGCGACGCTGCTTGGTGATCGGGTCGGATCTGGCGGCGGTGCGCTTGGCCCGATGGGTCAGGCGCACCGCCCGCTGACGACTGTGGGTCGCAGATCGCCGTCAGCGATTGCGAATAGAGCCCAACCCTGCGCGCTGTTCATCCTTCAGATGGAGGATGGAACGAAGTTTTTCGATTAATTCGGGGCAGTTGCACCGATCCGGGCCAGCAGCCCGGCAAGGTCCGACTGCCGTGACGTGCCCGTTTTTTCGAGCACGCTGCGGATTTGGCTGCGAACGGTGCTGATGGCGACCTGGCCTGATGCCGCGATTGTATCGGGCGTCTCGCCGCGGGCGATACCGCTGGCAACCCTCGCTTCCGACGGCGTCAGGTCAAATAGCGATTTCAGCAGGGTGGCTGAGGGCACGCGATCCGACGTGACCGGTACCATCATCAGCAAAGCGTACGAATCCCCAAAGACATCGTGTGCGCCGCGCGGGACAGGGATCAGATGCGCAACCTGCCGGGGCATTCCAGCCGCGTCGCGCACCGGAAACGATCGCGCGCTGATTTCGGGCGCCGAGGTCAGCGATACGAGGGCATCGTCGAGGAGCGCATCGGCCTGCCTGTCGGCCAGGTGCAGGCGGCCGTGTGCGCCCAATATCACGAGCGAAGACACATCGGCGCCAAGCTGGCTCATCTCGACAACTTCACCGCCGGCGCGCAGCAGAAAGGCCGGCAGCTGAATCGCCGTCAGCGCCTCGGCGGCGCCCTGCGCGCGCTTGTGCTGCATGCGCGCGCTCACAAGCGCGCTGCGCGCCAGATGCGGGCGCAGAAGGTTGAGCCGTGACACGCTTTCGGCCGCCACGGGGCCGTCAGTAAAGGCCCGCTCGACGCTGAACACGATATTGTCACCGGTCGGCACCTGGACCCCGGTTCCCGCCGACCATCCCAGCCCGCGCGGACGGAAAAAGTCGCGATACACCGGGTCGGCATCAATTTCCTCGTCACTCCAGAAATCATGCTCCACGAAAAAGGAGGGTTCTTCGCGGCCCATCAGGCAAACGCGCCGACTGCATTTCCCGAACCATCCTTCCTCCACATAGGCCGCAAAGACGTCGGCTACTCGCTCGGAAGCGGTCCAGTTCAGTGCCTTGCGCGCCGAGAAGAGCAGCCCCCCTGCCGATCCCGCGAGGGCCGCCACCTCGTCGAGAACCGCTGGCCACGCCTCCGGCACCACCGAGCATTCATAAATCCGATCGACTAGTCCGTCTTGCATTCTTGATCCCCGCGAACCGATGGGGGCATTCTCGTCATCTTGGTCCAAATGGCAACAGTAACGAGCGCAGCCTGCAAGTCACTTCGATCGACCGGGTTGAGGCTGCACACGATCGGCCGCTCCCTCAAGTAGCGTTTGACCGCTTTGCGCCTGATGGACGAACCCGCTTCGCGGGAGGGGCGCCAGGACTGCGGTAGCGAGAATGCACGGACGTTGAGCCAGGCGGCGCGGTAGGCCGATCATGGAGCTCCTTCAACGAAGGGGAGCATATGATGACTATCGTTACAACGGACGTTCCCGTCACCCCGCTTCGCCAGCGCATGCAGCATGATATGATGATGCGCGGCCTTCGGCGGCGACTGAGTCGATCCGCCGATAGGTGAGACGACGGCTCTCCATACCGTTCACAATCGTCTGAGCGCGCTCGCTGTCCGACAGGCTGCGCGTGTTACAGCGAAGGTCAAACTCGCGGCAGTAGCGGCCAAGGTGCGCTTCGCTCATGTGTTGAAAGGCATTCATCCTCTGGCAACCGGCACGGCGAGCGACGACCTGATCTTCAACATTCTGGCGCGCCGCCGCGAACCGCCGCGACCGCTCACCATCATCACCTCCGAAGACAGCGCCTTGCGCCATCCGCCGATCGCCGACTGCGCCCGTTACGACCAGCTGAGGACCTTCGATGCAGCGGCATGACATGATCGAGGCGATGCGCGGGCTTGGGCTCAAGGGCATGGCGGGCGCGTTCGACGATGCGGTCACCACCGGCCTTCAGCGCCAGCGCACCACGATGGAGATACTGACCGACCTTCTGCGCGCGGAAGCAACACATCGCCCTGCTGCCTCGATCCGATACCGGATGGCGGCCGCCCGGCTGCCGGTCGTGAAGGATATCGATGCGTTCCGGTTCGAGGGCACGCCGATCAACGAGGGGCTGGTGCGTTCGCTTCACAGTGGGGCGTTCCTGCCCGCTCGGCGCAACATCGTCCTGGTCGGCGGCACGGGCACCGGGAAGACCCACCTGGCCATCGCCATCGCCGCCAATGTCGTTCGCTCGGGTGCGCGAGGCCGCTACTTCAACACCGTCGATCTGGTGACCCGCCTCGAAGAGGAGGCCCGGATCGGCAAAAGCGGCGCTCTCGCCGCCCAGCTATCCCGCCTCGATCTGATCGTGCTCGACGAACTGGGATATCTGCCGTTCGCCCGCTCAGGCGGCCAACTGCTGTTCCATCTGGTCAGCAAGCTCTACGAGCAGACCAGCGTTATCATCACCACCAACCTCGCGTTCGGCGAATGGCCTACCGTGTTCGGCGATCCCAAGATGACCACCGCGCTGCTCGATCGCGTCACCCATCATTGCGACATCGTCGAGACTGGCAATGACAGCTGGCGCTTCAAAAACCGCAGCTGATCACCCCCGCCGACCTCCGATTAAAAGATGCTTTGCGCTGCGCGCGCCTCCGGTCGGGCTCCGCCCTCCCTACGCCGCGCGCAGCGCAAGAGCGCGTGTCCGATCAACCCTGCGCCATCGTGAAAGGGGGTCCCTTTTGCGCACGATGACGTAATTGCTGCCGTTGTTCTCATTTGGGCGCGACAGCTGCAGGATGCGAGAAATCATCGTAACGGAGGAGCATCGCCATGAAGCACTATGTCGGACTGGACGTATCGCAAAAGGAAACGTCGATTTGCATCGTCGATGAGGCAGGACGGCCCATACACCAGGGCCGGGTGAAATCCGATCCGGGCGTGCTGGCGGCGGTCATCGCCAAGAAAGCTCCCAATGCCGAACGCGTCGGCCTCGAGACGGGCGCCATGTCGAGTTGGCTCTGGCATGAACTCAAGCGCACCGGTTTGCCCGTGGTCTGCATCGATGCGCGTCACGCCCCTGCGGCCCTGTCCGTTCGCATGAACAAGAGCGACGAGAATGATGCTCGCGGTTTGGCGGAACTCGTCCGGGTCGGCTGGTATCGGGAGGTTGCCGTCAAGAGTGAAGAAAGCCAGACCGCGCGATCCATCCTCGTGTGTCGATCCCGATTGGTACGGGTCCGGCGCGACCTCGAAAACCAGATGCGGTCTATGCTGAAGGAATGCGGTCTGCTCTTTCCACGCGCTGCCGGCGGGCAATTCCAACGGCGGGTCAACGACCTCATCGCCGATGGCCATGCTCTCGGCTCCATTCTTCGGCCGCTGCTATCCGTGCACCAACAGACTTGTAGCGAACTGGAAAAGATCGACCGAACAATCCGCGACCTTGCGCGAGAGGATGAAACGACGCGGCGGCTCATGACCGTGCCGGGCATTGGCGTCGTCACGGCCCTGACATATCGTCACACGATCGACGATCCAACCCGTTTCCAGAATGCGGCAAAGGTTGGCGCTTATCTCGGACTTACGCCCCGCCGAAAGCAATCGGGTGAAATGGACGTCACGGGAAAAATCTCGCGCTGGGGCGACCGGTTGTTACGCGCCTATCTGTTCGAGGCGGCCAGCGTGCTGCTCCATCGAACCAAGCGGTGGTGCTCGCTCAAGGCGTGGGGGCTGCGGCTTGCGAAGCGAAGTGGCATGAAGAAGGCGCAGGTCGCGGTCGCCCGAAAGCTCGCCATCATCCTTCATTGTATCTGGGTGGATGGAACCGAGTTCGAGTGGGGGAAGCAGCCTGCCTGACCGTCATACCCACCCTGAGATTGCAGGCCTGACGCCAGACCTGTGATGATCCACCGGGACGGTGGTTGCGGTGACCTCGTTCAAACGGCTGCGGACTTCCAGGACCGCGTTGCGCACGTTGAGGCATCCGACCCGGACATCATCATGAGGCATGACCTCGAAAAGGACCATGACCCCGGTTCGGATCAATATGCAGGCTTGACAGATACCCGCAATTAAAGGGCCGTTTGACACTTGCGTAAACCGGCGAAAGGCCATGTCGTCGATCAGCCGCTGGCGTAGCGGGCTGATCGGCCCAATCTGGATAAGCTCGTCGTTTAATCGTGGCCTCGTCAAGCGAGTTTTTGGCGAACGTCTTTGATCTACGATTGCGTATCGCAGATGGAACAAGGTGAGGCCGTCTGCTTCTTGTGCTTACACGTGCCAGCAATGCCGCTTGTCGGGTACATGGTCGTTTACGCGGTCGGGACATGCCTGCCGCAGGATAGGTCTTCGTGGATGGGACCTTCCAATGTTCATCACGCATTTGCCGGGATAGTGGCACATGCAACGAGCTTAACGGAATGATCCTGTCCTCGTCCCGACGGGGACGGCTCGGCGCGTCCAGCAGGGACGCAAACGGGAGAGAGAGAAGGTTAAATCAGCAGACGTAGTGTCCCTTCACCTTGCATCTCATGCTTTGGCAGCGATCGACTGATCGAATAGTTCACCTGTCTTGAGCATGGCATGCATTATGACAGCGAGCTTGCGCGCGACCGCGACTGCGGCTCGCTTGAAGCCGATCTTCTCCCTGAGCTTGAGGCCCCAGGTCCGGAGCGCACTGTCAGCCGTGGCGCGCGTGAGTATCACGACTGCCGCTTCATACAGCAGACCGCGCAAATGGTTGTCGCCGCGCCGGGATATATGACCATCGTAATCGACTTCGCCCGACTGATAACGCCTGGTTGTCAATCCGATCCAAGCGCCAACTGCACGCGACTTCGGAAAGTTTTTCGGGTCCTCGATCGCCGCCACGAAGGACGAGGCAGTTACCGCGCCGACGCCTGGAATCGAGGAAAGCAATTGGCACTGCGTGCTCGCACGCGCCGAGGCGATGAGCTGCCTGCTCAACTCTGCAGCACGGGCGCGCATGCCGCGCCACGCCTCTAGCACTGGCAGAATGATCTTTTCGAGGCCGGCGTTGCTCGCCAGAAGGCGGCGCACGTGACCCTCAAAAACGCGACCGGTACCACCGGGAACGACCAGGCCGAACGTCTTCATCAAACCGCGGATCTGATTCGACATCTGTGTTGTCGTTCTGAGCATCTGAGTGCGCGCTGCGACGAGCGTCCGGATCAGCATGCTGTCGAAGGTCTTCACACGTACCTCGCGGTAGAAGCCGACTTCGGCAAGACGCGCAAGACCGTCCGCATCGTTTGCATCGGTCTTGTTCGGCGCCATATCGAGTGCTGCCTTGGCGTGGCGAGCATCAATACAGATCGCGGGCAAACCGTCCTGCTTCATGGCGTGATAGAACCAGATCGACAGCGGCCCCGTCTCAAAAACAACTCGTTTTACGTTCGGTGCGCGTTTTCGGATGGTCTCTCCTATCAGCGCAGGATCCGATGGGCACTTGCCGCGCCATATCCGATTGCCGCCTTCGCGGACCGATATGAAAGTGTCTTTCAAAGACACGTCGAGGCCGATAAATTGGTCCATGGTTGTCTCCCGTTTGTTGCTGGGCCCGGTGTCCATCGTGAGCCCGTTTTTCAACCTATCGGGGGGCAACCACCATTCCCACGCAGATCGCCTGTGAAGGTGATCACGCCCCGCGATTACTCTATGTTCATCGTTCGACTCCTCAGGTTGAAGGAGTCGGAAGGGTCTGCCTCTGGCTGCGGACGTTCAATCAGGTGGGGCGGTCGCTGGACCGCTTTACGTCGACGCTAGCGCCAATCCGCGGAGCGGTTCGTGCACCGGCCAATCCCGGATATTATGATGCTTCGATGAGCGCCGCCAGCTTGGGATGGGTATCGTCCGCGAGCGGATTGATGATCGTCAGCCCTCTCGTCACGAAACCATGCTGCATGTCTTCGGATAATAGCAGCGCACAGCCTGCATCGGCCGCAGCAGTCACAATCAAGGCATCCCAGAATTGCAGCTTATGATCGACCACCAGATCCGCCGCCGACAGTGCAGTTCGCATCTCCGAGGCCGACGTTCCAAACGCTTCGGCAAATTCGAGCAGAACCTCGCGCGCTTCTTCGGCGGAAGCACCGCTGCGCCGCAAGACCACGAACAGCTCGCCCAAGGTCTGTGCTGGCGCGATCAGGCTGACCGATTCTGCCAAGCGGGACACGAGCTCGCGGACCTTCGCGATCTTGCCATCGTCTTCCGCCGATCGGCTGACGCCGGCAAGATAGGCGAGAATATTGCTGTCGAGGGCGACGCGCATCATTCGTAAAGATCGTCGCGCGACCAATTGCCGGAATGACGGACGGGGAGCTGCGTAACGAACTTGAGCAGCCGGTCGACCGAACGGCGCTCCTGATCGCGGTCAACAGGAAGCACGCGCGCCACGGGGCGGCCGCGAGACATCACGGTAAAGCTCTGGCCTTCGGACACGTCGCGGAGGAGCTCCGAGAAATGCTGGTTGGCCTCGCTGGCGCTGATCGCTCTGTCCATGCTTTCAATTTAGTGGATACCACTAAGTTTTGCAAGATTGAGGTTTGGCGGTCGTTAGCCTCACTCCACTGGCTTTTTTCGACAGATATTTGATAACCACCCACCCAAGGCGTTAACCATTAGGGTCAGGACCCATTGATTTGAGGTAGCGATTATGATTCAGGCGGCCGCGAAGGAGCCTGAATTTGAGCGATTTATTCTGGCTGACGGACGAGCAGATGGCCCGCCTTCGGCCCTATTTTCCGAAGAGTCATGGCCGCGAACGGGTTGATGATCGGCGGGTTTTGAGCGGGATCATCTTCGTCAACCGCAATGGGCTGAGGTGGCGGGATGCTCCGAGGGAATATGGCCCGGCAAAGACGCTCTATAATCGCTGGAAGCGGTGGAGTGAAAAAGGCATCTTCATCCGCATGATGGAAGGGCTGGCGACGCCGCAGGCTCCCGATCGCAAGACGATCATGATCGACGCGACCTATCTCAAGGCTCACCGCACGGCGTCGAGCCTTGGGGTAAAAAAGGGGGTCCGGGACGTCTGATCGGCCGCACGAAAGGCGGCATGAATACGAAGCTGCATGCCGTGAGCGATGCGAACGGTCGCCCGATCAGCTTCTTCATGACCGCCGGGCAGGTCAGCGATTACACGGGCGCGGCCGCTTTGCTCGACAGCCTGCCCAAGGCACAAAGGATGCTGGCCGACCGAGGCTATGATGCCGACTGGTTCCGTGACGCCTTGCAGGAAAAGGGCATCACGCCCTGCATCCCGGGTCGGAAAATACGAAACAAGACCGTCAAATACGACAAGCGCCGCTACAAACGCCGCAACCGTATCGAGATCATGTTCGGTCGCCTGAAAGACTGGCGGCGGGTCGCAACCCGTTACGATCGGTGCCCGAAGGCCTTCTTCTCCGCCGTCGCTCTCGCCGCGACCGTCATATTCTGGCTCTGATCAATGAGATGGGGTGGTTGCCGCCCTCCCTGACGGCATCAAGATGTGCCAGCGTAGTTTTGGTTCAAGCTACGAACGGAAAGGACGGCAACCATGAGTATCGATACGATGATTGGTGTGGATCTGGCAAAGTCTGTTTTTCAGGTTCACGGGGCGTCGATGAACGGCGAGATGCGGTTTCAACGCAAGCTGTCGCGGCAAGCATTTCGCACGCTCATGGCCCGGCATCCAGCCGCCGCGGTCGTAATGGAGGCTTGCGGTAGCGCTCATTACTGGGCGCGTGTGCTGAGCGGATTTGGTCACGAAGTCAGGCTGATCGCGCCGCGCTACGTGCGCCCATTTGTGAAGCGCCAGAAGAACGACGCAGCCGATGCCGAGGCGATTGTGGTGGCGGCCCAGCGGCCCGAGATGCGCTTTGTTGAACCCAAGAGCGAGGCTCAGCAGAGCGCTGCGATCCTGTATCGATCCCGCCAGCGCCTCGTGCGCCAGAGAACCGAGACGGTGAACGCCTTGCGGGCAGCTTTGTATGAGTTCGGGCACGTTATCCCTCAGGGCATCCAGCACGTCGGCCGCATCCATGCGATCCTGGAGGCGCCCAACAGCGATCTGCCGGCATTGATGCGCGAGGAGTGCCTCGCAATGCTCGAGCAGCTTGCTGTGCTCAACGGCTGGATTGATACGAAGACAGCAAAGATCAAGGAACTCGCAGCCGCCACACCGGTATCGAAGCGATTGCAGACCATGCCCGGCATCGGCCCGCTGGTGGCGATGGCCGTGGAGACCTTTGCGCCTGACATGGCGAGCTTTCACAATGGCCGTGACTTTGCGGCGTGGCTTGGATTGGTACCGCGACAGTTTTCATCAGGCGGCAAGGAACGGCTCGGGCGGATCACCAAGGCCGGCCAGGCCGACATCCGGCAGATGCTGATCATTGGTGCCATGTCGCGATTGAACTGGATGGGACGCAAGTCGATCCTGGAAAGCTCATGGCTGGCGCGCATGATGGCCCGTAAGCCGCGCATGCTGGTCGCCATCGCACTGGCCAACAAGATGGCGCGTCAGATCTGGGCCATGCTGACAAAGAACGAAGACTACAAGAATCCGATGCCGGTCATGGCTGCCTGATACCAGGCTAACCCAGACAGGCTGGATGAAAGGGGTGTGAGAAGGCGACGACCCGAATGGGCAGAATGATCGAACAGATCTGGATCAGGAAAACCAGTTCAGATGGGGTGATTGGGGCTCCGCCGAGTCGGTGGGGTGGCTGCTCCTCGCAAATGGTAGAACGTGGTCCGTGTGAGCGGCCACAACCATAAGGAGAAGCAACCATGAGCTATTATGCCGGACTGGATGTATCGTTGGAAGAGACGGCCATCTGCATTGTCGATGAGACGGGCGCGATCGTCCGCGAGCTGCGCGCGCCCAGCGATCCAGGAAGCCTGATATCGGCGTTCGATGCCGTCGGTCTACCGATGGAGCGAATAGGGCTCGAAGCCTGTTCGCAGTCTGCCTGGCTGCACCAGGGGCTGACGCGGGCTGGCTTGCCGGCCTTGTGCATCGAAACGCGTCACGCGAAAGGCGCGATGAGCGCGATGCCGAACAAGACCGACCGCAATGACGCGCGCGGCTTGGCACAAATCATCCGGACGGGCTGGTATCGCCAGGTCCACGTCAAGAGCGCGCCATCCAGGATGGCGCGTTCGCTGCTGGTGGCGCGCCGGACGGTGCTGTGCAAGCTGCGGGACATGGAAAATGCCGTGCGGGCTGTCTTGCGCGAAAGCGGGCTCAAGGTGGGATCGCCGGGGCGCAAGCGGTTCTCGGCCCGGGTCCGCGAGCTGGCCGAGGCGGATCCCACATTGACCGACATAACCGAACCCCTGCTGGCGATCATCGCGACCATGTACCGCGAACTCGAGCGACTGACCCGTCGCGTGCTGGAATCGGTTCGGGTCGAACCGATCTGCCGTCAGCTGATGACGATACCGGGTGTCGGTCCACTAACGGCACTGGCATTCCGCGCGACCGTGGATCAGCCAGAGCGCTTCCGGCGATCACGCGATGTGGGCGCCCATCTCGGTCTCACCCCGAGGCGTTATCAGTCGGGCGAAACCGACATCCAGGGGCGCGTCAGCCGATGCGGCGATGAGCTTGCCCGCACCTTGCTGTACGAGGCTGCCCATACGCTGCTGACCCGGTGCAAGAAGTGGTCGGCCCTAAAGGCATGGGGCATGAACATCGCGAAGCGGCGCGGCATGGCGAAGGCCCGCGTTGCCGTCGCCCGCAAGCTTGCTGTCATCATGCACCGCATGTGGAGCGATCAAAGCGAGTTCCGCTGGGGCAAGGCGCCAGCATCGCTGGCAGCATGAGGAGGCGTACCCGGCAGACGCTCGGGGTGGATGCCCCTATTACTCACAAAGCGGGCGAAGCCTATTTTAAGGCGGTTTTCGCTGGGTTCATCGAGCGCCTCGGACAGGAAACGGCTGAGCGATAGACCAACCCCGTGCGACGGCGGACGGCGCCCAGCGTTACGTATGGTTGAGAGCGGCCGCATCGATAGCCCGGTGATCCCCCGGGAGCCTGGCAGAGGTCACCCCGCCATCGACGACCAGCGTGTGTCCAACCAGATAGTCGCCGGATCGCGCTGCGAGATAGATGGCGGCAGCCGCCATATCTTCGGCCTCCCCGAGGCGCCGGGTGGGGATCGACGCGGAAACTGTCTCGGCATCGTCTCGCGCCGCTTGATTGAGCTTTGACGGGAAGGCACCCGGAGCGATCGCATTAACGTGGATATGGTCGAGGATGAGCCGCGCCCCGACAACGCGCGTGAGATAATGAAGCGCGGCCTTCGATGCCTGATAGCTGTACGTTTCCCAATCGCTGAGGCGCAGGCCGTCGACGGAGCCAATGTTGATGACCTTGGCGGGGCGCTCGGGCCGGGCCGCCGCCTTCAACAGTGGCGCCAGTTTCTGGGTCAGGAAGAATGGCGATTTGAGGTTGAGGTTCATCACCTTGTCCCAGCCGCTTTCGGGAAAATCGGCGAAGGGCGCCCCCCACGCGGCACCGGCGTTGTTGACCAGGATGTCGAGCCGCGCCTCGCGCTCGCGAAGGTCGCCCGCCAGCTGTTCGCATCCTTCGATGGTGCCAAGGTCGGCGGGCATTGCAAAAGCGTTCGGACCAAGCGCCGCGGCTGCCTCGAAGCAGGCCTGCGCGTTGCGGGCCGCGATATAGACCCGCGCGCCCTGCGCGGCAAACCCGGCGGCGATCATTTGTCCGATGCCGCGCGATCCGCCGGTGACAAGCGCGACTCGGCCTTCCAGCGAGAAAAGTTGGCGAGGTTCCGTCATCATCTCAGCGCATTTTCGACAAGCGCCGCGGCCTTCGCGAACGGCGGGCAGAAGGTGAGAAACTCATCCTGCGTTCTGCGTACCACTACGCCGCGCGGGTTTGAAAATTCCCGAAAGCCCTCAAGGCCGTGATGGCGTCCCATGCCGCTGCTACCGATTCCGCCGAAAGGAAGGTCGGGGATCGCGCCATGGACGGCGCAGGAATTGACGACGGCCCCGCCCGACACGGTGCATTTCAAGACCGTTTCGGCGATTTCCGCTTCGCCGAATACGTAGATGCCGAGCGGCCGTTCGCCAGCGTTGATATCCGCGATGGCGTCATCAAGGTCGTCATAGCCGATCACCGGCAGGATCGGTCCGAAGATCTCTTCCCGCATCAAACGCAGGTCGGGGCCGGGATCCAGCACGAGCACGAGCGGCATCCGGCGCGTCGTCCGGTCGCTGACCCCGCCCTCCTCGACCTCGATGATGTCACAACCGGCGCTTCGCGCTTCGCTCAGCATCGCTTCGATTCGGTCCATGTGGCGATCCGAAATGATCCCCGTGCAGTCGGGGCCGCGCGAATAATCGGGAACGTGCCGCGCAAACCACTGGCGCGAGAGTTCAACGAAACGGCCGACTTCCCCGCGCGGGACGAAGACATGGTCGACCGAGATGCACATCTGGCCATTCTTGAGAAGTTTGGTCGCGAGTATCGATTCCACCGCGCTTTCGTCGAGTGCGCCTTCGGTGAGGATGGCCGGACATTTGCCGCCGAGCTCGAGCGTGACGGGTACGAGATTGTGCGCGGCAGCGATCATGATCTCGCGGCCGATGGCGGGGCTGCCGGTGTACAAAAGATGATCCCAGCGCAGCGTGGAAAAGGCCTTTGCCAGATCGACGCCGCCGACTGTGACGGTGACCAGATCGGGCTCGAAAGTCTCCGCGATCATCTCGGCCAGGAGGTCGGCGCAAGCCGGCGTATAGTCCGAGGGCTTCAGGATCGCGCGATTGCCGGCGGCGAGAATATCGATCAGTGGCCCCACAGAGAGATCAAAGGGGAAGTTCCAGGGCGAAATATTGCCGATCACCCCTTTTGGCTGGTAGCGAATCTCAATCGCGGCGTCGCCGAACAGGGCTGGATCGCCTTGCCGGCGCTGCGGCGCCATCCATGACTCCAGATTGTCGAGCGCATGCTGGGCGCGCCCGACCATCCCCAGAACTTCGATCAGGTCGGTCTCGGGCGCGGGGTGATGACCGAAGTCGGCGTGCATCGCGTCCACGATGCGCTGGCGGTAGCGGATCATCATATCGATGATGGCGGCCAGATTGGACCTACGCACCGCAATATCAGGCTGCGGATCCTCGAGGAAAGCAGCCTTCTGCCGCGCGAAAGCCGTGTGCAGTGCCGCGATGGCGGCGGTGTCGTCGCTGATGGAGGGTTGGGAAGGTGCGCGAATGCTAGTGTCGAATTTGGTCATCGGGCTCTCCGCTTAATGGGTTTTGTCATAGTCAGATCTCGGACGGCGCAACGACAGCAGGTGCCGGCTGGGTGTCCGCAACGCGGAAGGTCAGTCCGGCATGGCGTTCGAGGCGCTCGACGAGTTGCAGTCCGAGCGCCGCGCCCGGCGTCCATATGCCGGCGGGAATGTCCAGGCGATGATCGTGCAGGCAGAGCGCGGTCTCCACGATGATCCGCGCGGTCGATCCATAGCCGGGGTCGCGGTCGCCCGTCACGCTGAGGCGCAACTCGCGCCCATCTGCTGCGATGCCGATAAACAGCAGGTCGTACCACCCCGCGTCGCGTTCGGCGCGGCTCGGGCCCTCGCCGGGCTGAAGCGTCGCGTTGTCGCCCAGCGGGCTCCCCCCCTCGATTGACCGCGCGCGGCTTTCGCCATCGGGACCGCCGCCGGTTGCCCACGCCTCATCGTAAACAAAATCCGTTCCCCATATGTGGCCCCGAAGCGCGTTGGAGCGATGGATGTTGCGCGTGTTGATCGGCGCCATGACGAACGGGGCGATCCATTCGCCAAGGTGGGCATCATAGGCAGCGCCCGCCTCGACCGGTTGGGGCGGTCCTGCAAAACCCGGTGTGAGGCAAAATGGGTCAGCAAGAAGGCGCGCCGCGTCGGGATCGGCTTTCATCAATGCGCGGGTAGCCTTGCCGCTCGCGACCGTGCCGCCTGAGAATCCTCCCACCATCTGGCGGACCCGGCCCTTCACGCGCGGCAGCGCGGCGCCGAGCCGTCGGCGGGCGGCGTCCTGAAGGTAGACCACCCCAAGCTCGAACGGCACCGAGTCGAAGCCGCATGAAAACAGGATGCGCGCGCCGCTCCGCTCGGCGTCGGCGGCGTGGGCGTCGATCATCCGCCGCATCCAGACGGTCTCGCCAGAAAGATCGAGATAGTCGGTGCCGGAGTGGGCGCAGGCGGCGACCAGTGCCGATCCGTAGAGCTGGAAGGGGCCCGCCGCGGCGATGACGGACCGGGTCCGAGCTGTCATGCGATCGAGCGCGCCGATGTCTTCTGATGCGGCCTCGATCAAGGCAAGGTCGCGGGGCAGGCCGAGTTCCTGACGGACCGCCGCGAGCTTTGCAAGGCTTCGGCCCGCCATCGCCCAGCGCAGTCCGGTCTCACGCGCCCGTTCGGCTAGCCGCTCGGCGATCAGGCGACCCGTGAAGCCGCTGGCGCCATAGACAATGACATCGAGTTCGGCGGTGTCACCCATCAGTAGCGATACCGCACCGACAGGCCGATCGTGCGCGGGCGGTCCTGGAAGCGGTGATAGGCATCAATCAGGCGAAACACCGTGTTCCAGCGCACCACGTTGAAAACATTGTTCACGAAGATTGTCGCACGCCACTTGTCGTCCGCCGACTGGACGCCGGCGCGCAGGTCGAACACCGTATATGCCTTGATGCCGAACTCGTCGGCCGGCACTGCGTCGTTGCGCAGGCTCGCATTGTCCGCACTGTGGTAGGTACCGTCGCCCCCGATGAAGGCCTGGATCCGGGGCCCCACGTCGACCGCATATTCGATGTTGCCGACAATCTGCACCTTTGGCGTGAAGGGGAGCTGCGATCCGCGCGCATCGATGAGGATGCCGTCCGAATTATAGGCGGAAAAGCTGTTGCGCACCGAGCTGTCGAGGTAAGTGGCCCCGAGGCTGGCCGACAGGCCGCGCACGGGCTGTGCGATGATATGCGCCTCGACCCCCATGACGCGCGACTTTGGAATGTTTATCTCGCGTTCGAGCTTGCCGAATACCGGGTCAAGCACCGTCCCGCGGATCTGCTTGTCGGTATAGTCGTAATAAAAGGCTGCAGCGTTCAGCTGGACCTTGCGGGCGAACAGCGGCGCTTTCACCCCGACTTCGAACGCGTCGAGCCGCTCCTGGCCGGCGGGGTCATATTGCGACGTTCGGGACGCAGCGATGATTGGCAAGATGCCGGATTTATAGCCGCGGCTCACCGACGCGTAGAGCAGTGTGCCGCTGTCCGTCCGGTAATCAGCGCCAACGCGCCACGAGAGATTCTCCTCACGCAGGCGAAGATCGGCTGCGGCGGGATCGAAATTCTCGTTCAGACTGGCGCATTGTCCAGGCGCGATCGGAATGAAGCTGCCCTTCACGAGGAACTGCAGCACCTCGAACAATTGCCCCAATTCGTTGGAAGGCAATGTTTCATAGCTGCACCCGGTGCCGCGGTTTCTAAAGTGCGTATAGCGCATGCCTGCGCGCAGCGTCAGATTGTCCCCGGCCCGATATTCGGCATTGCCGAAGGCGGCAAAGGTGTTGCTGCGCTGTGTCAGCGTGTTACCGACGTCGAGATAGGGAGGCAGGCCGGGGATCGGCTGGCGGTTGGACACGATCGTCTGATCATAGATCAGGTTGTCGTCGGCCTTCACATGCTCGTAGCTTGCACCGACGAGCCAGTTCAGCGCCCCGGTATCGCCGGCAAGGCGAACCTCCTGGTTGAAGGAGGAGATAAAGCCGCGGTGAAGGATATTTTGATAGGGGAGCGGCGTGCCACCTTGCGGGAGGCGTTCATCGACATCGACGTGCTGATAGGAGGAAATCGACGTGAGCTTGATACCGTCGGTAACATCGATGTCACCGCGCAGCGTCGCCTGATAGAAGCTGTTGTCACGGTTCGGGAAACCCTTCGCCCAATCGGCATCGCGCGGTCCGCGCGCCGGTTGCGAGGTTGCGAACCCCGGCGCGATCAGTGCCGGGTCCATCGGTGCGATGCGGACCAGCGACGGCGCGAGGGGATCGCCGCGATCCTGATAGGCATTGAGGTTCAGTGACAGTTTGACTCGATCGGCCGGTTGCCAGTCAAGCAACAAGCGCCCCTGAAGGAAGGACGCGTCGCCAAGCTTGTCCCCGCGCGACGTGCTCTTCTGCCACGCACCGCCGTTGGTCGTGCGCACGGCAATGCGCGCGCGCAATGTCTCGCTAAGCGGGCCACTGGCAAAAGCTTCAATATCGACTTCGCCAAACTGATTGACACTGGCGTAGGCTCCAGCCGCGGGCGTGTCTGTGGGCTTCGCGGCGATGTAATTCACCGCGCCGCCGGTGGAGCTTTGCCCGAACAGCGTGCCCTGGGGGCCCTTGAGCACTTCAACACGCTCGACGTCGAGCGTCGCGCCCTTGGTCATGACGGGAAAAGCAAGCGGAACTTCATCGACATACACGCTGACCGATGGCGAGGAAGCCAGCCCGGAATCATAAAGACCAACGCCGCGCAGCGTATAGACCGGCGTCGAGTAAGGCGAAGGGGTGAAGGTGAAGCCTGGAACGGCGCGCACGAGGTCTTCGGCGCCGCGAATGCCGCGGTTCTGCAATTCGTCGGCGCCCATCGCCTGGATCGTCAGGCCGACGCGGTTGATCGACTGTTCGCGCTTTTGGGCGGTAACGATGATGTCATTGACGCCGGCCCGATCGTCCTGCGTAGCGGCAGCGGCTGCGTTTGCCACACTCTCGCTCATGGAGGACGCGTCTTGCGCCGAGGCCGTGCTGCCGAACATCACCCCGACGGGAAGTATAGTCGTAGCTGCAAGCCATGCCCGATATCGTTCGATTGCCATGTCGTCCCTCCCAAAAAGGCGGCGCCGGCTGACCGGTCGTCCGGTTGCGGGCTGCTCGCTCGGTCGTCCTTCGAAGGGCCCGCCGAAAGGGTCGGGAGCCCTGGTCGTTGCAACGTGGGGGAAGGATATGACCCGACCTGCATGTCGGATACGGAGGTTTGCGTCTAGTTATGGTAACCGAAAATACTGAATATTTACGCTCACTATCCGGCTCAAACTATGTCTCTTGTACAGTTTCGGTTGGAATGCTGACGTGGCTGTCTGGCCGTGGCTTGAGCCCGAACATGAACAGGCGCGTCGAGCAATCTGCGACCTTTTCGGGATCGGTACCTTCGGTGAAACGTGACCATGCCGGAATGTTGTTGCGCAGGCCCGCTCCGACCTCCTGAATGAAGAGCGTGTCGATCTGCCGGAACGTTCCTTCCGCCTTCGCCCGCTCATACCGGCCCATGTTTCGCCCGACGAGTACGCGATCGATGAGTTGGAGCTCCGCCCGGTTCGCCGGGGTCAGAAAAGGGACATTGTGAAAGCTGATCTTGGGTCCATAGGGCGAATGATGAAGGGCGGTCACCGCACGCAACAACTCGAATTCGAAATGGACCGCCCGCACGGCCGCGTCGGGCGAGGTCGGCGCATGTTCGATCAATAGCTCAAGCACCTCGGTCTCGATACGATAAGCGCGCTTCAGGCAGAGATGGAGGAGGCTGTTCTTGTCGGGAGCGTGATAATAATAGGCCCCGCGCGACACCCCGGCATCGGCAGCGATATGCTCGATTGACGAGCCCACAACTCCGCGCTGGTTGAAACTTTCCGTGGCGATCCGGAGCAGGCGATCGCGCTTGGCCCGGCGCTTGTCCATCCGGGCCAAATGGCCAAGCAGCGCGAGCGGGTCGCGCGGCGGCGGCGGTGCGATTTCGGCGAGGTCGCGGCGGACGATGCCGTGAGCGACAATGTCGTCGAGGATCTCGGCCGCTTCCTGCCGCGTGTAATAGCTTCGCTCAGAATACCAGAAGGGCATCCAATCGAGCACGGAGAAGATTGCGAGGCTGGTGAGAAAAGGATCGCACCTGGCGATGCTTCCGTCATCGATACCCCGCTCGATCAGCCCGCCCAGCATCCTGATATTGCCCATCCGCGCGTTGTGAACGATGTCGCGATGGTTGCGGGGCAGCGCGTCAATGTCGGAGAAGGTTATCATGCGCGGTTCGCCGGGACGCAGGCGCCCGCGCACAAAACGCCTGACCATCTCCAGCCCGTCGAGCCCGGGCTCGCGCGCCCGGTCGATTTCGTCGCGATACATTCGCAGACCGCGGCTGAAACACTCGAAGACGAGCATCTCCTTGCTTTGGAAATGATGGTAGAGTGCGCCAGGCGTCAGACCGATTTCGGCAGCGATCTTGTCGAGCGTCGTTGCAGCAAAGCTGTGCCTGTTGAAGAGCCGGGTCGCCGTCGCGAGCACCTCCTCGCGGCGCGAGGAACCGCTCTTGCGCTGCGCAGCATCCTCCGCTCGCAAAGAGATTGTCTCCTCAGCGATCGAGCCCTGCGCCACCGGCCTCAAAGCACGGTCATGAAGCGGGCCGGGCGGACGGGCGCCGAAAGGTGAAGGGAAGGAATGCGTTGATGGACTGCCCTGCCGCAATCGCCACATGGACGCCTAGCGCGCGCGGGGAGCGGGCGAATGCTTGTCGGCGTAGCAAGGACGCGGGAGCCGCTTCCGGTGCGAAGGCCCGGCAATATGCCCAACGATGAAACCGCCATGTCGCTCATGCTGCGCACAATGTTGCTCTGCCCGGGCGCCGCGTAAAGGGAGAAATGGACGGATCGATGGGCCTGAGCGCGCCGCGGGCCATCATGGCCGTGATCAACGGTGCGGTCGGTTCACCTGGTTCGAATAAGGTCGGTGACCGCTCCTTTGATATCGGCGCGACTGCTGCCTCTCCGCGGCTTGTCAATTGCCAACGCATCGCCAGCAAGTCTGGCAGCTACGGTCCGTATCGCCATCCTGGTTGCTCGCAGCACAAGGAGCGAAGGCTTCACGTGACCCGCTATCCGATTCTCAGCTGCGCGGATTCGACGCCGAGCGTATTTTCGTGCATTCACATGCGGGGAGGGGGGCATGAGGGCAATAGCTATCCTAGCGCTGTCGCTAAGCGTCGCAACAGCCGCGAACGGTCACCCAGGGGGGCTGGCGGCGGACGGCTGCCATAATGATCGCAAGACTGGCACACGTCATTGCCATCGCTCGCCTGGGCGGTCTGCGCCGCCAGCAGAGCGGCCTCAGCGCCTGATCGGCGGCGACCTTTATTTCCCCAATTGCGCGGCCGCTCGGGCTGCAGGCGCAGCGCCGGTTCGGCGTGGCAGCCCCGGATATGGAAAACACCTCGACCGAGACGGAGACGGCGTGGGATGCGAGTGATAATCTGGTTGGCAGCGGCTCACGCTTGGTGACTGTGGAGCAATCGAGAATCGTCCCTACCCCTTTCCAGTCAGGAGACGTGCAAGACCATCTTCCCGCACTGCCTCGTCATACGCACTGCGGCACTATCGCAGCGCTTCATCTGAGGCAGCGTAAAGACGCCGAAGGTTGCGCCTGCGAACGGGGGTCAGGCGACGACTTCTCGCATCTGCGATCTTGTTGGAGTGCCTGCAGTGTCGCTGAACGAGGAGAAAGGCGCCGGGCAATCGTCGGACATCCCCCGATTTCGACCGGCCATCTTTGCTTGGTACAGCAGTTTGTCGGCTCGTTCGAAAAGCGTATCGAACCCGTCCTGGGTCGGCGCCGTCCGGACATTTTCGCTCATGCCCATGCTGGCGGTCACCGGCGCAGAGAGGTTGGGAACGGCCTGGGCGACGAGGGCAGGGATCGCACGCCTTCGGCGCTCTGCGAGATCGTAAGCCTCGGCGCCGCGCAGCAAGAGCACGAACTCCTCTCCGCCCAAGCGGTAGGCATATACATTCTCGTCGGGCGCGAGCGCTTTGGCAGCTGCTTTGAGCACAGCATCGCCGACAGCGTGACCGTGCGAGTCGTTGATCCTCTTGAAATGATCGAGGTCGAGGATGGCGAGCGCATCGAACCCCTCGGCGCGATGCCTGATATAATTCTCTTCGAGGGCCCGGCGGTTCAGCAAGCCCGTCAGGGGATCGCGTTCTGACAGGCGTTCAAGCAGTTCGGCTTCGGTCAGCGCATGGTCGCGCTGCTTCTTGAGCGTCATGAACCGGTCGGCGACACCCATGGCGGTCGACATGACCTCGAACACGCAACCAAAATAGAATAATTGCATCGCGTCCTCGCTATTCAGCGAGGGCAAAAGCCCCGTCACAAGCCGGGTCAGCCCGACCACGAGCATTGGAGCCCAGCCAATCACCTGGAATTTGGCGGCCCTGCTGCCGCGCCGCAGCGCGTCGATCATCGACCAGATAAAGATTGCCAGAATTGGCGCAAAGGCCGCCGTGTAGAGTGGCGACTGGATCGGACGCGCGACGAATGGAAATGCGGCATGAAATGCGCTCAGGGCCATCGCGGCACCTGCACAATAGGGCAAGGAGCGGCGGAGCCTCGCGTGCAGTCGGTCCGGTTCGACGAAACTATGGGTGAACATGGTTCCCGCCGCAACGGAAAGGCCAAACGTCATCGTCGCCATCCAGCTCAGCGTCATGACGGGCAGGTCAAGAAGAATTGGAGACAGGCCTGACGATATGAGGATCGTGAGCATCAGCGAAATTGTGAGCGCCGAGTGCCAGACGACAAAGGGCTCGCGCAATATGTGGTAGAAGGCCGCGTTGAAAACGAGCGGCATCAAGAGCATTCCACAAAGGCCGGCCAGCAGGATCAGAAAGCGCGTGTGGCCGGTATGGTCGGAAAGGTCCGTCGAGGTCAGATAGGCCCGCTCCAGCGTCATGCGGTGGGTCGGGCGATCGAACGCCACGACGACCTGCCGCGTCTGCGGCGACAGCTTCGGCAGACGGAGCTTGAAATATCCGCCATAGCGCGCGTTTTCGAGCGCGCTTGCCGGAATGCTTGTCTGATGGATCGCGCCGTCGGTCTCGATCGAGAGAAGGTGAACCTTTTCGAGCGCCGCCCTGCGGGACAGCAGATATTGGGGCGGCTCCTTTGCAGGATCGAGGTCGAAGCGAAGGAGCGCCCGCTCGGCATTGATCGAAAAATCGCTGTCGCCGCAGTGCCATCGCTTGGCCGACTGGAGGGCGGCTACGGGGCTTTCCGACAACGAGCCCGATGCCCAGCACGAACTGCTGACCCTCAATGCATCTTTTGCCATCGCGGGAGAGAAGACGGTCAGCAGGAATAACAAGACGGCTGTAGCGAGCTTCTTCATCCCGGCGATCCTAGGCATCCGCGGTCCGTGGCGCGGAAAGCTTAGGATGCAGTTAAGCTTAGTGCACGGGGTTGCCCTTGCCGTCGTTCTTGATGGAGAGCAAGTCGATCTCGATCGCGGCGACGAGTGGCAAGTCTTTCGCGTGCGATGTGGCCACTTATCGTCTCGGCGCCTGATCCTGGCGAAGGTTGGCGGACGATTGTACGGAATTCGGAATCAGTCCTGCGCGCTGACGCTGACACGCTCCGACGAAGCGGTGCTCGCGGGAAGGGGAGGCGCCCCTGCATCAAAGAAGCAGCGAATTCGGCGGAAGTCCGACCAGCGGGCGTCCGTGAAGTTCGGTTGCGACATCAAGGTCGTAGACGATGTGACTTTGCATGACCTGCACATCGCGCAGAAGGCGCTGCATCGGATTGTCGAGCGCGTGGACCGACGATCCGACAGCTTCGCAGCAGGTGCGCACCGCCTCGACGCATTGCTGGACCGCAATCGCGATCTCGGCTCGCAAGCGGATGCGTTCGCTTGTCTGTTCGGGCTCGTCGATCTCGCCGATCAGCAAATTTTCCCGGGCCGCGCGCTCAAGACGCATCGGGGCGGCCGGCTTCTCGATGCTCCTCGTGGTGCTTCCGAGTTTATATGTGCCTGCAGGTGCTGCCGGCAGAGCGCGATCGCCTGGCGTGCGGCGCCAAGCGCCGGAATGGACGCGGTCATGCAAAAATAGGGGAGCATCGGTGAGCCATAAATCCCCGCGCCGTAGATCGCGCGGCCGTTGCCGCGGCCCGATCGTACCGGCTGCACCTCGAACTGACAGTCCAAGATTCAGCGTTCAGCCACGATGAGATGGCTTCAACCTGCCGGCTGTCGCGGCGCGTGCGTTCGAGGGACCGTCGATCGGATCCGGCGCTCGGCTGCCCGCCAGCCTGGATCAAAATGAAATGTGGAGGCGAGGCTCGAGTTCCCACCCGCTTGAACGCGCTTTTGCTTGCTGAAAGGTGCGCGCAGGCCCCTCCTAGGCCGTGATCCCGAATAGCGCCGCCGCGGCGCAGGCCGCGATCGACACGGTAAGCCAGCGCAGAAGCAACTTGTTCGGGCGCGGTTCGGGGCGGATGATCGCGGCCAGCGGGATGGCGGTGGCGGCGAGCCAGAAGATCGCGATGAGCGGCGCTCCATTGCCAAGCAGGATGCGCGCGAGAAGTGTGAGCGCGAGCGCGAGCGGAACGCCCCAGATCACCCCGTCCCAGCCGGCGCGCAGTCGCGGTTCGTGGAGGCCGCGCCGCTGGCGCTTGCCGAGCCAGATCGAAGTGCCGGTTGCGACGACGATGGTGAGTGCGAGCCCGAAGACGACATAGGCAATCTTCACCGGCAGGCCGCCATAATTTCCGAAGTGGAGATTATATGTCGACGCCGCGAGCTGTTGCCCGAGGTGGCCGTCGGAGAGGCCGACCTTGCCGTGATAGCTGCCGTCGGCGCCAAATTCATAGGTCTCGCCATAGATCAGGCGGCGCGGATGTTCGGCGATGAGCTGCGTATGTTGGCCGCGCGTGCCGGGGTCGTGGAGGATGACGTAGGTCAGGCGTGCGTCGGGCTGGTTCCGCGCGAGCCAGGCGAGGGGCGCTGCGATGTCGGCGAGTGGCGCTGGGCGGGCATCGGCGGCGTGCTCCTCCCCGAAGATCGGCGCGTAGGCGGCCTCGATGTCATTCTTGTAGAAGGCGGCAGCGAGACCATAGGCACCGACGACACCAAGGCCGATCATCGATCCGGTGATGGCGATCGCGAGCGAGAAGGGCATGGTCCAGACGCCAAGCCGGTTGTGCCAGTCGGCAAGGCCGACACCATGGTTGTCGCGCGTGCGCAGGCGAAAGGCGTCGCGGAAGATGCGCGGGTGGGCGATGAGGCCCGACAGCGTGAGCGCGAGGATCATCACGCCGAAAATGCCGACGATCGTCATTCCGACCAGTCCCGGGATGTTGAGCGCATAATGGGCGCCGAGCAGAAATTCGGACCAGCTATTCTCCTCCGGCCCGGCGATCTTGCCGTCGGCATCGATGTGAACCGCCTGGTGGTCGGTGGTGATCGTGGTGCGCGGCAGGCCTTCGACCGGCATGTGAACATAAAGGTGAGTCGTGGGAGGCTTGTCCTTTTCGGCAGCAAGCACGGAGGCGGCGGCGCGCTGAACGGCTTCGGGGGCGATCCCGGTCATTTCGGGCGCATCGGGCTGCTCGATCCGCTGCCATTCCTGGTAGAAGACGACGACGGTCCCCGTGAGACAGATGAGATAGAGGAGCGCTGAGGCGAGGAGGCCTATTGCGGCGTGCGCCGAGAGCGCACGCTGGACGGCATCTTTTGAAATGGCGAGCGTCATCGCGCGCCTCCCACGAAAATGAGGATGAGGCCCGCAGCAGCGGGCACGGCAAGGCAGGTCCATTGCGCGCGGCGCGCCGGCAGCATGAGGAGCCAGAAGGCGAGGATGCCCCACAAGAGCGGGAGAAGCAGCAGCGCGATCGCATTGCCATCGGCGTCGCTCAATCCCGCCATGGCAAGGAGGGCACGCGCGCCGAGCGCAGCCAGCAGCGAGGCCGCGAAAGCGAGCGGTATCGTGAGGAGGAAGGTGAGGAGGCGGCGGCCGATATGGCGGGGTTCGCCTCGTTCGGGGAGCGCATGGGCCTTCCGGTCCGAAGCGCGCCCCTTGCCGCGCGGCGACGTCCACCCCGCATATGCGAGGAGGAGCGCCGCGCACGCCATGCCAAGAAGCGACGCGACGGCGAGGCCCCATGCCCCATCGCCTGCGAGCGCGAGCAGCGAGCCGAGGAGCATCAGCGCCCAGCCCATGCCGTTTGCTGAAGCCGAGCGGCGCGAAAGGCCCCACGCGCGGCGGAGTTGGAGAACTGCGGCGATGATCGCTGCAGCGCCGAGCCAGACGAGAGGCGCGGGATCACTCACCGGAAGCGGTAGCCGACCGTTGCCATCACATTTCGCGGCGCGCCGACGAAGCAGTCGCCGCGTGCCAGGCACGACGCGAAATAGCTGTTGTTGAGCAGGTTCGTCGCGTTGACGGCAAGACGCCATTGTCCCCAGTTGACCTCGGCCAGCGCATCGACCGTCGTGTTGCTGGGGGTGACCAGCGACCAGGCCGGACCCGTCGAGCGGCGTTTCCCGGTATAGACGATCCCCGCGCCGAGCCGCAGCTGCGCATCGCCTTCGAGCCCGAATGTCTTGGTCGACCAGATCGAGGCGATGTGGCGCGGAAGGTAATCGAGGTCGGTGTTCACCTCGGACTTCAGCTTGTTATAGCCATAGTTGACGAGCAGGTCGAAATTTCCCGGCAGCGTGTGGCTCGCCTCGAACTCGACGCCCTTGGTCGTGAGCTCGCCCGACTGCGCAGTGCCGCCGCCGGCGAGATAGAGGACGCGGTTGCGCTCCTTCACCCGAAAGGCCGTGACCGTCACCAGCGTGCCGGAAAGCGGATGCCACTTGAGGCCCGCCTCCCATTGTTCGCCGGTCTGGGGCCGGAAGGGATCGCCGACACTGCCGTCGGCATTCTCGTTGCGTCCCGCGATCGGCAGGAAGCTTTCCGTATAGCTTACAAAGGGCGAAATCCCGGCGCCGATGTCGCCGATGATCCCGGCTCGGAATGTCGTCGCATTATCCTTGTTCCCCGCCGAGGAGGTCACGCGGTCGCGCCGCGCGCCAAGCACGACCGAGACCCGGTCGAAGAAGCGGATCTGGTCCTGGACATAGACGCCGAGCTGTTTCTGCGAATCATAGGCGAAGGGGCCGGTGGGATCATAGGTCTGCAGCGCGTCATAATCGATGTCGTAAAGGTCGATGGTCTCGAACCCGAACACGCCCCGCTTGCCAACCTTGTTCCAGCTATAGTCGATGCCGACGAGGAGCTTGTGTTCGATATTCGCACCGGTTCTGAAATCGAACTGGAGATTGTTGTCTGTCGAGAAGACATTCATCCGTGCGTCGCTGGCATCGGCGTAAAGGCCGATCGTGCGGCGGTCAGTCCCATAGACCGAAAAGGGATCGGTCGGGTTGCTGTAGCTGTCGGCATAGTGGGTGAAATATTCAAGGTCGCTGTCGATGTAGCGCGCCTTGAGGCTGAGACGCACCGCATCGGAGAAATCGTGCGTGACGCTCGCCATGCCCTGCAGCGATCGGCCGGCGTAGCGGTCCCAGCCGGGCTTGCCGACGAAAGTATAGCGGTCAAGGTTGCCCGGTGCGCCCGGGTTCGGACGGAAGGTACCGATGATCGGCAGAAACTGCGAGGTCGAACCCGTGTCGTCCTCCTGGTAGAGACCGGTGAGGATGATGTCGGTGTCCGCGCCCGGCTGCCAGCGAAGCGATGGAGCGAACATCACCCGGTCGTCGGGAACATGATCGACATAGGTGCCGGCGTCGCGCGCGCGCCCGACCGCGCGCACGGCCAGGCTGTCGCTCAGCGCAAGATTGACGTCCGCGAGTATTTCCTTGCGATCGTAGCTGCCGTAAACGAGGTTCACCTCGCCCTGCGTTTCAAAGCCGGGGCTTTTCGAGACAAGGTTGACGAGACCCCCGATCGAGCCTTGTCCGAACAGGACCGAGGCCGGACCGCGGACAATTTCGACGCGCTCGAAATTATAGGGGTCCGAGGTGATGCTGGCGTAGTAGGAGAATATGTCGCGCATTCCGTCGCGGAACTGCAGCGCGTCGATCCCGCGCACGTTGAAGCCGTCGACACGCGTATCGCGGCCATAGGGATTGGCAAGCACGCCGGCGGCATATTTGACCGTGTCGCTGATATTGATCGCGCCCTGCGCCTCATATTGGTCTGCGGTGATGATCTTCACCGGCTGAGGCAATTCGACCAGCGCGGTTTCGGTCTTGGTGCCGGCATAGCCAGTCACGACAATCGAACCGGGATCGTCGGCCTCGGCCGAAGCCGCATCCGCGGCGAGGGCATTGCCGCTCACCAGCGCTGCGCCAAGAAGCAAGGCTATACGCGCGTTCTTCAATTTTCATTCCCCTGAATTGCAACCGATTCGCACGCTCACTAATGCGATGCACTCGCATTAGCAACACAGGCATTGATCTTGTTCTTGCGGCGGCGGCGGGCGTTTGCGACATCGCTCTGTTGCAAGTTCACGCGAGCGCAGGTCGCAATTGCCCCCTCGGGCGGGGTGCATTTCAAGGGTTTGATAAATCCCTGCCGAAGTCAGCGAAACGTGTGTTGGCGCGGCCGACTTCCTCCCTTCGGGGAAAATGGGAGGATGAGGATTTTTCTAGTCGCCCAACCAATCGGCTTTGATGTGTCCTCGATGTCCCTCCGGCGCCAGCGCGGCGCGGAGGGCTTCCAGAAGCGGCGGCAGCGCCTGGGTAAAGGCATAGGGCGGGTTGACGATGAAAAGGCCAGCGCCGTTATATATGTCGCGCTGCTCGCTGTCGTAGAGCCAATGCTCGACCACCAGAAACTTCGGGATACCAAGTTTGCGCAGCTGTTGCTTCCAGCGCCGGTGCGTCTCACGGTCTTTGAGCGGGTACCAGATCACCGTCACACCATGCGCCCATTTGCGGTGGGCGGACGCGAGGGTGGCGGTAATGCGTGCGCGTTCATCGGTTTGTTCGTAGGGCGGGTCCACCACGACAACACCGCGCGCGGTTCGCGGCGGCAACATCGCCAGCCAAAGCTCGTATGCATCGCGCTGATGGACAGCGGCGGATGTGCCGCGCATCGCGCCGCGCAGTGCATAGGCGTCTTCGGGGTGCTTCTCGTTGAGGATGAGAAAATCCTGCGGACGTAAAAGCTGCGCCAGAATTCGCGGCGATCCGGGGTAGTAGCGAGGCTCGGCACCCGCATTTACGGCCCCTACGGTGGCGCGGTACTCCTCCAGAAAGGGGCTCGGCTCGGCAAAAACCCTTAGCACGCCCTGATTAGCCTCGCCGGTGCGCTGGGCGTCCTCACCGCCAAGGTCATAGAGCCCGCAACCGGCATGGGTGTCGATGAGAGTCAGCGCGCCCGGTTTATGCTGCAAGGCTCTCACGAGGGCGATCAGCAGGCTGTGCTTTACGACATCGGCGCTATTGCCGGCATGAAAGCTATGGCGATAATTCATCCTGATCTTGATCCTGGCGACCTGCCTGCATGCGCTCGGCTGGGCGCCGAAGCTGCGCGCAATACCCAAAGCAGCTGATCGCGGACCCGTACAGAATCAGAGGGAAACCTTCAAAAGATTCTGCCAAGAGCCTCAAAGCCGTCATCGAGGGAGCCGGCAGGGACACGGCCGCATAGCCGGGGCGGCGCCGAGACATGACGGTAAAATTCTTGCCTTTCCGATACAAAAAATCCCGCGAGCCTTCTTGTAGCAGGGCCGCCGCACTTTGGCGCGATAAAGCTGCAAATGCTCATGACGCGGTCACGCGTCCGTCGGAGCGTCCGCGAGAGCCTCGATAATCGCGTCGCAGAAATCGGGCAGATCGTCAGGACCGCGGCTGGTGATAATCTTCCCATCCACGACGGCTGGGCGGTCGACGAGCTTTGCGCCGGCGTTGATCATATCGGTTCGTATCGACTTGTAGCAGGTCATCGACCGGCCCTTGGCGATGCCGGCCTCGATGAGGAGCCAAGGGGCATGACAGATGGCGGCAATCGGCTTTTGCGCGCTGGCGAACGCCTGAATGAGCGCGATCGCATCTTCCTCGACCCTCAAGAGATCGGGGTTGATCTGGCCGCCGGGAAGCACCAGCGCTTCGAAATCGTCAACGTTCGCATCGGCGATCAATAGGTCGACGTGGACGGCATTTCCCCAGTCGCCCTCGTCCCAGCCATTTATCTCTCCATTCTTCAGCGAAGCCACACGGACCTCTGCTCCAGCCTCTCTGAGCTTGCTGCTCGGAACCTCTAGCTCGGACTGCTCAAATCCGTCGGTGGCCATGATGAGAACGCGGCGACCGGTGAGAGGGGCGGGCATAGGCTAACCTTTTCGCAGAGCTGTGGGGACTGGGACGCCGCATCCCCTTCGGCAGCGAAGCCGGGCCGTGCGGGAGCGACGGCCCGGCCCAGAAGAGCGCGGCATGAGCGCTCGCCTGTAGCTGAAAATGTTCATCTTTGCCCCAAGGGGAGAGGGCCTCATGAAGACGCGGCAGGCGGGGCCATTGTTCCCTTCATTGCGGCTCTAATTCATGCGTTTAACCTATGTTGTGAAAGGCTTTTCCGAACCGCAAAAGAAGTGGGAACGAAGTGGTAGTTCTGGAGTTGCGAAGATGGTGGATCCCTCCCATCACGGGTGCCGGCGACCGACGAACCCCTCAGTCGCCGGCACCCGACTCTTATCAAGGCCTCGCGACGGGCGCTCGTGACAGTGCGAAATCTGAGGCCCCATCTGCAACCCTTGACGGTCGTTGATTCCTGGTCCCCGGGCGTCTTTGGCGGATGGAAATCCCTCGCTGTCCAACGGTGAACGCGCGCGCCTTATGGGCACGGCGCGGCGTAGGCGCGGCCCTAAAGGCGCGGCGGATCGGCTCGCAATCTGCGAAGCGGAGGGGCACTGTCGATCGCGCCGGGCGGGTACTGGGTGAACATCGATCTGATGGCCGGACGGCGCGCCCCGATCAATCGGCGCATGGAGGCGGACACCCTATATGCCGGTCAGCTCGAGGCGCTTCTGCAGAAATGAGAGGGTCAGGACGTCGCGGTCATCAGGGGCGCGGTCGATCCCCGGTGAATCCTGATCAGCATGCTGCCGAGCCCCGCAGCGGGAACGACTTTCATGCGGTCACTGCCGATGCCGCGGTAATCGAGCATATGCGCCAGCGCCTTGGCCTGCGCCTCGTCCCCCGCAATCTCGATGGAAGCGGCCGGAGCCCCGCGCAGGATCGTTGCAAGATTGGCCGCCTGACCAAGTCCCCGGCGCGTGAATCTGGGCCGGTCCTCGACAAAGCCGGCAAAGATGAACTCGGCCTCGGTCCCCTCGCGCGCGGCCAGCCAATCGGCGACCGCGCGGGAGAAAGACCCTTCCGGCGCAACGAAGGTCGAGCCATCGGGCAGGGAGACAAGCCCGTTTTCCGGGCTGTCCGTGGGTGCGGCCTCGACGCTCTCTGCGCCGCAGGATTGCAGCGACAGCGCAGCTGCGCCAATGAACAGGACCGATGTCGCCAGTATCAGGGGCCGCGCCATAACATCTCCTTGCCCCGCTCGAGACTTGAAACGCGCGGGGGCATGAAGATGTTGCAGCCGTCTCCCCTGCGCGGCGCTGCAGCCGATGGAGAGCGCGAGCCATGAAGCATGGACGGATTTGCGCCGAGCCGCCGCGCGCCTGCAGGGTGCGGCGGCGCCTTAAGCGCGCGGAATGATTTTCCTCGTTTTGAGATCCTTGAAGATTTGCAGGAACATCGCCCTGCTATCGACATATTCGTGAAAGCCAAAGTGCCGCGCTTTGGAGCCGTCGGCGATGACGTCATAATCCCAGCCGAAAACGAAATCGCCGAACCGCCACGAGGAAACGTCCGAATAGGAATTGGGCGCAAGCTTGTAGCGCTCGACCATGCGCTCCCATACCGGCGCCTTGTCCGCCATCACATCTGAAAGGGGCATCGGCAAAGGGGGAGCCACTTCAATTTCGAAGGCGCGGGCGATTTCGGGCCACATCTCGCTCCATCGGAACATGTCGCCATTGTTGATGTTGAACGCCTGGTTGGCGCACCTGGGATCCGTCGCCGCCCAATGTGTGGCGCGCGCAAGAAGGTTGGCGTCGGTCATCTCGATCAGCCTGTCATATGCTTTTGGACTTCCGGGGAAACGCAAGGGCAGCCCAAGCTCCTTGGAGATCGCTGCATAGACTGCGATCACCATCGCAAGGTTCATCGGATTCCCGATCGCATAGCCGCAAACCACCGACGGCCGGATCGCGGACCAGGACCAGCGCTTGCCTTGCTGGCGAGCACTGAGCCACTGCTGTTGGTCGACATTGAACTCGGGCGGCATATGCGGGGGGTCATCCTCGCGTGCCGGCGTCTTGAATGGGCCAAGATGCGCGCCATAGACCTTATAGCCTTGCATGAGGCTGACATGCTGCAAGCCGGGCGCGACCGCCTCTATGGCGCTCAACGTGTTGACGAGCATCGCAAGGTTGGGTTCGACGAGTTCAGACCAGCTGGGCCTGTCCTGATAGGCAGCATAGAAGACATGCGTCACGCCGGTCAGCTCTTCGAGAGCACTTTGCGTGGCCTTCGCGTCGAGAAGGTCGACCGAGACGTGCCTCACGCGCGCCGAAGCCGGCGCGGCGCGCCGCGACAAGCCGATCACGTCCCAGTTTCCGAGGTCTTCAAGATGCCGAACGAGATTTCGCCCGATCACCCCCTGCGCTCCGACGACGAGGGCCAAGTTGCGACCGTCCATATTTCAGCTCCTTTACGTTTGGGAGGAGCGTAGGCTGTGCGTCTGAGATGCATCAGTGCTATTGTGGGCAGACCGGATCTGCAGAAATGCACAGGCGTGAAGGGTCCTGAGACATGGCGCGAAGTCGAATGGATTGGTCCGACCTCCAGTTTATCCTGGCCGTTGCCGATCGCGGATCGCTGGGCGCTGCGGCAAGGACGCTCGGGGTCAATCACACCACTGTGCTTCGGCGGATCCAGGCGTTCGAGAAGGCGCATGGCGTTCGTCTCTTCGATCGATTGTCCTCGGGCCATGCTCTCACCGGGGCAGGGGAGGCCACCCAGGACATTGCGCGGTCGATCGCCGAATTGGTCGAGGAGCTTGAGGGCCGGATCGCGGGTGAGGACCTGCGGCTTGAAGGCACGCTTCGCATCGCCACAACCGACACCCTCATGGCGTCGATCCTGCCCGGGATCCTTGCAGCCTTTCAAAAGGAGCATCCCGCTGTCGAGATGGATGTCTCGGCTGGATCGGACCTCGCAAATCTGGCAAAACGCGAGGCTGATGTCGCCATTCGCGTCACTGCGGCGCCGCAAGAGACGCTGATCGGACGAAAGATCGGCGAGGTCGCCATGGCCGTCTATCGCACCACAACGAACGAGGCGCCCCTTGCCCAAATGCCGGCACTACTCTGCGAGAAATGGGTGGCGCTTTCGGGCGATCTTGCCGGCACCTCGGTGGGGCGGTGGATGCGCGCCAATGTTGGCGAGGGGCAGATCGCATGCCGGATCGACAACTTTATTTCCCTCGCGCAGGCCGCAGCGGCGGGAATGGGCCTCGCTGCCCTTCCGGTCTATCTCGGCGACTACGCCCCGGGACTGAGGCGCGCATCAACTCCTATCCACCTGAAGCCGATTCCGAGCCTCTGGATATTGAGCCACCGGGATCTCAAGCGATCGGCCAAGGTGCGCGCCTTCGTGAATTTCGCCGCCGCCGCGCTCCTGCGCGAGCGCAAGCGACTTGCAGGGTGATCATCCTGCACGCCGCTCGAAAATAGCCATCAAGGCGAGCTGCCGAGGCGCGCCAGATCGGGATCGGCGGCGAGGCAAGGCTGCGTCGCGGGGCGCCGATTTGCCGGTCGCGGACATAAACTGTCCTCAATCTGGTTCTATCTTTGGAATATATTTGAAATTGCCCGCATTCTGCGCACGATGTCTCCCGATCGATCACCTTGTCCAGCGGTGATCTCCGTCGCCGTCGGGCCGCCCATTGAGAGGACTTAGCCCGCCGGCCCTGACGAGGAGCGGTGCCGGTCGTCTGGGTTAGCGACTGCAGCCGTCGCCGCCATGGGTCGCTATGCCGACAATGGACGCCGCGCACGCATTCGCGCACGACGTCACGCAGGTGCAGGATCTTGCAGGTTTTTCCGACCTGCTCGCCGAACTTTGCGGCCGGCTCGGCTGTCGCTGGTTCGCGCTCAGCCATCATGTCGATTTTCTTGCCGCCCCAGCGCGGGGCGTGCGGATCCATAATTATCCCGACGAATGGGCTTTGTGGTTCGACCAGCACCGCCTTGGCCTTTCCGATCCGATCCACCGCGCGAGCCGCCGCGGTCTTGCGGGCTTTTTCTGGCACGATTACGCGCGCTTCACGCAGCGCCGGGCGAGCGACGAAATCATATTGACCGAGGCGCGTCGCCACGGGATCGGGCCAGGATTGACGGTGCCTGCGCATCTTCCCGGGGAGGCGCATGGATCGGTGTCCTTCGCCTGGACGCCGGGCGGAGTTCCGGATCCGCAATCGCTTTGGTTCGCGCGAATGATCGGAGGCCTTGCGTTCGAGGCAGCGCGGCGCCTTGTTCATCCCGAGATTGCCGCAACGGGTCCAAGGTTGACCGAACGCCAGCGTGAGTGCCTGATATGGACGGCGTGCGGCAAATCGGCATGGGAGACCGCGACCATCATGGGGCTGCGCTATGATACGGTGAAAGAGCATCTGCGTAACGCTCGGGCGCGCTACGATGTGACGGGCTGCACGCCGCTCACCATTCGGGCGCTGTTTGCCGGCGATATCTGTTTCGGCGATCTTGCCGGGCTCTGACACCCCCCGATCGTGGTATGGCGGCGCGCCGCCATGTTCTTCAATTGGAGGGCCTCTTTTCAACAAGGAGGTCTTCCATGCTGCTGATTGTCGATTCTTCTAACCGAGCGCATGCGCACCATGCGCTCCGCACCATGTTCGAGGCGCGCAAACGGGTCTTCATCGATCTTCTCAAATGGGATCTGCCCGCACTCGCAAATCGGTTCGAGATCGATCATCTCGACGACGAACATGCGATCTACCTTATCGTGACCGATGGGGAGGCGAACCACCTTGCCTCCGCACGGCTGCTTCCGACGACCCGGCCCGCCCTTCTCGATAGCCTCTTTCCCTGGCTCGTCGCGGGCGAAATACCGCAAGGTCCGGGGGTCTTCGAGATTACGCGCTTCTGTCTTGCGCCCGAGATCGGTGCGAGCCGGCGACGGGCTGCGCGCGATGCGTTGCTCGCCGGGCTCGTCGATTTCGCGCTCGACAAGGACATTCATAGCTACACGGGCGTCGCTGAGCTGACCTGGTTCCGCCAGATCCAAAGTTTCGGCTGGGACTGCCGCCCGCTCGGCATGCCGATGCTGCATCGCGGGAGCGCGCTCACCGCGCTTCGCATCGATATCGATCGCGACACGCCGGCGCGCCTCGCCGCTGCCGGTATTGCGCCCGCTGCCGCCCCGGCGCGCGCGGCTTGAGGGAGGGCGGAGATGTTCAAGGATCGAGCGCGTAATCTCGTCATGCCGCAAAGGCCCCCTGCCTATCGGAAACTGGCGGACGAGGGCTATGTCATCCTCCGCGAAGCGCTACCGGCGCCAATGATCAAGGCGCTTTCTGCAGATCTTGACGCGCACTTTGAAGCGACGCCCTTTTGTCAGGGAAGCTTTTACGGCGCGCACACGAAGCGTTTCGGGCGCCTCCTGATCCGCTCGCCCCATATGGCCGCGCTTGTCATGCACCCCGACATTCTGGCGCTCGCCGAAGCGGCGCTCGGGCGCTGGTGCGATCGTCTGCAGCTCAACCTTACCCAGGCGATTGCTGTTCACCCTGGCGCGCTCGCGCAATTTCCGCATCGCGACCAGGACATGTATGGGGGCGCGAAGGGCGAGACCGAATATCTGATCAATGTGATGTGGCCGCTCACCGCCTTTACCGAGGCGAACGGCGCCACCCGGATCTGGCCGCGCAGTCACGGCGCTAAGGCGCTCGGCGAAGAGCCGAAGGGGGCGAGCGCGATTGCCGAGGCGGAGCCAGGCGACGCAATCATCTTCCTCGGATCGGTGCTTCACGGTGCCGGCGCCAACATCAGCCGCGAGGTGCGCCGCGGCATCATTGTGAGCTACTGCCTGGGCTGGCTTAAGCCCTATGAAAACCAGTGGCTGGCCTATCCCCCCGAGATCGCGCGGGACTTTTCAGCCGAGCTCGCCGCGCTTGTGGGCTATGCGCACCACCGGCCCAATCTCGGCAATTTCGAGGGCCAGTGTCCCTCGGTGCTGCTGCACGGACAAGCCGACGTCCCGCTCGCCGCGGTCGATGCACTGCGCCCTGACCAGGAGGCGCTGCTCAACGATTTCGTCGCTAGCCAGCGCGCTATGGAAGAGAGCGGAGGTGCTGCATGAGCCCGGGCGCGACGATGCAAAGGGTCTATATCGAACTCAAGGCGCGGGTTCTTGCAGGGACATTTCCGCCTGGGTCGCGCCTTGAGCCTGCGCAGCTCGCCCCATCGCTGGGCGCAAGTGCTACGCCGGTACGCGATGCGCTTCATCGCTTGGCAGGCGAGCGCTTGATCGAGAGCTGGCATCAGGAGGGCTTCCGCCAGCCCATACTCGCCGAGGCTGATCTTTGCGATCTCTATAGCTGGGCTGCAATGCTCCTGGCGCTCGCCCTCAAGGACCGCCCGGCGCATCAGGCCGCCGACGGGCTCTTCGAGCTGGAAGAGCGGACAAGCTATGGCGAGGCCACCGAGTCGCTCTTTCGGACCATAGCAATGAGCGCGGACAACCGGGAACTTCGCGGCGCGCTCATCAACGCGATCGAGCGAAGCCAGATTCTGCGGCGCGCTGAAGTGCGGGTGGATCAGGCATCCCGGGGCCTTCTTGCCGCAATGGAAGAGGATTACCGCTTCGGGCGCTGGACTGGATTGCGCAGCAAAATCACAAGCTTCCACCGGCGCCGCGTCAGACAAGCGGGGCGGATCGTCGCCGAACTCAGGCCGCGCACTGATCCCCTCCGATAATATTGAGCCAATAATCGACCGATCGGAGCTGTATAAAATTCCTATACGGGCCGCGGGTCATAGTTTCGACGGTGCCGCAATCCTGCGGTACATGTGAAAGGAAGCACCATGGAACGCGAGAATGACACTGTCGAACTGGGCTCGGCGAGCGCCGACACTCTCGGCAACTTCGGCCCTCCGGTCGAGATCGGCGGCCACGAACTGCCCGCCGGCATTGACGTCGAGTGAGCGAGTGTTCCGGGTGTCGTCCTCGCCGAGGCCGGCACCCGGATCCGGTTCGTGAAATGGGATGGACTCTCGCACCAGGTGTCGGCTTCTGCATAGCGGGCGATGAAATAGTCGTCCTGGATTTGCAAACTGACCGCTATCTTGCGCTTCGCGGTGAGCTGTGCGCCGCTTTCCACCGACTTCGGGCGAACGCTCCGAATGATAGCGATGAAATGACTGGAATTGTTGGGACCGGGCTCGTCACTCGCTGCAATGGGGCGACGGTCCTCGAACCGCCTGCGGTTGTTGTTCCGCACGCGGATCTTGAAGGCTCCCTGCGTGTGCGGTCCGGTGCGCGAATGGCCCTTTCGGCGGTCTGGCATCTAAACTGGGCTCGAAGGGCGCAATCTTCTCATCGTCTGGCAAAGACCGTTGCCGACCTTTCCAACCGGAAGCGCATTTTGCAGGGCAGCGCTGATGAGGAGGACATGACCCGCATCGCGGCGTGCTTCGCGTCTGTCCGAGCGCTCGTTCCCATCCGCCCCCGCTGCCTCCTCGACTCGCTCGCATTGCTTCGTTTGATGCTTCGTCGAGGGCTTGCGCCAACTTTGGTATTTGGTGTGCGGCTGGAACCCTTCGCCGCTCATTGCTGGCTTCAATCTTCCGAAAGGGTTCTGACGGGCAGCGTCGATGACGCCCACAATTTTAAGCCGATCCTGGTCCTGTGATGAATCGCGGTCTTCTCGCCGCCTTGGGCGATCCCGGCCTTGTCGCCAGGGTAAATGGGGCCGCAAGAGTACACGGGCTTAAGCGGATCGAATTTGATCGCGACTTTCATCTCTTTGCGGGACCGGGGCTACACCGCGAGCGGGTCGGAGACGGCGCGGTCATCCTCGGCGAGTGCTTTCCCCCGCTGTCGGGCAGCTGCGATGCGGGCAGCGGCTGGGGGTCGTGGCTTTCCTTCCGCCTAATAGCGTCGGGATCGTTGGGAGTGGCCCGCGCTGCGTTGACTGGTCTGCCGCTCTACTGGGCGTCTTGTGATGCTGGTCTGGTGTTTTTTTCGCACCTTGAGTTGGCGCTCGCCGCGGGCATTGCGCCGTGTCTCGACATCGACTTTCTTCGCCACCAGCTTGCCTACCAAAATCTGAGAACAGAGCGCACTGGGATTGTCGACGTCCGTGAGTTGCTTCCCGGAATGAGCCTTGTCGCATCGAACAAGGATGTGAAAATAAGCTGTGACTGGTCGCCTTGGCGCTTCGCCGCGTTGGCGCATTCACGTGGCAGCGCCGCGCTCGAAATCGAACACACGATCGATGCCTGCGTCGCGGCCTGGGCGGCGAGCCGGCCAGAAATACTGCTTGAACTTTCAGGCGGGCTCGACAGCTCGATTGTGGCGGCGGCACTTTCCGCTTCGGGAGCGCGCTTCGGCGCTATCAATGTAGCGACATCAAGCCCCGACGGTGATGAGCGGCGATATGCGCGGGCGGTCGCAGCGTGCCTCGGAATAGGGGTTGCTGAAGTTCTCCATGCCCCTGGAATCGACGATCTGGACCAACCCCCCGCCTTTCCAAGCCCTCGCCCTTCGAGTTTCGGGGCGCTGTTGGGTGTTGATACGGCGCTCGGCTCTGCCGCGTCAGCAGGCGCCAGCCTGTTCAGCGGCATTGGCGGCGACAATGTCTTCGCGCTGAACCGCTCGGTCGCCCCCGTTCTTGACGCCCTTCAATTGCGGGGCCCCGGACAGACCGCACTCCTGTCCCTCGTCGATCTCGCCCGCCTGGCCAATGTCAGCGTCTGGCACGCGCTCCGCTTGTGTATGCGGCAATGGCGACGCGGGACTCCAGCCACCTGGCCGCGAGGGGAGGATTATGTGCCGCCCGGCGCCTTGGCAAGCGAACCCTTTTCGCATCCGTGGGACGCTGGGGCCCACCAGGCGCCATACGGTAAACGGCTCCAGGTACAAGCAATCCGGCGGATACTCGACTTTCTTGATCGACCGGCGCGCTGGTACGACCGTGATGTCGTTGCGCCGCTGCTCTCACAGCCGGTTGTCGAACTCTGCCTTTCGATTCCAAGCTGGGATTGGATCGCTGGCGGACACGATCGGGCTGCGGCGCGCGCGGCCTTCGCGAACCGGCTTCCCTCCGAGGTTGCGTGGCGGCGAGGAAAAGGACGGCTCGAGACGATGTGCGCGCAAATTTTTATTGGTCAGCGGGCGACAATCCGTGAGCTTCTCCTCGAGGGCCGCCTTGCGCGCGAGGGGTTGGTCGACCGCGAAAGGGCGGAAGCCTATCTTGCACGCGATAGGATTGATGGCGACTATGACTATTTCCGGCTTCTGGAGCTCGCCGACATCGAGCGCTGGATCGCCTCGCTACCCTGACTGTGAGGCTCGGAGCCAAGTTTGGACCAGCGGTGATATTGACTCGCCTTTTCAGGGTCGGGATCGACATAATCCTGCAGCCAGAAACGGAACCAGTCGAGGTTTCGCTGATAAACGGCAAGCTTCTGACGCGGCTCGGTCTTGATATGCGACGCAAAGGGGAATGCATGTGCTTCACCCATTTGCGAGGCAGTAAGCCGCGCGATGAGCTCGGGTGATTGTCGCGCTTCCTGCTCGGGCATCTGCATGAGAATTGGCACCTTGATTTTATCGACATTGAGCGCGGGGGATAGAAAGCGCCAACGCACCGGGTCTGACCCAGGGGGGCCAAGGTTCCAATAGTGGTGCAGGTTGTTCCGGAACATGTCCCGGCCAATTCCCGCGTTGAACCAATAATAGGACGGTTCGAGCTGGACCGACGCAATCGACGCGGCTCGAAGCAGATCGCTGTGGATAGCCACCCACATCGTGACCTCGCTACCGAAACTGAGGCCGCCCATCCCGACGCGCGTGGAATCGACGAGTCCTCGTTTGTGGAGCTCTGTAATCGCGGCGCGCACAACCGCGAGCCCCAACTCGTAGCGCGCCTCGGGCGCGTTGCCCGGATGGGGTAACGAATTGATGCAGAGCGCGGCGATGCCGCTCGCGGCGAGTGCGCGGAGGGGCCATTCATCGCCGAGCCCCCCGCGCAAATAACCCACGCAGCGATAATAGGTCACGAAAAGCGGCAGCCGCCCGGGGATCTTCGGGCGCACGAGCCAGCCCGACGCGCGGCTGCCGCCCACCGTCCAGTCGATTGCTTCGGTGAGAAGTTCTGGCTGGTTCGGTAGCTTGTTTGGCTGATCGAGAATCTGCTGGGTACCATCAGCGAGATCGATACGGAGGAGATGCGGAGGTGTTGCTGCATTCTCGGCGACGCAGAAAAGGGCATTGGTCGAGGGCGCGCAGGAAGTTCGCTCGTCACGTCCGCCTGTCAGTGTGCCATCGCTTGCCGCGAGCTCTCGCAGCGTCGGCGCCGCGGGATCCCACAGAAAGATGCGCTGGCGCATGCGGCGGTCCCGCGTCGTCAGCACGAGCCGACCCTCGGCGGTCTCGGCCCAGCTCCACAGTCGCTCGTGACCGGGTTGATGACACGGCTCCTCGTCAACGCAGATCGAATGCGCCGCTAGCCCGGCACGTGCGCGTGCCGGAAGCGGCCGTGGCGGCGCGGACGTGAGTTGCCGTGCTTCGCCGGGGCTTGCCTTCCGGTCGACGTCGGTCCCGGGAACGTGGACCAAGACTTGACGCTCTTGGCGCGCCAGCAGCGGCTCGCGGTCGAACCAGTTGCCACTCAAGCGCTGGCTCGCGGGCCGTCCGGCGATTATCGCCCCGCGGTAGAGGGTCTGTGCAAGATCGACGCGAGGACCGATCAAGATACCAGTATCTCGCTCGCGCTCTTCTGCGCGAACAATCTCGGCGCGCGAGGGTCCCACCTCGTAGATGATGGAGCCGTCCGCTCGAACCGCGAAGCGCTCGATGTCGCTATCGACGAGGAGGAAGGGTGCGAGAGTGCCGCCCCCGGGGGTCGCCGTCCAGAGTCCGGCAGTGCCGTCCACGCGCGCGACCAGGTAGAAGCGACTGCTGTCGCCCGCCCACTTCGCGGCGCCCGGCTCGATCAGCCCTGTCCCGTCCCAACTCGCCGCCCCGCCATCGCCTATACGCACCGGAGGTTCGCTTCCGTCGGTTTTCACGAGGTACCAGGCGAGATCGATTCGACCCGTTACCGTTGAGGGACGCTCGCGACGATAGAGGAGCCAACGTCCGTCCGGAGACGGGTGGAGGCTTGAGAAGTCGGTCATCTCGACAAGCTCACGCGGACTCGTCTGCGCCAAGGCTGGTGTGGCGACAAGCAGGAATGCCATCGCCCAGCAAGAGCAGTTCACCATCGGACCTTAGCCTGCAGCGATATCATGCGCCCGATCGGGTTCGCCTTCTCCGGGTCATAGGCGAGCGCCGACGTGTTGGTCCGGTTGTTCACATATGGCGGATCCTTGTCGAACAGATTGAGTATCGAAAGAGCCAGAGTGACCCCGCGCGTATCCGCATCGCCAATTTGCTGTGAGAGCGTCAGGTCTGCCGTCGTCCATGGCGCGACCGCTTCGGGGATCGCGGGAATCTGGTTGCGGTATCCGCCGGTGTAGTTGACGAACACCGTCGCCGCGAAGCCGTCCTTGGACCAACCGGCGCGGCCGCGGAGCCGCCATTTTACGGGGTTTGCAAATGTTCCCACGACATCGGCCGGCGCTGTGCCCGGCGTGAGTTGACGATCGATCTTCAGAATCCTGCTTCCACTGAGGCCGAAATCGAGCGCGGCGCTCCCGAACCGCGGAGCATAGCCGACGTCAAAGTCGAGCCCGGTCTGGTGCACCGCAGAGAGATTGCGAACCTGGCCGTCGAGAATCGCGTCGACATCGCCTGAGGCAAGGCCGAGCGGATTGGTGAAGGTCGGGAAGTTAAAATAATAATCGACGAGCTCAGGTGACGGATTATCAATGACCACGCCGCCGAACTGCCCGCGATCGGTAAGGAAGCGGGCATAATCTTCACTTACCGATCCGATGCGGTCACGATAATCGACATTATAATAGGTGAACGATGCTTTAAGCGCCGGGATTTTACGCGGCGCAATATCGAACCCCGCCGTCCAGGTGGTCGCGCGCTCAGGTTTGATGTTCGGCCCATAGCCAAACAATGCGATGACTCGCGCGGTGCCCGACGGCGACGTAGGGTCTGCGACTGTAAGGGTGGTGTAGAGCGAAACCGAGGGACCGATAAGTTCGTCGAACGCCGGCGCACGGAACGAGGTGCCGTAGCTCGCGCGTAAAGCGACTCCCACCACCGGCTCCCAGCGCAGGCCGATCTTGGGATTGGTTGTGGTGCCGACGTCGCTATAATCCTCGATGCGTCCCGCGAGCGAGAGATCAAGGCGTCGCGCGCCGGGCATTTCATTCGCCTCGCCGATGAGTGGAAATAGCAATTCCGCATAGGCCGAACGGACATGACGTGGTCCGGGAAGTCCCCTGAGCGGCGTAAGGCGCGCCTCCGGAAAGCTGAGGTCATTGAATGTTGCGTTTCGGTACCGCTCGCGCCGGTACTCGGCTCCGATTGCCAAACGGGCATCCCCGCCCGGAAGTGCCATTAGGGGTCCGTCTGCCCTGATGGCCCCGGACCAGCTTTCATAGTCGTCGCGCGAGCCGATGCTACCGCGAATCTGGGCAATCGTAGCCCGACTGTTCGCGCTGCCATCACCGAAGACATTGAAAGAACTATTGGGGTCGGGATCCGCGATAGCTGCGGCAAGTCGGGATCGGTTGGGAATGTTGAGGCTGTCGCTGCGCCCTTTCTGGCGGCCATAGGCTCCGCCAAGCTGAATGCGCCAAGCGCCGAGCTGCCGTTCGAACCCGACTGCGGCGGTGATTCCTCGAACCCGGCCAGTATTGATTGGGGCTCCGAGGTCGTTTGCAAAATTATAGCTCACGGTTACCGGCGCGCCGGTCCCGATTGGGTCAACGTAAAATGGGTTCGTAGGCGCAACGCGAACTGGGCTCAGATATTCGCCGAGCCCGATCTTGCGGTAGCGACGCTCTACGGCCAAGAGGCGCGCATTGACGGTCAGATGGTTACCGACATCGAAAGATCCTGCTGCATAAAGGCTATGAATGCGCTGACGTGGCAGCAGATCGCTCGCGGAGCGCCGGTCACCGAGGTTGCGCGTGTCGGGCGCCAACTGGTCCGCTCGGAGCGCGCTGCCGTCCTGACCGGATGGAATCGCAAATGTCCGCCCGTTTTCGGCCGTAATCGTGCCCGGAACGGCGAAAAGGGAGCGATAATCCGGTCCGCCCCACCGGCTCAAATCTTCAGTGGCGAAAGAGCGATCCGCCGCGGCAAGCGCGCCGCGCTGGCTGAATTGATACGCAAGCACGAGATGCCCGCGACTCCAGCTCTTGCCGAAGAGCTGCGCAAACAGCGTCTCGCCGAGATCGCCGTCGGCGCTCCCCCTGCGCAGTGTGGTCTCGGCTCCCTCGAAATCATTCCGCAAGCGGATATTGACCACCCCTGCGACAGCGTCCGCGCCATATATTGCGGATGCACCGTCCGTCAGCACCTCCATTCGGTCGATCGCGCTCACTGGAATCAACGAGATGTCGGCAAAAACGCCGCCCAGCCCGCCGAGTGCGGGTCGGCTCCCGTCGATCAGTACCAGCGTCGAGGAGGGGCCCAGGCCTCGTAGATTTATGCTCGCAGCGTAGGTGCCGTCGGTTCCGGCCCCGTTGCGCGTCGTCGCACCCAGCGTCGCCTCGTTCGGGCCGCCGCCGAACGCTTGCGGAAGCGCCTGAAGTATTTGCTGCGCTGAATTCATACCGCTCTTCTCGATTGCGGCGCGATCAATCGTCGTGACTGGCGACCCGATGGGTCCGGTCCCCCGGATGCGTGTGCCGGTGACGATGATCGCTGCATCGGTGTCGTCGGCGGGCGCCGATTTGACCCGCAGTACGAGCGTGTTGTCGACCCGTTCGGCGACGAGCCCAGTCCCGGCGAGAAGCCGGGTAAGCGCCGCATCGGGTGAGAGGCGGCCGCGAACGGCGCTGCTGCGCCGTCCCTCGAGAAGCTGCGAGGCGGCGATCACGTCGCGCCCCGTGGCCTCGGAGTAGGCGCGCAGCGCATCGGCGAGCCGCTGCGCAGGGATATTAAATTCGGTCTCTGCGGTCTGTGCCTTGGCGGTGGGGGCGCTAAGCGCAAGGCAGCTTCCGGTTGCCAGCAGAGCGGCCATAAAAATCGGTTTCATCCATCCCTCCCTTGCAGCCATGTACGGGCTGTTCGGGGGGCTCGATGACGCTGGGGGCATTCACCCCCCAAAAATTTTTGTGGGCGCTCGAGGATCAGGGCGTCGGGACGCGAGATGACGACAAAGCCGAACGCTGCTGCAAGCTTTGCGTGCTAGCGTCTGACCGACGCCTTGCTCGGCCTTCAACTCTCTCGGCTGGCGCGAGAGCAATAATGCGCCGGCCCTCCGACCTCGCCTAACGGTCCCGAGCTGAAAGGACGACTTCTTGGTGGACGGCTCGCATCTAAGGCTTTGATCGATTGCACTTCAATCGAACGCTATTTGGCCTGCGATCTCGCGATTGGGAGCTTTGAATATTATCGCTTGCTCGAAATTGCCGATACCGAGCGATGGGTGCGTTCGGTCGAGGCGGAGTTCTCCTGACGACCGAGTTTTAGCCAGCGTCTATATTGTGCCGCTTTTGCGGGATCCGGATCAACGTCGCTGTTCAACCAAAAGCGAAACCAGTCGAGATTGCGCTCATAGACCGCGAGTTTCTGTCGAGGTTCGACCTTAACATGCGGGGCATAGGGGAAGATATGGGTTTCTCCCATGCGCGCGGTGGCCAGCCTGCTGACGAGCTCGATCGACAGACGGGCCTCCTGTTCGGGAAACTGCATCAGGATCGGCGCCTTGATCCGGTCGATGTTGCGCGCGGGCGAGAGCGCCTTCCATCGCGCGGGAGTTTCGTCGGGCGCGCCGAGATCCCATGTCTTGCGTAAGGTTTCGGCGAAGGTCTCGCGGCCGGGGCGCGCGTTGAACCAGTAATAGGCGGGCTCCATCTGGACCGACGCGATCGATATCGCCTTGAGAAGATCGCTGTGCATCGCCGTCCACATCGTAACTTCGCTGCCGAAGCTGAGGCCGCCCATGCCGACCCGCGCCGCGTCGACGATCCCGCGGTCCGCGAGGAGTTCGACCGCCGCCTCGACCGCGGCGGTACCGCGCGCGTAGCGCTTGTTGCCGCCTTCCCCGGGCACCGCGTTGACGCAAAGCGCCGCGATCCCGTGCGCGGCCATTGCCCTGAGCGGCCATTCGTCGCCGACCCCGCCGCGCAGATAGCCAGCGCAATTATAATAGGTGACGAAGAGCGGCAGCCGTCCGGGGATCTTCGGGCGTATCAAGACGCCCGACGCACGGCTGCCGCTCACCTGCCACGCGATCGTTTCGACAAGGAGCCCATCGCGGTCAGGATTGGGATAGGGGTTAGGAGAATCGATCACGCGCTTTTTGCCGCTCCAGTCGATCCGCACGAGGCGTGGCGGGATGTCGGGGGCGGCCTCGATGCAGAAGACGGCGCCGGTCACCGCGGCGCACGGGTCGAAATCGAATCGGCTCCCCGAAAGAAGCCCCGGGGACGATGCGAGCAGCTTCAGATCGCGCGTCGCGGCCGACCAGCTCAGAAGCGACTGGCGATAATCGGCGTCGCGAAGCGCGACCAGCGCGTCGCCCCCGGCGCGCGGCAGCCACCACGACAGGCGCGGCGCTTCGGCGGGGCACCCCAGCTTGGTCTTGCAGGCGCCCCGCGCTTCAACAGCGGTGCCGATATCGGTCGGGAGGTCGCTCGTGAGCAGCAGCCACGAAGGGGGCGGCGGCGCGAGAAGCTCGGCCTCGCCTTCGGTCGCCGGCCGGGCGCTCCCATCCAGCGTGCGTGTTTCGATCTTGCGCGGTAGCGACGCAAGCAGCGGGGCGCGGTCGAACCAGTCGTTCGAAAATCGCTGGCTCGATCTTCGCCCCCTGATGAGCGCGCCGCGGAACAGCGGCTGGCCGAGATCGGTCCGGCCGTCAACAAGGATTCCGGTCTCGCGTTCGCTCACTTCGGTGCGCGCAATCAGATCGCGCGGGGGGCCCTCGCTTATGACGAGGGAACCGTCCGCGCAGAATGCAAAGGCTTCGATATCGCCTTCGCCCGCGGCGATCATTTTGAAGCCGGAACCATCGACAGGACTCGACCAGAGAGCGAGCTGTCCATCGATGAGCGCGCGTACGACAAGGTGCCGGCTGTCGGGCGACCACTTGGCCTCGCCCGGAACGACTACGCCGGCATCGTCCCACCATGCCTCGCCGGTGCGGCCGAGACTGCGCGGCGCAGCCGAGCCATCCGCAGGCACGATATACCAATCGACGTCAATCCGGTTTGTGAGTGTTGACGGGCGCTCGATCCGGTAGGCGATCCAATTGCCATCGGGTGATGCGACTAAACCCGAGATATCGGCGATTTCGGTGATCTCGCGCGGCGTCACCTGGCTGGCTGCGGGCGACCCAGCAACCAGCAGAGCCATCAGCAGGGCGGCGCGGCTCACCATCGGATTACCGCCTGCACCGACATGATCCGACCGGTCGGGCTCGCCTTTTCGGGGTCATAGCCGAGCGCGGAGATCTGGCTCCTATTGTTTACATATGGCGGATCACGATCGAAGAGATTCTGGATTGCGAGCGCGAGCTGTAGGCCGCGCGCGTTCGCCGTGCCGGCCCCGGCGCCGATGCGCTGCGTCAAGGTCAGATCGGCCGTCATCCAAGATGCCACGCGGTCTATCGGCACGACGATCTGGTTGGTGTAGCCATCGGTATAGTTGACGAATGCACTAGGCCGTGGACTCATAAGCGTTGATCCAGAGGCGTGCTGAGAAGAGCTTGATGGCGGCGAGGAAGTTGTCGGCTCGCTTGTCGTATCGGGTGGCCAAGCCTCTGGCGTGTTTGAGTTTTCCGAAGAAGCGTTCGATCAGGTTGCGATATCGGTAGAGGAAGGTGCTGAACACAAAGCCCTGCCTGCGATTGCGCTTGGCGGGAATGTTGGCGAAGCCGCCTTGTGCTGTGATCCGCGCGCGGATGGCGTCGCTGTCATAGGCCTTGTCGGCGAGGAAGGTGCTGCCTTCCGGCACGGCGCCGAGCAGCGGATCAGCTTGTTTGCAATCGCTCGCCTGTCCTTCGGACAAGTGCAGCTGGATCGGCAGGCCTCGTCCATCAACCAGTGCGTGGATCTTGGTCGTCAAACCGCCGCGGGAACGTCCCATGCAGCGATTTGGGTCCCCCTTTTTAAGGTCGCACCGTGCTGGTGGACCCGGATGGAGGAACTGTCGATCATCACCAACTCGCCGTCGAAGGCATGGGAAACTGCCGTCAGCAGCCGATCCCACACACCGGCTTTGCGCCAGCGCACGAAGCGATTGTAGCAGGTGGTGTGTGGACCATAGCGTTCCGGAATATCCGCCCAGGGGCTGCCTGTGCGGAACCGCCACAATATCCCGTTGATCACCCGGCGATCATCCACACGTGGCACGCCCCGCGGCTTGTTCGGAAGCAGCGGCTCGATCACAGACCATTCGAAATCTGTCAGCTCAAAACGGCGACGCATCTCCAAGACTCCTTTCCCGAGCCTTGAATCAATCACTGCCGCCTCGCGCAACTCAGTTTATGAGTTTACCGCCTAGCCGAGAAGCCGCCCTTCGCCCAGCCGAGCCGACCGCGCAAACGCCATTTGACCGGGCTGGCGTAAAGGCCGACGAAGTCGCTCGTCGCCGATCCCGGCGAGAGCTGCTTCACGATCGAAAAGATATGTGTCCCGCTGACGCCTAGGTCGAGCGTACCGCCCGCAACCTCGGGCGCGAGGCCGATGTCAAAGTCGATCCCCTTCTGATGTTCGCGCGCGAGATTGCGCGTCCGCCCGTCCAGGATCGCCGCAACCTCTGCCGCTGCGATGTTGATCGGATTGCTGAAAGTCGGTTGATCGTAATAATATTGGACCAAGTCGAGCGGCGGACGATCGGTGACCACCCCGCCGAACGTTGCACGGTCAGTGAGGAACCGAAAATAGTCCTCGGCGAGCGTTCCGATGCGGTCTCGATAATCGACGTCGAAATAGGTGACCGACGCCTTCAACCCAGACATCGACAGTGGAGTGATATCGAAACCTGCGGTCCAGCTCTTCGCTTTCTCCGGCTGGATGTTCGGTGCATAGCCGAACAGCGCGAGCACATTTGTCTCGCCCGTGGGCGACGCGGGGTCCGGAACCGAGAGCGTGGAATAGACCGAAACCGCCGGACCGACCAGCTCGTCGAATTGCGGTGCGCGAAATGAGGTGCCGTAGGAGCCGCGGAACGCGAGCCCTTCGAGGGGTTCCCAGCGTGCGCTGAACTTGGGGTTCTCGGTGCGGCCGAACTGATTATAATCCTCAATGCGCCCCGCGACCGTCAGGTCGAGCCTGCGGAGGCCGGGGCGCGCATTGTCCGCGCCGAAGAGCGGGAGCAGCATCTCGGCGTAGATCGAACGGACGTGCCGCGGCCCTGGAAAGCCTGGGTAGGGACCGGCGACCGGCGTAAGGGTGTTGGAATCGAGGATTCGGTAATAGTCAAAAGCCTCGCGCCGATATTCCGCGCCGACAGCCAGCCGTACGTCGCCGGCCGGCAGGCGGAAGAGCGGCCCGTCGCCGCGAAGCGCCGCCGACCAGGTCTTGAAATCGTCGATCGTCGTGATGCTCCCGCGGATGTAGTCGATCGTCGTTGGGTTATTGGCCGTGCCGTCGCCGAAGACATTGAACGCGGTCGCAGGATCGGTGTCGGCGAGCGCCAGCGCGAGGCGCGCACTGTTGACGATATTGCGCGTTCTGGCTTTACCCTTCTGGACACCGTGGCTGCCGCCCAGTTGGACACGCCAGCCGTCCAACGCCATTTCGAGACCAGCCGAGGTCGAGATCGCGCGAACCCGGCCATCATCGATCTGGGGGCCGATATCATTCACAAAACTGTAGAGGACCTGCACCGGCTCTCCGGTGCCTATCGGATCGACGTAAAAAGGGTTGGTGACTGGCACACGCGCTGTACGGAACGAAGTCACATTGCCATCGCGGCGAAATTTGCGCTGCGCCCCCAGCAGATTGGCGCGAAAGGTAAGGTTGTCGGTCAGCTCGAATTCGGCTGCCGAATAGAGGCTGTGGACGCGCTGACGTGGAAGAAGATCGCTGTCGACGCGGTTATCCCGTAGGTTCTGGACTCCGGATAGGAGCTCGCCTGGGGTTAGATCGCGCCCGTCCTGGTTTGCAGGGATGCCGAAGATCCGGCCATCCGCGGCAAGAATCGTACCCGGGTTCGCATAGATCGAGCGATAGTCGGGGCCGCCCAGCAGTCGTAGATCCTCGCGCGCGAAAGCGCGTTCAGAGGCCCTGAGCGCGCCGCGGTTTGAAAATTGATAGGCGAGCACGAACCGGCCCCGGTCCCACGTCTTGCCGACGATCTGGCTGAACTGGACGTGGGTCATGTCGCCATCAGCCGTGCCGATGCGAAGCATCGTCTCAGCCCCCTCGAAGCGATTGCGGAGCCGGACGTTGACGACGCCGGCGACGGCGTCCGCTCCGTAGATCGCCGACGCGCCGTCCGTCAGTATCTCGATCCGCTCGACCGCGCTCATCGGGAGCAACGAAATATCGGCGAGCACGCCTCCAGTGCCGCCGAGCGCCGGACGTGCGCCGTCAATCAGCACCAACGTCGAGTTGGTCCCGAGCCCGCGGAGATTGATGCTCGATCCGAGCGTCGCATCATTGCCTGTGCCATTTCGCGTGGTCACGCCGGTAGTGGTCTCGTTGGAGCCACCCATGAATGCTTGGGGGAGCGACTGGAGCAATTGCTGGACCGTAGCGTAACCGCTCTTCTCGATTGCTGCCCGATCGAGTGTGACTACGGGCGAGCCAACCGGTCCCGCGCCGCGAATGCGGGATCCAGTGACGACAATGGTTTCGCTCCCTGTGTTTGCAGGTACTCCAAGGGGCGCAGGGTCGTTTTCAAGTTGCAGCACCCAGCTGTCCACGACGTGCTCGGCGACGAGCCCAGTCCTGGCGAGTAGGCGCGCGAGGGCCTCGTCGGGTGAGAGGCGGCCGTGGACGGCGCTGCTGCGCCGTCCCTCAAGGAGTTGCGAGGCGGCGATCACGTCGCGCCCTGTGGCTTCGGAGTAAGCGCGCAGCGCGTCGGCGAGCCGCTGCGCCGGGATATTAAATTGGGTCTCAGCGGTCTGCGCTCTCGCGGTGGGGGCGCTGAGCGCGAGGCAGCTGCCGGTCGCCAGCAGAGCGGCCATAACAATAGGTTTCATCCATCCCTCCCTTGCAGCCATGTATTGGCTGTTCGGGAGGCTCGATGCCGCGGGGGGCGTTCACCCCCTTAAATTTTATGGGCGGGCGAGGACCAGGCCGTCAGGACGCGAAATGACCACAAGGCCGAGCGCTGCTGCAAGCTTGCGTGCGAGCGCTTGACCGCCGTCGATCTCGAAACGGCCGGTCACCAAAAGATCTGCGAGTGCTGGGTCGGCAAGAGCAATTTTTTGGCTGTTCACCGCGTTGGCGCTCGTAAGAATGGTCCCGAGCCTTGTCCTGTCGGCAGCGATCTTTCGGGCGACGACGGGGCTTGGTGCCGTGGCCACGCGCTTCGGCCCCTCACGGCTCACTTCGGCGCTCTCGCCCGGTGCGAGCCGCAGTGCACGGGCGTCACCCGCTTTCGCCGCGACCTCGACCGAGCCCGTGATGAGATGGATGCGCGGTGCTGTGCCTAAAAGGTCGACCTCGAAGATAGTGCCGAGCGCCGTTGTCACAGACCGTCCCGCGACTACCCGAAAAGGGCGGCTCGCATCATGCGCCACGGTAAAGAGCGCGTGGCCGCCACTCAGGGTCACGATCCGCTCATCGGAGGTAAAGTGGGTCTCAATTCTGGAGCCGTCCGAAAGCGCGACGAGCGTTCCGTCGTCGAGACTCCGTCCGCCTGTCGTCGCCTCGCCAGCGATGCGGGTGTCGCTGCGGCCGGTGCCCATGGTGACCCAGGCGAAGCCTGCTGAAAGCGAAAGCAGAACTGTAGCGGCGAGTGCCCAGCGCCGCCTCTGCCTCAATCGCGCTGCGTCGTGGGTGCGCGCGAGGACCGCGACCTGATCGACGGAGACCTGGCGGACCCGATCGAAATCGCGGCGCAGCACTGCATAGGCTGCTGCGTTGGCCGGATCGCGATGCCAGACCTCGAACGCCTCGCGGTGTTGCTCGGCGCCGGGACCCTCCATTCGCGCGAGCCAGTCTTCGGCGCGCTCCCCGCCGATCATCGGTGATCCTGCCGCGAGCGGCGGATCGCGCCGAGGGCCTTGGCCATCTGTTTTTCCACGCCTTTCACACTCATCCCCTGCGCGGCTGCAATCTCATCATAGCTCAGCCCCTCGATACGATGCATCAAGAATATGGCTCTTGTCTTAGGCTTGAGCCGGGCGATCACCTCTTCGAGACGGCGAATGGCATCGCGCGCCTCCAGCGCCGCATGCGGGTCGGGGCCAGCGTGGGCCTCGTCTTCAAATGGGCTGTGACCCGCCTGCAACCGGCGCGCATTGGTACGGGCATTTTCGGCGAGGAGATTGCGGGCGGTCTGAACGAGATAGGCCGCGGGCCGGTCGATCAACCCCGTCGCCGCGCGGCGGCGCTGGGCGAAACGGCGGAAGCATTCCTGCACGAGGTCGCCAACATCCTGCGGCTGGACGCGGCGCCGAATGTATCGCGCAAGTTCAGGCCCATGCGCCTTATAGGCGGCTTCCACGCCGATGCTGACAGCGAGATTCTGGCACGTATCGGGTGAAATGGCGTCACGTTCCGTAACGCCGCGCCTGCTTTGCTGCTCCTCAAAATCCATGTCCGCTGCCTTCCCGTTCGGACGGTAAGGCAGCCCTGCCGGGCGTTGAGAACTTGCTTAGCGAACAAGCGCCGCCGCCTTTGGCCCGTAGGCTTGGACATGCGCGGCGGCCACCCGGACAGGATGGAAAATCAAAACGGCCAAGACGGGTTCTCACGCCCGGCATCGTGCCTATTCGCCCGATGCCCCTTGAGGATAGCGGACGCGGGCGCGAGGACAAGGGGAAGAGCGGAATTAGAACCAAATTGAAGATTGTTGTGTCTCAACCCGCGTTCTGCGGAATTGAACTCCGGTTGGCCCCGTGTCGCCGCAAAGCCGTTGTTCGGCTCCTGAATGTCGGGCCACAGTAGCCTGACTGGAGAAACACCATGCGGATCCGTTTCATCCTCGGATTGAGCCTTTTTGTCGGTGCGACGCCTGCCGCAGCGCAGGACATTCCCATGATCGACGGTGTCGGCGCCTATAATCACAGCCAGGTCATGCGCCACCGGGATCGGAGCGCCGACGAGAAGCGAACGCACGCGCCCGACGCGGAGGAGCTTGGCCACAAGCGGTTGATGGCGCTCAGTCCCGAAGCGCGGCGCGCACTCATTGCGCTAAAACCGGAACTTGATCGCCGCGTGAAGCGTGATGGCGAGGTGGCCGCCAATCGGTGGTTTGAAAGCAAGGTGGCGGAAGCTGAAAAGCGCGAGGGACTGCGCCCCTGACAAGGCAGAACAATCCTACAAGTGGCGGCAAGAGGGGCGATATGCGTGACATCCAGCATCCTCCGCGGCCCTTGGTCGGGATCCATAAGCATCTCTTCGACAGCATGTTTTCATGCGGCGGTCGCCGCGATGCGCGCGGGGCAGGAGACGGACGCGAAATTTCGCGGCCGGGCGCCCCGCGCTCGCAAAGCTTCTAATCGGCGAAGCGGGACGTGCCGCGGCAGTCGAAGCTCAAGCTCTTCCGCACCGCGATCGGCTTTCACGATGCCTATGTCGCGGCGCCGAGCCAGAAGGCCGCACTCGAGGTTTGGGGAAGCGAGAGCAATTTGTTCGCCGTTGGCGCTGCTGAACGCGTCGACAATCCCGAGGTTATGCGTGAAGCGCTAGCCCGGCCTGGCGAAGTGATAAAGCGGACTCGCGGCACGATGGCAGAGCATCTTGCCGCGCTGCCCAAGGCGTCGCCGCGAGGGCGATCAAGGTCGGCCGCCAAAGATGAGGATGCGGAGCCGGCGCCTCGGCGTGCAAGGCCCTCAAAGCCAAAAGCCTCGCGCGCCAAGCCGAAACCACGCCCGAAGCGTACGTCGCTCGACCGCGCCGAGGCTGCCCGCGCCGCTGCCGAACGACGCCACGGTGAAGAGCGGGAGACGCTGGCGAAGCAACAAGCGCAACTCGACCGGGCGCGGCGCAAGCTCGAGGCGGCCCAGACCCGCGAGCGCGAGCGGCTCGAGGCGCGCGTCGATTCGGCGCGAGCCGCCTATGAGCGCGCGATGCGCGCGTGGCGCGCCAGCTGAATGAGGGTAGGGCGGCCCTCGGAACGAGACGGCGCCCCGTTGAGGCAGCACCGACCCGCCATCGGACCTGCCAAACAGCGGTATCAATTCCCCCAGCGCGCGGGTTCAAGCGCGATCGCGATGGGCGGCTGAATCTCGGACCAGCCCCGCGCCGCGATCACATCGTTGCTCTCCTTCGCCCGCCGCCCCGGGCCAAGCGACCAGCTGATGTGATAATGGCTGCCATCGCCGCGGTCGGTCTTTCCGGCAATGCACACGACCAGCGCTTCGACGCCTTCGCCATCGTCGCTCCGGCCCACGACCTCGCCGCATCGATCTTCGGGAAGCGGAGCCGCTTCATCCGCCCCGAAGCGCAGTGTGACATGGTCGGCTACAAGCGCTTCGTAACGTGGAGGAAAGCGCTTCAGCAGCGCCTCGCGGTCTCGTTCGGGAAGCTTCCAGCCCGTGGTCACACCGCTCATGGCCCTGGCTTTCGGCCGCGCGCCGGCGTGTCGGCAAGTTCGATCCAGGCCGGCGCATGGTCGCTCGACTTCTCCCAACCGCGCGGGCGCGTGTCGACCCCTGCGGCGCTGAGCCGTTTCCTGGCTGCCTTGTTGAGCAGAAGGTGATCGATACGGATCCCCGCTCCGCGCTCGAACGAGCGGCGCCAATAGGCCCAGAAGCTGTAGATCCGCTCGTCCGGATGGAGGGTACGGATCGCGTCGGTCCAACCCTGGTCCAGATAGCCTTGATAGGCGGCTCTGGCTTCGGGAGCAAACAGCGCGTCCTTCTTCCAGTTTTCCGGTTTGTAGACGTCGAGATCGGTGGGAATCACGTTATAGTCGCCGCACACGATCACGGGCGCCTTGAGATCGAAGAGCGTTTTCAGATGCGCATCGAGGCGGGCCATCCACTTCAGCTTGTAATCGAACTTGGGACCCGGCCAGGGATTCCCGTTGGGAAGATAGAGGCCTGCAATGAGGATGCCGCCGATCGCGGCCTCGATATAGCGGCTTTGTTCATCGGCCGGGTCGCCGGGCAGACCGCGGCGCGTCTCGTGGATATCGCCGACCCGGCTGAGTATCGCAACGCCGTTCCAGCGGCTCTCGCCGTGCCAGACAACATCATAGCCCGCGTCTCGGATCGCATTTTCCGGAAATTTCTCCTGCGGCGCTTTGAGCTCCTGCAGGCAAAGGATGTCGGGCTTGGCGAGCGCGAGCCAGCGCAGCAGGATGGGAAGACGCCCGCCAATGCCGTTCACATTGTAGGTCGCGATCTTCATGGGGCCGGACAATCCTGTGCGGGCGGGGTGTCTAAGGTCATGGATCGAAGACCGCCCATGGGCGGCTTTTGTTCCGCGGGGCCATATGTCCGCGCCCGCAACTTGCGGATGCGCGGGGCGTTGCATCGGCAAGGAGATGGACAATGGCAAGCGACGACAAGAGGAATGTCGGTTCTCCCGACCGCGACCGGATCAGCCTCAGCGAAGATTATGAAGTGCGCGACTGGACGCAGGCGCTTGGCGTAAGCGAGCAGGAACTTCGTGAAGCGGTGGATGCCGTGGGTAGCTCGGCGGACAAGGTCCGCGCGTATCTGAAGGGTCGCTGAGGCGACTCCCCCGATCCGTTCAGGCTGGCTAGGCGAAATCTCTCGCCTGCGCCGCCCAGGTGCGCGCCTTGTGTGTCTAGAGCGGCAAGGCGCATGGCGCTCGCAAGCGCTCGACAAAAAAGCTGTGGCGCGGCGGCTCGGCGAAGAGGATGTCGTCCGGCAGCGTGACATCGAGCCAGTGCATCACATCGCGTCGCTGGATGACGACGCCGTGGCGCGACTGATAGGGAAGGACGTCGGCCCCCGCGGGCATGGTGAGAATGCGGTAAGAAAGGGGCCAGCCGGCAAGCGGCGGATCCCAGATCGCGGCGAGGTAGAAGAAATTGCCGCTGTCGAGCGCCACCCGGTAGCGATGGTCGCCCGAGCCCATCCGAAATTCGCTCGCGGGGATGAGGCAGCGGCGTGGGGGGAAAGCGCGCGCTTCGCTGCGCAAGAAACGATAGTGGACGCCGTCCGCAAAGCGGGGGTCGGAACCCCAGACCGCTTTGACCATTTCAATTTCGGACCTATTTTCCGGATTGCGGCGTACGAGCGCCCGCTCGGCAGTGCTTGGATTATCGGGATCAAAGGGCGTTGGCACATTTGTCACTCATGGAACATAACAAGAACATGGACCAATCGCAACAAGCGGGGACGCACGCTCATGTGCAATGATTATCGTCTTGAGGTCGATATCGCCTCGATCGCTGAAGATTTCGAGGATCTGCAAATCAGGCTCGAGACGCCCGAAGGACTCCCCAATGTCCCGGCGCGCGAGGATGTCAGGATCACCGATGTCGCGCCGATCGTGCGCAGCTCGAAGAAGGGGCGCGCGCGCGGCGAACTCATCAACCGGCGCTGGAGCTGGCCCGGCCCTAAGGGCGCGCCGGTCTATAATTTTCGCTCGGAGAAGCGGAACTTTCCCTCGCATCGCTGCCTCGTTCTTTGCGATGGATTTTACGAGTTTACCGATCCCGCCTCCCCGGGGCAGAAGCGTCTCGACAAGTGGCTGTTCACGATGAAGGGGCGGCGCTGGTTCTGCATGGCGGGTATCTGGCGCAGCTATGAGGAGGGCGAGGCCTTCACCCTTCTGACGATGGATTCCGGACCCGATATCGCGCCTTATCATCACCGGCAGATTATTCCGCTCGCGCCCGAGCGCTGGGCCGACTGGCTCGATCCCGCGGTGCCCGCAGACGATCTCCTGGCATGGCTTCCTCAAGGGTCTCTTGAAGTCCGCCAGGTCTATGGCAAGCCGCCCGCGCAAGGGCGCCTTGCCCTGTGAACATTGCGCGCGCGCTCATGCGCTTCATCGAGGCGCAGGCGGGGGCGTACGACCAAGCGCTCGCCGAGATCCGAAAGGGAGCAAAGCGCTCGCACTGGATGTGGTTCATTTTTCCGCAGCTCGCGGGGCTCGGCCGGAGCGTAATGGCGAAGCGTTACGCAATAGCCGATCTCGCCGAAGCACAGGCCTATCTTGCCCACCCTGTGCTCGGGCGCCGCTACGCCGCCTGCGTCGCGGCGCTCGCCGATCTGAGCGGCAGCGATCCCGTGGCGGTATTCGGCGCGATCGATGCCATGAAGCTTCGCTCGTCACTCACCCTTTTCGAGGCGGCAGGCGGTGAGCCGGCGTTCGGGGCGGCGCTTGATCGCTGGTTCGGCGGCGCGCGCGATGAGCGCACGCTCGCGCTTTTGGGCCACAGCTGAACGGGCGGAACAAAGCCGATGCTGCCGGGTTTAACGGATTGCTCGGGCGAAGCGAAAGATCGACGGATCGACCGCAGCCATGAGTGCCCACCGTGCCCGCGGCTCCTCGATCGTCTGTTCGATATCGCCGCGGCGCACGGACTAGGCGTTCAGCTTTGCGGCTGTCCGTGCGGTTTGGGCACGAGAATCAACGTGCGACCTTCGACCCGCCACGATGCGAGCGCCGAGAGAAAATTCATGCCCAAAATGTCGGTGTCGCCGAGCGCGGGCGATATCACGGTCTTGAGTTCGCGCGCCTCGATCCCGCCGACGTCGAGCCGCGCGATCGTTCCCGCCTCGGCGCGAACGGTTCCATTCGCGGTCTGCATGAGAAGGGGGACGAACGCTGCGTCGGGTTCGACGCCTGCCGCCTTGGCGCTTCGCGTTGAAAGCGCCGTGATCGTGGCGCCGCTGTCGATCAGCATGCGCCGCTCAAGACCATTGATCCGCGTCTCGGCCCAGAAATGCCCGTCGCGGCTCATCGGGATGCGCACTTCGCCTCCCACCACTTCCTGGCGATCAAGGCCAAGCGCCGCCGCGGCGCGCGCGAGAAGAGGATCGAAGGGCGCCTGCTGGAGCAGGAGCAGGATGGCGACCGCGAGGACGGCGAAGGAAAGGAGCGCCCGGAGAAGGCGTCCTGCATAGGGGATTTGAAAGAGAATGAGGAGAATGAGCGCGGCGCCCGCGGCATAAAGCACGAGCGCGTTCCCGGAAAGATCGGTGGTGATGGGCATCAATCCTCAGCTTTTACACGCGCCGAGGTGACGCGGCGCTGAACGATCCACAGCATATGCGTCAGACGGCTTGACGATCGATCGGACTAGGTGGAACATATAGGGAACATTTGAGTCGATGTCCTATGAATATTCCAGTCCCAACACAGCCCCGGCCCGGCGCCGGGGACCTTGCCGCCTTGCGCGAAACGGTCGCGCGCGTCGCTGCGGCGCGTGGCCCCCTGCTGCCTTTCGGCATCGCGCCGCTCGATGGAAGACTGAACGGCGGCGGGCTTGATGGCGCAGGCCTTCACGAAATCGCCGCAGCCACGGCAAGCTGGGGCGATGACGCCGCTGCGACGCTTTTTGCCGCCGGGATCGCCGCGCGCTTCGCGGCGGCGCCGGGGCTTTCGGTGCTCTGGGCGCTCACGCGCTTCGACCTTTATGCGCCTGGTCTGGAACAGGCAGGGCTTGGACCTGAGCGGATCCTCTATGCTGAGGGGCGCGATGACCGCGAGCTGCTTGCGATATGCGAGGATGCGCTGCGCGGCGGCGCGCTCGCCTGCGTCGTTGCCGAGGTGAAGGCGGCCGATCAGACGGCAACGCGGCGGTTGCAGCTTGCCGCGGCCGAAGGGGCGACGCCGATGCTCCTTTACCGGCGCCATCGCCGCGTCGGCACCTGCCCGCTCGATGCTCCTTCGCTCGCGATGACGCGCTGGCGCATCGGAGCGCGGCCCTCGGAGCGCCTCGCGGTTCCCGGGATCGGACGCGGACGCTGGCACGTCGAGCTCGTCCGCCAGCGCGGCGGGCCGCCTTTCGCTCTCGAACTGGAGGCGTGCGATGACCAGGGTCGCCTCGCTCTTCCTGCCGCAGCTCGCGATCGAGCGGCTGCGACGGGCGGAGCGGCATCCCCCGCGCTCGAGCGCGCCGCCTGAGGCGGCGCGGCCTGCGCCGCGACCGGTTCTAAGGCCCGCGCGCTCACGCTTCGATGGCCCCCCGTGCGACGATCCGCCAAACGCCTGCTCGGTGCCGCGCGGCGGTGGCTGGCGCCCTGGCGCGCGCTGGGCGCGCGCGGCGGCAGCTGAAGCATCTGCACCGGACTGGCGCGGCGCAGACGCGGGCGCGGCGGGTGCGCGGCCGATGATCCTCATCGCGCGGACCGGACAGCGCGATATGGTGACCGCCGCCTGCCCTGCGGCGCTCGATCTCGGCATCACCCCCGGCATGGCGGCTGCGCATGCGCGGGCGCTCGTCGCCGATCTTGAGGTGCGTGCGGCCGATCCTGACGCCGACCGGGCCTGGCTCGATCGCCTTGCGCTCCACGCCGCACGCCACTGGACACCGAGTGCGGCGGTGGCGGGGGAGGATGGCCTCTGGCTTGACATTGGCGGAACCGCGCATCTTTTCGGGGGCGAGGCGCGCTTTTCGGCGCGGCTTTGCCGCTTCCTCGCCCGCCTCGGTTTCACCGCCCGTATCGCGGTCGCTGGAACGCCGGGGGCTGCGCACGCGCTCGCGCGCTTCGGCGGCGCGCCGATCCGGCTGCTCGGTGCGGGTGAGGAAGCCGAAGCCCTGGCGCCGCTGCCGCTTGCCGCGCTGCGCCTGGCTCCGGGCGCGCTCACTGCCGCGCGACGCTTCGGCCTTGAGTGCGTCGGCGATCTTTATCCGATGCCGCGCGGTCCGCTCGCGCGGCGCCTCGGGCGCGGCGCGGTCGAACGGCTCGACCAGGCGCGGGGGTTCGCGCCCGAGCCGATCGTGCCGGTCGTCCCTTTCGAGACGCCCGAGGCGCGCCGTCAGCTCCTCGAGCCGATCGGGACCCCCGAGGCGATCGGCGCGGTGATCGACGATCTCCTGCGCGATCTGCTTGCCGAGCTTGAGCGCCAGGGTCTCGGGCTGCGCTTGGCGCTGCTGCGCTGCGCGACGCTCGATCGCGGCGAACAGCGCGTCACCATCGGTGCAGCGCGTGCGACGCGCGATGCGGCGCATCTGCGGCGTCTCCTCGGGCTCCGGATCGACCGGATCGAGCCGGGTCTCGGGATCGAGGCGATGATGCTCGCCGCGATCGAGGTCGAGCCGCTCGCGCCCGCGGAAATCGACGCCGCGCTCGATGGGCGCGCGCAGGGGCGCGATCTTGCCCCGCTTGTCGACCAGCTCGCCGGGCGGGCGGGCGAAGCGGCGCTGTTCCGGCTCGCGTCGGTCGAAAGCGACGTTCCCGAGCGCGCGGTCGCGCGCGCGGTACCGCTCGCCAGCCCTCCCGGCTGGCCGGCCTGGCCGCGCCCCGTGCGCATCCTTTCGTCCCCCGAACGCCTCGCAGGCGTTGTCGCTTTGCTCCCCGATCATCCGCCGCGCCGCTTTACCTGGCGCGGCCGCACCTATCGGATCGTCGCGGGCGATGGCCCGGAGCGCATCCATGGCGAATGGTGGCGGCGGCCCCGCGAAATGTGGGCGGTGCGCGATTATTTCCGGGTGGAGACCGACAGCGGCGAGCGCTTCTGGCTTTTTCGGCGCGGCGATGGGCTCGACGATGAGAGCGGGGATTTGAGCTGGTTCATGCACGGCGTGTTCGGATGAGCGGGATCGACCATCCGGCGGCGCGAAGCGCGCCGAAGACGACCTATGTCGAGCTCCAGGTGACGAGCCACTTCTCTTTCCTGCGGGGCGCCTCCTCGCCTGAAGAATTGTTCGCCGCCGCTGCGCTGCAAGGCCACAGGGCGCTGGGGCTTTCGGACCGCGGCAGCGTCGCGGGCGTGGTGCGCGGTCTTCTGGGAGAGGAGGCAACCGGCGTACGCCTCATCGCGGGGTCGCGGGTCGATCTCGATGATGGCCGCGCGCTTCTCCTCTATCCGAAGGACCGGCGCGCCTGGTCGCGGCTGACCCGGCTCCTGAGCCTTGGCAAGGCGCGCGGCGGCAAGGGGCATTGCATCCTTGGGCTTGAAGATGTCGCAGCACATGCCGAGGGCCTCGTCGCGATCCTTCTTCCCGATGCCCCGGGCGCGCGCCTCGAGGCTGATCTTGGCGCGCTTCGCGATATCTTCGGGCTTGATGCCTATCTCTCGCTGGCCTTCCGGCGGCGTCCCGGCGACATCGCGCGGCTTGCAGCGCTCGATGCACTCGCGCGCGATGCCGGCGTGCGCAGCGTGGCGACCGGCGACATCCTCTATCATGCGCCCGAACGCCGCCCGCTCCAGGACGTGATGAGCGCGATCCGCGAAAAGAAAGTGATCGACACGCTCGGCTTTGAGCGCGAGCGGTTCATGGACCGGGCGCTCAAATCGCCGCAGGAAATGGAGCGCCGCTTCGCGCTTTTCCCGGACGCGATTGCGGCGAGCGCCGATATCGCTGCGGCGTGTCGCTTTGATCTTCGCGAAATCCGCTACCAATATCCCTATGAGGAAGTGATGGAAGGGCGCAGCGCGCAGGAAGCGCTCACCGCGCTCACCGAGGATGCCGCTGCGCGCATGTTCCCCAACGGCCTGCCGGCGGCCTACCGCGCCCAGATCGACCATGAGCTCCGCCTCATTGGCGAGCTTGGCTACGCGCCCTATTTCCTCACCGTCCATGCGATCGTTGCCGAGAGCCGGCGGCGCGGAATCCTCTGCCAGGGGCGCGGGTCGGCGGCAAACAGCTGCGTCTGTTTCCTCCTTGGCATCACCTCTATCGATCCGATCAAGCACGAGCTTCTCTTCGAGCGGTTCGTCTCGGGCGAACGCAAGGAGCCGCCCGATATCGACGTCGATTTCGAGCATGAGCGGCGCGAGGAAATCATCCAGTGGATCTACGAGACCTATGGGCGGCATCGCGCCGCCCTGACCGCAGTCGTCACTCGCTATCGCACCAAGGGGGCGGTCGCCGAGGTCGGCAAAGCGCTCGGTCTCCCGCGCGATCTCACCAAGATGCTCACCGGCCTTGTCTGGGGCTGGTCGGAGGATGGCATGACCGATGAGCAGATCGCAAGCCTCAACCTCAACGCGAGGGATTATCGCCTCCGCCTGACGCTCGAACTTGCGCGCCAGCTGATCGGCACGCCCCGCCACCTCTCGCAGCACCCCGGCGGCTTCGTGCTCACCGAGGAACGGCTCGATGATCTCGTGCCGATCGAGCCTGCGCGCATGGAAGCGCGGCAGATCATCGAATGGGACAAGGACGACATCGACGTCCTCAAATTCATGAAGGTCGACATCCTGGGGCTCGGCATGCTCGGCTGCATGAACCGCGCGTTCAACCTGCTCGCCGAGCATAAGGGCATCGCGGTCAGCATGGCCGATCTTCAGGACGATGACCCTGATGTCTATGCGATGATCCAGAAGGCCGACACGCTCGGGGTCTTCCAGATCGAAAGCCGCGCGCAAATGTCCATGCTGCCCCGGATCAAGCCGAAATGCTTTTACGATCTCGTGATCGAGGTCGCGATCGTGCGCCCGGGCCCGATCCAGGGCGACATGGTCCATCCCTATCTCCGCCGCCGCGAGGGCAGGGAAAAACCTGAATATCCCAGGGCCGAGCTTCGCGCCGTGCTTGAGAAGACGCTCGGCGTTCCGCTTTTCCAGGAGCAGGCGATGAAGGTCGCGATCGTCGGCGCGGGTTTCACCCCGGCCGAGGCCGACGAGCTTCGCCGCGCGATGGCGACGTTCAAGCTCACGGGCGGCGTCTCGCATTTCTTCGACAAGCTCGTCGGCGGCATGATCGCGCGCGGCTACCCGCGCGACTTTGCCGAGCGCACCTTCAAGCAGATCGAGGGGTTCGGCTCCTATGGTTTTCCTGAAAGCCATGCGGCGAGCTTCGCGAAGATCGCCTATGCCTCCTGCTGGATGAAGCATCATCATCCCGATGTCTTTTGCGCAGCGCTCCTTAACGCGCAGCCGATGGGCTTTTATGCGCCCGCGCAAATCGTCACCGACGCGCGCAAACATGGGGTCGAGGTTCGTCCGGTCTCGATCAATCACAGCCACTGGGATTGCACGCTCGAGCCGAGGGGCGGACGCACCCTTGCGGTGCGCCTCGGCTTTCGGCAGGTGCGCGGGCTTGCCAATATCCATGGCGCCGCCATCGCGGCGGCGCGCGGCGCCTTGCCGTACGAGAGTGTCGAGGACCTATGGCGCCGCGTGCAGGTGCCGCGCGCCGCGATCGAGCGGCTCGCCGAGGCCGACGCCTTTGCCTGTCTCAGCGAGGACCGGCGCCAGGGGCTCTGGAAGGTGAGAGGGCTTGGCGAGGCGCCGCTTCCGCTGTTCGCGGCGGCCGATGCGCGCGAGGCGGCTTTCTCGCCCGAGGGGCGTGAACCCGATGTGGCACTGCGGCCGATGACGGCGGGCCGCGAGGTCGTGGAAGATTATCGCACCACCCAGCTCTCGCTGCGCGCGCACCCGCTGAGCTTCCTGCGCGCCGAGCTTGATGCCATGAAGATCGTGCGCTGTGCCGATCTCGCCTCGATCCGCGACGGGCGCAATGTCGAGGTCGCGGGTGTCATTCTCGTCCGTCAGCGCCCGGGCTCGGCGAAGGGCGTGTTGTTCGTCACCATCGAGGACGAGACCGGCATTGCGAACGGCATACTCTGGCCTGACAAATTCGAGACCTACCGCCGGCCAATCATGGCGGCCTCGATGATCGCGATGCGCGGGCGCCTCCAGAAGGAGGGCGAGATCATCCATATCATCTGCGATCGCATCATCGATCACGACGCAATGCTGCGCTCGATCGCGCAGATGGATTTTGCCGTGGCGCCGGGCCCCGGCGATGGGGCGCGGGGCGCGGGGCGGGGGCGGGCCCGATCCGCGCACCCCGGCGGGTTGGACGCCGCGCGGGCGGACCTTGGCCTCGCCGCCATTCGGCAGGGAGGAGGAAGAGCTTCTGCGGGTGCGTAGCCATGACTTTCGGTGACACCGGAGGCGCCACGAAGAACAGCCCGCGTGTGACTTGGTGGCCAATGTCGCGAAGAAACATGGCCCAACCGCTTCCTCCCCCCCGACGCGTTGGCGGGGGCGCGCTAATAATTTTTGTTTGCACGCCGCAAGATGAGATACGCTTGCCCATCAAACTCAACCTTTTTTATAGGGAATTCACGAGGGATGATGATCTCCTGCTCTCGTGCGTCCTCATGGAGATCCGCGGCTTTTGACAGGGATGCAGCTTGCTCCGCGTAACCAACAGCTAAAGCGCGCGATACCTAGGCGACAACGCTCCGTGTCGTGTTCCCCTTTCACGAAGGGAACCAGAAATGCCAAAGTCATAGGTCCGGCGGCTTCGCGCCATCATATTCTCGCCTGACGTAGGGCCGGGTCCGCTCCCGGACCCGCAGCAGGCGTTCATTTTCAGGAATTTATCTGCCCGGAAGGGCGGCCCTCCTGCGCGCGTCCAATGGCTGCAGCGCGGGGATGAGAGGCGTGCGCTCTTCCGGTCCAAGGGGGACCAAATGTCATCGCAATCTATTCGCCCGCTCCTCGCGCTCATTCTGGGAACGAGCGCTGCTGCCCTATATGCACCGCCTGCTTTGGCAACCGAGGCTGCCGATGAGGCCGACGGAATTGCGCCTGGGGAAATCGTCGTCACCGCGCAGGGCCGCGAGCAGCGTCTTCAGGATGTGCCACTGTCTGCGGCGGTCGTGTCGGGCGCGGCGCTTGAGAAAGGCAATATCAGGGACCTTCAGGATCTGGCGAGCCATGTCGCGAACGTGCGCATAGCGAGCGCCCCGGCAGCCGAACTCATCAATATTCGGGGCGTAGGCTCGGGGCTGAGCGCCAATTTCGAGCAATCGGTCGGTACCTTTGTCGATGGTGTCTATCGCGGCCGCTCGCGCTCGGCACGCGCCGCCTTGTTCGACGTGGACCGTGTCGAGATCCTCAAGGGTCCGCAAACCACCTACTTCGGCAACAATGCGATCGCCGGCGCGCTCAACATCACAACGCGCACGCCTGGCCACGAATTTGGCTATAACGCGAGTGCGCTGCGCGGTACCGACGGCGAATATGCCTATGAAGCGGGCGTCACCTTGCCGCTCGACGATAGCTTGAGCATTCGCATCGCGGCAAAGGCCTACGGCCTTGATGGCTATATCGAGAATGACCTCACCGGAGGGGCGGGACCCTTCCAGCGCGAATGGGTCGCGCGCGCTTCGATTGCCTGGACGCCGAGCGATCGCTTCCGCTCGGACCTGCGCCTCGACCGCGGACGAGCGCGCAACGAGGATGCCTATCCCGCACAGGTTCTGAACTGCGAGGCGGGCACTGCCACGGCGCAGGGGCTCTGCCTTCGCTACCTATCCGCCTATGGCGCGGGCGCCGATGATGATCTTGACCGCCACCGCGCCGGTGCCCCGAGCGATTACGACTATGACTATACCGAGCTTGCATGGCGGAACGAACTCGCCCTCGGCGCCGTCACGCTCAAGTCCCTGACGAGCTATTTCAAGCACGACGTCAATGCGATCTTCAATCTCTTTCCGCTGCCGCTCGTCGGGGTGGCGGGCAGCAATGTCCTCTTCTCTGCCGGGGGACCCGAAACCTACCGCAGCTTTGCCCAGGAAGTCCGGATCGAGTCCGACGACAGCGGCCCTCTGACCTATACGCTTGGCGCCTATTTCTCGCGCGGAAAGCTCTTCACGGACGGAACGCTCGGGGCCTTTTTTGCCCCGCTTGGCGCTGCGCTCACCGCCGTCGGCTACAATGCCTCGTCACCCCTCGCGTCCAACACTCTCTTCCATCAGACCGATCAGACCTGGTCGGCATTCGGTGCGGTGACGTGGCGTGCGACCGATCGGCTGCGCGTGAACGCATCGCTGCGCTACTCGATCGTCGACAAGAAAGCGGCGCGCTCGGTGGTTTCGGGACTTCACGATGGTTCGGCCGTCTTTGCCTCCTCGGCAACGATCATTCCGGGATCCCCTGCACAGCAGGCGGCGATCAACCAGGTGCTTGCGGTCGATGCGGCGCCTTTCGTCGACAGCAAGCGGCGCGACAGCAAGCTCATGCCCGGCATCGGGGTGCAATATGATTTCACCGGTGCCGTGATGGGCTATGCAAGCTACAATCGCGGCTTCAAGGCGGGCGGCTTCTCGAGCGCATCGAGCATCAATCTTTTCGGGCCCGAGACGGTCGATGCCTATGAAGTGGGCATCAAGTCGAGCCTTTTCGACAACCGCGCGACCCTGAATGTCAGCGCCTACTGGAACGACTTTAAGGATCTGCAGGAGGCGAGCAATTTCCTGTTGCCGAATGGCACGAGCCTCTCGCTCATCCAGAATGCGGCGAGAGCGCGTGTGCGAGGCGTTGAAGTCGGCGGCGCCTTCAAGCTGAGCGACGCTGTGACGGTGAATGCGGATCTTGCCTATCTCGATGCCAAATATCGCGACTTTCCGAACGGCCCGTGCACGCCGTCGCAAGTCCTGACCATCCCCAACTGCCGCCAGGATCTCTCGGGTGCCTCGCGCGCTTTCGCGCCGAAATTCAGCGGCAATATCGGGCTTGAATATTCCGCCCCGGTTGCGGGCGGCAGGATGAGCTTTGCGCCAAACCTCTTCTTCACGTCCAAATATGGGCAACAGGTCAACAACGACCCGCTTTTCTACCAGGAGGGCTATGCGAAGCTTGACGCGCGCCTGGCCTTTGCGGGCGATAGCGGGCGGTGGGAATTTGCGATCATCGGCAAGAACCTCACCGGCAAGACCACCGCAAGCTTTCGCAACTCGCTCCAGAATTTCGGCTCGGTCTTCGCGCTGGCCGAACGCGGGCGCTCGGCGGCCGTCCAGTTCTCGCTTCGTCACTGACCTTCCATTGGAAGAGGAATGAAATCATGAATATTTTCGTCAAAACCGCCCTTCTTGCCCTGGCGGCTTCCAGCTCGAGCCATGCGATCGCCAAGGCGGATGAGGGAGCCGACCGCCGCCCGAACATCGTCGTCATTGTCGCCGATGACCTCGGCTTGTCGGATCTCGGCGCCTTCGGCGGCGAAATCCGAACGCCCGCGCTCGATTCCATTGCCGAGGCGGGGGTGCGGCTCACCAACTTCCATAGTGCGCCTGCCTGCTCGCCCACGCGCTCGATGCTGCTCTCGGGCACCGATAACCACACCGCGGGGGTTGGTGCCATGGCCGAGACGCGGACGATGCGGGGAGGAGCCCAAACGCCTGGATGGGGCTATGAAGGCGTGATCACGACGAGGGTTGCAACGCTCGCCGAGCGCCTTCGCGCCGGGGGTTATCATACGATAATGAGCGGCAAATGGCATTTGGGGCTCACCGCCGACCAGAATCCGGCCGCGCGGGGCTTCGCTTCCTCCTTTGCGATCCTCCAGGGCGGCAATAACCACTTCGGAGGCGGCTTTGGTCCGGACAGCAATCCGAACCTGCGCGCCACCTATACCGAAAATGGCCGGGAAGTCGGTATTCCAGAGGAGTTTTATTCCTCCGACTACTTCACGACGAAACTCATCGAGCAGCTTGATGGCCGGCCAAAATCGGCGCCCTTCTTTGCCTATCTCGCCTTCACCGCGCCGCACTCGCCGCTTCAGGCGCCCGCGGAGGATATCGCACGGTACAAGGGCCGCTATGATCAGGGCTGGGCTGTGCTGCGCGAAGAACGTCTCGCGCGAATGAAGGCGCTCGGCATTGTGCCGGCATCTATAAAGGCCGCCGATATCGCAGGCTACCGTGAAGCGTGGGAAAAGCTCACGCCTGAGGAGAAGCGGATCGAGGCGCGCAAGATGGAAATCTACGCCGCGATGGTCGATCGGCTCGATCAGAATGTCGGGCGGGTGGTGACCTATCTCAAGAATACGGGGACCTACGAGAATACGATCATTCTCTTTTCGTCGGACAATGGTCCGGCCGCCGAAGGCGCCGAGCTTTACGGACTGCTTCCGGGCATGGCGGTACATATCGCGAGCCAGGACCAGAGCTTCGAGGCGATGGGCACCAAATCGTCGCTCCTTTTCTACGGCCCCAATTGGGCGCAGGCGGCCTCGGCGCCATACCGACTGCACAAGGGAGTGATTACCGAGGGAGGAACGCGGGTCGCCGCCTTTATCAAGGTGCCGGGCGCCGCACGCAAGCGCGAGATCAGCGATGCCTATGCAAGCGTCATGGATGTGACCCCGACCTTGCTCGATGCCGCGGGGCTGACAGCCGAACCGGTGTTCGATGGGCGGGAAGTCGCGCCGATACGGGGGCGCTCGATGCTCCCTTATCTGCAGCAGGCGACGCGGCAGGTTCATGCCGACGATGAGCCCATCGCCTTTGAACTGCATGGGCATCGCTCGGTCCGCCAGGGACGCTGGAAGCTCGTCTATCTGACGCCGCCTCACGGGACGTCGGCCTGGGCGCTCTACGACCTGGCGACCGACCCCGCCGAACAGCATGATCTCTCTGCCGCTCAACCGGAGCGCAAGCGGGTGCTGCTCGCTGCTTGGGATGAGTTCGCGCGCCAGACCCATATCGCGCCATGAAGGGTGCCGGACCCCTGACCCTGGCGCTCGGGTGTGCGATGGCTTGGGGGCTGCTCGCGCGCGAAGCTCCCCCGCCCGGCGCCAGCGCCACCAAAGCGCTCTGCGCCAAGGCGGGCGGGACCGTCACCATAGCGGCTGGCGCTACCGCGCTTGGCGAGGATGGTCCGGGCGTCCCGGGCGCCGTCACCAGGGTTCGGGCCTTTCGCATCGACCGCACCGAAGTCACGAACCGCCAGTTTGCGGCCTTCGTCGAGGCGACGGGTTATGTGACGGAAGCCGAAAAGCAGGGCGAGGCGGCGGTTTTCATCCCGCCGGACAGGCTTGAGCGCGGCCTTGAGGATCCCGGGCAATGGTGGCGCATGGTCGCCGGGGCGACCTGGAGACACCCCCAGGGCCCGGGGTCGTCGATCGACGGCGCGCTCGATCTGCCCGTTGTGCAGGTCACCTTCCGCGATGCGCTGGCCTATGCGCGCTGGCGCGGTGGGACATTGCCGAGCGAAGCGCAGTGGGAGCGCGCGGCTCGGGGCGATCAGCAGGGCCATCGCGATCGCCACAGCTGGGCCCGGTCGAAAGATGGCGCGCCGCTCGCCAATGCGTGGGACGGGGTCTTTCCGGTCGCGAACACGGGAGCGGACGGCTTTCGAGGCGTCGCTCCGGTCGGATGCTTTCCGCCCAATGATTTTGGGCTGTTCGATATGGTTGGAAATGTGTGGGAATGGACGCTCGGGGCCGGCGGCGAGCCGGCCGCGCTCCGCGGCGGATCCTATCTTTGTTCGCGCAACTATTGCGCCAATTACACCCCGACAGGCCGCCAGGAGCATGAAGCTGACCTTGCGACGTCGCACGCCGGCTTCAGGGTGGTCTATCCCGTCGGCGCCGGAGACGGGGGCGCCATGATGGACCGGGATTCCGGCGGCAATTGAGCAGGTTAAATCGGCTTTGGTGAAGCGGTGGTCCATGCTGGCGGCAGGCTAATGCTTGCTGGCCAATGAGAGGGTGGCTCCGAGAAGCGATTCGGACGATGCGTTTAAGCGGGCAGCCTAAGCAACCGAGGGTTAAACCGGTCGTTAAGGAGGGACGAATATTGCTAGGGTGAGGAAGTAGCAGAACAGCAATGCCAATATCCCCCGTTGCCGACGGCTCAGCGCCCGCCCAATCGGATGCCGTCGTGCGCGAGCAATATGCGAGCCTCGTGCGTCAGATTCCCCTGATGTACGCGCTCATGTTCCTCAACGTCCTGTTTCTGGCGCTCGTCACCACGGTCAACGGCACCTTGGCCGTCAGCCTCGTCGCACCGCTCGTGCTGATCGCGATCGTCGCCTCGCGCGGCGCCGCCTGGTACATGCGGCGCGGACGCACGGTGGGTGACGAGGAGATGCGGCGCTACCTGCGTTGGACGATCATCCGTGCGGGCGCCTTCAGCTTCCTGTTCGGCGGCTGGGGCCTTTATCTCTTCCTTGCCGCCGATCCGTTCCACACCCCAGCGATAGCGCTTTTTATCTTCGTCGGTTCGATCAGCTGCTGTTATTGCCTCCAGGCACTGCCTTCCGCCGCGCGTCTCGTGCTCCTGTTCGGCGCAATGCCGGTGACCGTCGGGCTCCTTTTCTCGCGCGACTTCTACTTCACGGGTACGGGTCTGACCTTTCTGCTTGGCGCAGCGGTTATCCTGCGGACGATCGCGACCACGCGCTCGGCGGTCTTTGAGTCGCTGCGTTCACGTTCCGAGATGGCCGCGCTTATCGAGGCGCTCCAGCGCAGCGAGGAACATTATCGCTATTCGGTCGAGCTCAACCCTCAGATACCCTGGATCAGCGATCCTGAAGGCCGGATCGTCGAAGTGGGGCCGCGCTGGAGCGAACTTACGGGCGTTTCGCCCAAGGCCGCGCTCGGCTGGGGCTGGACGGAAGCTGTGCACCCTGACGATCGGCCAGGCGTCCTCAGTCATTGGACGCAGGCGCTCACGTCCGAGGAAAATGCCGTTGCCGACGTGCGCTACCGCGTGCGCCATGCGGATGGCAGCTTCCGCTGGTGCCGCGCCCGCGCGCATCCGCGCCGCGACGAAGAGGGGCGGATCATCAGCTGGTACGGGACGCTTGAGGATATCCACGATCAGGTGACGGCGGAGCTCGCCCTGCGCGAGAGCGAGGAGCTCTACCGCCTTGCATCGCGCGCAACCAATGACGTGATCTGGGACATGTCGCACGTCACGGGCCGGATCGAGTGGGGCAATGGTGCTGAACAGATCCTCGGTTATCCCGAAGCGGCGAAAGGCACGTCTCTCGAGTGGTGGAAGGAACGCATCCACCCTGAGGATCTTGCTCACGTCAATGCAACCTATGACCGCATTCGCATCAATCGCCAGGACAGCTGGAGCCATGAATATCGGTTCCGCGCGGCATCGGGCGAATATATCAACATCTTTTCGCGCGGCTATGTCGTGCGCGGTGAGGACGGCGAGGCGGTGCGCTCGATTGGCGCGCTCCTTGATGTCACCGATGCGCGGAGGGCCGAACGGGAATTGCGCTGGGCCGCGAACCATGATCCTTTGACGGGCCTGCCCAACCGCAAGCTCTTCGGCGAAGTACTGGAAGCGGCGCTCGCATCGGAAGCCGCCGACGCGAAGTGCGTCGGGGTGATCGTCATCGATGTCGACGGCTTCAAGCTCCTCAATGACAGCCTGGGGCATGCAGCAGGCGATCAGCTGCTGCGAACCGTGGCCGAGCGGCTCCAGGCGAACCTCCCCCCCGACGCCACGGTCGCACGGCTCGGAGGCGACGAGTTTGCAGTGATCATGACCGGTCTTGGCCGCGATGAGCCGCTCGTCCCGGCGGCCGAGGCCATCCTGAACGGCGTCGGCGATGCCTTGACCATCGACGAAGGCGTCGTCGAGGTGAGCATCAGCGCCGGCGCCGCCATCTGGCCCGCGGATGGGCAGGACGCTGAGGCTCTTTTGAAGAGCGCCGACCTTGCTCTTTATGCTGCCAAATCCGACGGGGCAGGGGGCGTTCGCGCGTTCCGCGCGGACATGCGCGAGGCCGCCGAAAGCCGCAAGTCGATGCTGCGCCAGGCGCGCAGTGCGCTGAGCGATGACCGCATCATTCCCTTTTACCAGGCCAAGGCAGACCTGGTGACGGGCGAAATCGTCGGGTTCGAGGCGCTGCTTCGCTGGCATCACCACCGGCGGGGATTGCAGCCCCCCGACGCCATTCGCGCGGCCTTTGAGGATACGCTGCTCGCGACCGCACTCACGGACCGGATGATCGACCATGTCCTCGCCGACATGGAGAGTTTGACCGAGAAAGGCATCGCGTTCGGCCGTATCGCGATCAACGGGTCGCTGGCAGACTTTCGGCGCGACGATTTTGCAGACCGGATCTTGACCAGGTTCCAGCAGCAAGGATTGCCGCCCACACTTCTCGAACTCGAGGTGACCGAGAGCGTCTTTGTCGATCATCTTGCGGCCAATGTTGAGCGCGCGCTGCAGACGCTCGCTGCCGAAGGCGTTTCGATCGCGCTCGACGACTTCGGCACCGGCTATGCTTCGCTGACCCATTTGCATCAGTTTCCCGTGCACGTGCTCAAGATCGACCGGTCGTTCATCTCGCGGCTCGACACCGAAGAGAGCGCCGATTTCGCGATCGTCCACGGTGTTATCGACATCGCGCGTCGCATGAAGATCGCAACGGTTGCCGAAGGCGTCGAGAATGAAAGGCAGCTTGGCCGCTTACGCGAGCTTGGCTGCGACATCGGGCAAGGCTATCTCGTCAGCCGCGCGATCGGGATCGAGCGCGTGCCCGGCTGGCTGAAGCGCTGGTCGCAGCATCCCCCGGCCTGGTCGCGCATGGCGACAAGCGAGCCGGTCGGCCGCCAGGGTGGCAGCGGGCAGTGAGCAGGCTTTCGCTCTTCCAGCGGGCTTCTCGCGCGAAGCCACGCTCGCGTTAGGGAAGGCGTCTTCAGGCGGCGAGTTCGGCTTCGGCGACGTCGGCTTCGAGGCAGAAGAGCGCGCGGGCCTTGCCGCCCGCTTTCGCGCGGTAGAGCGCGGCATCCGCGCATGCGAGAAGCCGCTCGAGCTCGAGTCCGAGCTTCGGCGCTGTCGCGATCCCGACGCTCACCGAAACCGACAAGGACAGCTCCCCTATGATGTAGGGCCTGCTGAGCTCGCGGATGATCCGGCGCGCGAGCATTTCGGCCTCGCTCTCCTCGCTGATCCCTGTCTGCAGCACGATGAACTCGTCACCGCCGAGGCGCGCAACGACATCGCCGGCGCGCACCATCGCTTCGAGGCGCCGCGCGACTTGCTTCAGAAGTTTGTCGCCCACGGGGTGACCATGGAGATCATTGACGGCCTTGAAGCCGTCGAGATCGAGATAATGAAGCGCGAGGAGGCTTTTGGCGCGCACCGCGGCGGCGGCGCGTTCCTGAAACTGCTCGCGCAGCCGAAGCCGGTTCGAAAGACCCGTGAGTGCGTCGGTTCGTGCAAGCTTCGCCATGTCGTGGCGCGCTGTGTGGTGCTCTACGGCGGAGTGATAGAGGTGGAAGACCGTCTGGAGGCTGAGGACGGCGATCGCGGCGATGATGAAGGCTTCGGCGAGAAACATCTCGCCGTGCAGCGGGTCGCTCGTCGGCTCGGCTGCGTGAAGCGCAAGACTGGTTGCGGTGGGAAGGGCGGCGACGAGCAGACTCGCGACGCAGGCGAAGGGCCTCACCGAGGTGCGTGCGACGATGCCCGCGCCAAAGCCGAAGACGAGGCTTACGGTGAGGAGATGAACCGTCGGATCATGTCCCCTCATGGCTGCAATGTTGAGGAGCGCGAGCAAAGCGGCTGACGTCAAATTGCCCGCAGCATAGCGGCGCTCCCAGCGCCTGAGCTCCTCAAAGCCAAGGATGGGCGCTGCGCGGTGGAAGGCGGCGATGGTGGCAAGCCTTGCGATTGTCGTGAGCGCGCCGGCTGCAGCGAGCAGATAAAGAAAGGGGTTGCCCAAGTGGAGGCCGACAAGGATCGCGATGCCGACAAAAACGGCGCCCAGCCCAAAAATGGGCAAGCGCATGCTGTAGAGCATCTCGATGAAATCGCGGTAGACCGGCAAAGGCAGCAGGGCTGCGTCCGCGAAAATGCGCTGACGAAACGTGGTCGCGATCGGTGGCGTGGGGGCCGATCTGTCCATGGCGCCGATCATCCTCCGATCCTGTTAAACTTGGGTAACCCAAGGGCTCCGAGTCTGGTCACGCGGATGCATCTCGTGCGAATGACGCCACGATAGGGTCTGGACGGCCCCGGCCGCCAGGCATTCACCGACTCGTTACGGGGCCGGTAGCTTGACCTCGGGCAATGCGTCCAGCCTTGCCTTGGTCATCGTTGTCTGAAGATCGGTGTCGGTGCCCCGCACCACCGGCGTGAGGCCGAGTATGGGCAGATGGACATAGCGGTCTCCCGGTCCTTCAAGCTCGACCAAAAGCCGGTCAACCTTGCCCGAAGCGTCACGCAGGACCTGTGCCACCTCACCGAGTTCCCTACCGTCGGATCCGACGATGTCGGCGTCGAGAAGCTGTGCCTCGCTCAGTCCGAGGGCAGCGGGTGTCGGTCCCGCCACAGTCGCGCTGGTTTCGGCCGCCCGCTCAAGCCTTTCTTCCGCGGCATCATTCTTGTCCGAGCAGGCTGCAACGAAACAAAGCGGCAGGGTCATCAGGAGCAGTTTTTGCATGTCATTTCCTTTCGCTGATGATCGCTAACGCCTCTGCTCGCGCGTCGGTTGCCCGGGCGGCGGCGCGATGGAGAGAAGCGAGGTGGGGCCAGCCTTGAGGCGGCAGACCTCGCTTGAGCCTCAGTCGCCGAAGCCGAGAAACCTCACCTGCTCGCCGAGCGGAACGCGTTCGCGCTCGAACAGGTTGACAGGCGCCTCGGCCTCGCGCCATCCGATCGACAAACCGCAAAACAGGAGTGTGTCATCGTCAAGGCCGAGCTCGGCTTTGATCGTGCGCCCATAGACCCCCATATATTCCTGCGGGCAGCTGTCGAGGCCCTCGCCGCGAAGCAAAAGCATGATGGTCTGGAGCCACATTCCCACGTCCGACCATTGCGGCTCCTTCATGAATTTCGGAAAATGGCAAAGGAGGAGAACCGGTGCACCGAAGCAGGTGATATTGTCGCGCACGAAATCGGCGCGGCGATCCTTCTCGTCGCGTGCGACGCCGACGGACGCATACATGGCGGCGCCGAGCGAGCGCAGCCGTGACTGATATTTTTCATGCGCTCCGGGCGCGGAGAAATCATATTCCAGGGGATCGTCGGGCTGGCTCGCGAGAAGCCGCGTCTGCAGCGAGCGCAGCGGCTCGCCCGTGAGGACGATGGCCTCCCAGGGCTGGAAGTTGCAGCCCGAAGGCGTGAAGCGGGCCTGGTCGAGCACCCGGTAGATGGTCTCGAAAGGCACTGGCCGATCTTCAAAGGCCCGGATGGAACGGCGGCTGGCTACGGCTTCTGCAACATTCACGATGCAATATCTCCTCGAGGGTCTGCGCATAGACGTATCGGGCCCGGCGGGGTGCGCAACGCAGAAAGGATGGGGCCGCGAACAAGAAAAACTTCGCACTCGAAGCGATCGATGATCGGCGCTGAGTTCCCTTGCACTCAGATCGACGATTTCCAGCCGGCCGTGTTCATATCCCGCAGGCTCTCGACGGGAGGGCCCCAGTTTGCCGTGAGGGCATTCCAGAGATTGGCGACATTGTCGCGGCCGATCCGGCGCTCGAGTTCCGCGGTAAGCTGGAACACGGCATCGCGCGCATCATTGGCCCGCTTTTGACCAAGCGGTGTGATGGTAACGATCTTCGCGCGCTTGTCGCCGGGATCGGCTTCCATGGCGAAAATGCCCGTTTCGATCATCTCAGCAATGATGGTGCTAGCCGACTGGCGCGAGATGCCGAGCGCGCGCGCGATGGCAGCGGGACGATTGCACCCTTGTCGCACGAGGATCATTGCCATCGTCTGCGACCTTGAAACCTCGGCCCATCCCGCTTCGGTCATCAAGGTCTGGAGGCCTGCGTCGAACCAGCTGAAGGCCTCGAACAGGGGAATGAACAGCGTTTCAACACGTACCATGAGTCTAGCCTTTGTCGGGAAGGTCGGCGATCCCGTGGGGGATAGCCTGGGGGCTGCATCAACATGGGGAGAAGGCGTGGCGTCCCGCGCGCTCAGTCGGACCCCCGAGTCTTGCAAGTTCGCGGCTCATTTCCCCCGTGCGCGCGGCTGCGAGTGCATCCGTTATAGGACCATGAACCCAAGGAATCCAGACATTTTATGTCATGATATCTACCTATATTTGTCAGTTTTATTGACATTACAGGATCGGCTGGTTAGAGGGCTGGCAAACAAACAGGGATGGGGATGAGAGATGACATCATCGGCGCACGAGGATGATCTTGCGGTCATCGACGCCATTCACAGCTGGTGTGCTGCAATCGACGGGCGCGATTGGGCTGCGCTGGAAGCGCTGATCACCGACCCGATTCTTATCGACTATAGCTCGAATGGAACCACGGGCGGCCATCTGGCGGCCTCCGAGTGGACCGATCGCCTCCGCGTCCTGCACGGGTTCGACAAGACGCTGCACATGGTGAGCAATGTCCGTCCCCATGTGGACGGCGATGCGGCGATCTGCACCTCTTACGTCAACGCGATGCATTTTCTCATGGACGGCGAGGAGGAGTTCCACGCGCACGCCTGCGGTCAGTATCGCCATGATCTCATCCGGATCGAAGGGCGCTGGCGTATCAAGGGCGCGACATTTCTTCTCGCGGGGCGCCAGGGGGGGCACAAGGAGTTCGACAGGGCCTTTGCCAGGGCCCGGGAGCTTGCGCCCCAGCGCATGTAGGCGGGAGCCGGGCAACACTTTCCTTTCCGCGAGGCCAGGGGCCGCCTCATCGCAAGAGGGCCGGACGCGGGGGAAGCTTTCAAAACTTAGGTGCTTATTTAGCTAACTAACTAAAAATGGGGAGAATCGGAATATGCGACGGCTTGAGTATCTGTTCCTTGGCGCAAGCTCCCTCATGTTTGCGGCGCAGCCCGCGATGGCGCAGGAAATGGAGGCCCAGCCGGCGGCTGTAGAAAGAGCGGCCGACGATATTGTGGTCACGGCTCAAAAGCGTGAGCAGAGCCTCCAGGATGTGCCGATTTCCATTGCTGTCGTAACGGGCGAGGCGCTTTCCGATTTCCACGCCAAGGATATGGCCGACATCGCAGCGTCGGTGCCAAACCTTTTCGTCGAACGCCTCAACGCCGCCGACGTCATCTATATTCGCGGCTTCGGCTCGGCGCCTTCCAATTTCGCCTTCGACCAGTCGGTCAGCCTCTATCAGGACGGCATCTATGCGGGGCGCGGCAAGCAGTTCGAGGCGCCCTTCTTCGATATCGAGCGGATCGAGGTGCTGCGCGGACCGCAAGGCGCGCTTTTCGGGAAAAATACGCCCGCGGGTGCGATCAGCATCGTCACCGCCAATCCCACCCCCACGTTCGAGGCGGGGATTACGGGCACCTATAATTTCGATCTCGAGGGCACCGAATTCACAGGCTATGTCTCAGGCCCCGTGACCGACAATCTTGGCGTTCGCCTGGCGGTCAAGGCTCTCGATCTTGGCGGATATATTCCCAATCGCACGACCGGAAAGCGCGACCCGCGTCGCAATCAGACGCTTGCGCGCCTGACGCTTCAATATGAAAATGCAGGCTTCGATGCGACGGCCAAGCTCGAATATAGCCGCTCGCGTACCAAGGGCGCCGCAATCGTCCTTTCGACCGTGACCGCGCCTTTGGAAATTACCAAGGACCGCTTCGCCGACGATTATCCCTTCGGCTTTGCCGAATCGAACAATGTGACGTCGAAAAATGCGTCGCTCACGGCGAACTACGAGATTGGCGACCATGTTCTGACCAGCATCACGGGATACTCCGCTTATGACGCGAACCGGTCGAACTCCTATGCGAAGGACGTCCCTGCCATCTTCCTCAACCGGATCTTCGAGGAGTTTGAACAATTCTCGCAGGAAATCCGCCTGGCCTCTCCTGAGGGCAAGCCGCTCGAATATATCGTCGGGACCTATTTCGACTGGAGCGACTATGAGCTTGAGTATCCGCGCTACTACACCGGGCTGCCGAGCGGCCTGACGGGCTCGAACAACTCGCTCTTCGATCAGTCGGCGCAGACCCTGTCCTTCTTCGCGCAGGCGACCGCCAATCTCTCGTCCGCGTTCCGGATCATCGGAAGCGCGCGCTACACCCGCACCAAGAAGCGCGGGAATTTCGAGACGATCACGCTTTCGGGCATGCCTTTTGGCGCAGAGACGACCGCCAAGGGGCGCATCTCGGAGGACAATGTCGATCCCTCTTTGACCGCGCAATTCGATGTGACGCCCGATGTCATGCTCTATGCGTCCTACGGCCGCGGTTCGAAATCGGGCGGCTTTGTCAGCAATACGGTGGGCACGGTCGACAGCACCTTCATTTATCGCCCCGAGCGGTCGACCAACTATGAAGTGGGCGTCAAAGCCGCGCTGCTCGACCGGATGCTCACCCTCGACCTTGCGCTTTACGATCTCACCTTCAAGAATCTCCAGACGTCGGTCTACGATCCGACGCTCAGCCCTCCGGGCTTCGTGACCAAAAATGCTGCGAGCGCGACGTCACGCGGTATCGAATGGTCGGTCGGGCTTCGCCCTGCGCAGTGGCTGAAGCTGAGCTGGAGCGGCGCGTACCAAAATGCCGAGTACGACAATTTTCCGGGTGCAAGCTGCCTTACAAGCCAGCCGATCTCGGTCTGTAATCCGGCGGCTCCCGTGGGCGCGCCGAACAATCCTGCGAACAACAATCTTGCAGGCTACAAGCTCGCCTTCTCGTCGAAGTGGAGCGGGTCGATCCAGGCACAGATCAAGGCGCCGATTGCCGATCGCTACCTGCTCGCGACCACCGCGGCGATGAATTACCGCTCCAAGTTCTTCATCTCGGATAACCAGGACCCGGTTTACGGTATCCAGCCATCCTATCAGAAGCTTGATCTGAGGGTAGAGTTCGGCGACCGGGACGAGCGATGGAATGTGGCGCTGGTGGGCCGCAACCTCACCAACGAGCGGACCTATTCCTTTGCCTTCCTCTGGCCCGGGTCACTTTCCTACACCCCGAGCGGCCACCGCTACCTGGAGGAAACCCGCACGATAGCCATCGAAGGCAATCTGCGTTTCTAAGCGGTCCTTCATGCGCACGGAAATCGAACAGGGCGAGGCACCGCCGCGCGCGGCGACGGTGCCTCGTGAGCGCCGATGGGCCCTCGCGCTCATGCTCGCGATCACGACCTGTGCCTTCATCGACCGGGCGATCCTCAACACGGTCGGCCAGGCCATTCGCGATGATCTGAAGCTCAGTGATCTTCAGCTCGGGTTGCTGGGGGGCGCGGCTTTTTCCATTCTTTACGGAACGCTCGGCATCCCGGTTGCGCGCTGGGCCGAGCGATCCGACCGGATCGGCATCGTCTCGATCGCGGTCACCATCTGGTCGAGCATGACGATGCTGTGCGCGATGGCCACGGGCTTCTGGCAGCTCCTGTTGATGCGCATCGGGGTCGGGGTTGGTGAAGCGGGGGCAAACGCCCCCGTCCAATCCTATCTGTCGGATCTTTATCCGCCCGAACGGCGCGGCACGGTTGTCGGAATTCTCGGTCTATCGGTTCCGCTCGGCATCATTATCGGCGGGATCGGCGGCGCCTGGGTCGCGCAGCATCATGGCTGGCGCATGGCCTTCCTCCTCGTCGGGCTCCCGGGCCTTGTTCTCGCCGCCGCGGCGCGGCTGACACTCCGGGACAAGCGGCCGCCGGTCGCAAAAGCCGAGATACCCTCGCTGCGCACGGTGCTCGCGACGCTTTGGGAGAGCCGGAGTTTTCGTCAGATGATTGCAGGCGGCGTGGTGACAAGCTTCATCGGGCAGGCGGTGCTCGCCTTTGGGCACCCCTTTTTCGTGAGAAACTTCGGCCTCAGCTATACCGAGGCGGCGGTCTATTTTGCGCTCGTCAACGGCGCGTCGGTCGCGGGGGGCTACATGGTCGGCGGCTTTGTCGTCGACCGGTTCGTGACCCGCGATGTTCGCTACTACGGGTGGATACCCGCGCTCATGATGCTGCTCGCGGGACCCTTTTATATCGCAGGCTTCCTCCAGCGTGAGCTTCTCCCAGGGCTCATCCTCCTCGCGATCCCGGGCGTGTTTTCAGCAAGCTATTATGCGCCTGTGCTCGCGGTGACCCAGAACATCGTCGCAAGCCGGATGCGCGCGACAGCGATCTCGATCGTGCTGCTCGCAATGAATATCATCGGCCTTCTGCTCGGCCCGCTCACCGCGGGAGCGCTTAGCGACTTCTATTTTGCGCAGGCGCTCCCGGCAGGCATCGACGCTGCGGCCTGCCGCGCGGCGATGACCGCCCTTTGCGAGGCAGCATCGGCGCGCGGCGTGAGCTACGCTCTTGCCACCATCTGCCTGCTCTTCTTGTGGTCGGCCGTCCATTATTTCGCCGCGAGCCGGCATCTGGAGCGCGACATTGATTTTCAGCAACAACAGGATGGGAACCCATGATCAAGATGTCCTTTGCCGTCTACCGCCGTCCCGATCTCACCCAGGAGCAGTTCCTCGACCACTGGTTCAACATTCACGCCCCGATCGCCAAGAAATACGCCAAGGCCTTGCGGATCAGGCGATATGTCCAGCTCCACGGTGGCGACTATGAGGCGGCCCGGCAGATGACCCAATCGCGCGGCTGCCAGCCGCCGCACGACGGCGTCGTCGAGATCTGGTGGGATTCTGAAGAGGATCGACTTGCGGGCGCGGCGTCGCCTGAGGGCCAGGAAGGCGGCCGCCTGCTCCAGGCTGACGAGCTCAATTTCTGCGATATGTCGCGCTCGAGCGTCATGTTTGGCGTGGAGCGGGTCATCATTGACGAACTGGACGGGTAGCGAGGAAGCATGGTCGGCGGCGTCAGGCGTCCCGCATACGCCGCTTGCTCGCTCGCCGCCGGATGCACCTGGAGGCCGGGAGGAGCCGTTCCAGTCAGGATCCCGGACCGATGCGCATCGGTGATGGAGAAGCATGGCGGCCGCCGTGGTTCGCCTTGATCCCCCCCTCGCTACTGACGGGCAGCGAAGCCATAAGCAGGCTGTTCGCAACCGCCTGAGCATTTTCGGTCAGCTCGTTGTCGGCGAGTTCGCCCGCCGTCCAGAAGGACAGGGTTCCGCGAACGGCAAAGGCGAGGTGGCGCGCAAGCATCTGCAGCGCCTCGTCCTTCTTAGCCACCATCTGGCCGCTTCCGTCGCCCAGAGCCAGCCGCCAGAGGCCTGTCGACAATTCCAGCGCGCGGCCCGGTGCCGGGCTCGCGGTTCCGATCACACCCATCACCGCGCGATTGACCCGCGGCTCTTCGAGCATTCCCTCAGACGCAATCCGGGTGGCAAGAAGGACCCTTTCAAGAGCGTCCGCGAGCGGCGGATGCTCGGTAAAGCGCTTCGCCATGAGCTCGATCCGCCGCTCGGCGAGCGCCTGCATGATCGCGGCCTTGCTCCCGAACCGGTTGAACGGCGTCGCAAAGCTGACGCCGGCCTCGGAGGCGAGGTCGCGCATCGAGAATTCCGCCTTGCCTTCGCGGAGCAGGCGCTCGGCTGCGTCGATGACGCGCTGGCGGACGGGCCCGCCCCGTGCGGCGGACGGTAATTTTCGGGTCTTGATCCGGGTCGTGAGCTATCGATATCATGATATAGTCATCGATCCTGTCCACCGGAGTAGACCATCAACTCGCACGAATCGATCCCTTCGATCGGGTTCAAGTCGCTTGTGTCGTTCGTGTCTGCCAGCGCGCAGCAGCTTGTTAGCTGCGGGGAGGCATTATTCTATGATTTGCGCGAGCAGCCGAATATCGCAGCGAGGCCGATCACTTACGCAAGTATCTCGCCCGCTCAGAGCGAACCGCGGCTGAGCTCGGCGCGAATCCGTTCTACGAAAATCGCGATAATTCCAAGCCCGCTGACAGCGGGCTGGATGATTAGGTCCGGTACCCTCTACTGGTTCGCTGAGGAGCGGACCATGAGGTTCGACGCGGATGACCTGCTCTACCTCGACTCCCAGACCGCCATGCTCCGGCCTTTAAGCGGAGTGCAGCGCTTACCCGATTGCCGTCAGGCCAAGTGGCGGAACATTGCCGACTTTCGATGGTTAGCCTTGCATATTCATCGGCAAGGGAGATTCGAGATGAACAGCAATTGTTGGACCATGGTCGCCCTTCCGGCTCTCCTAGCGGGTTGCAACTCTCCCGACACTTCGACGCCCGCGGCACCGGTTAACAGCAAGGCTTTCGAAGAAGCGGCGCTGAGTGGTGCCGGGCAAGCGCCGTCCCAAAGCGCCGCCGCGGAACTCAAGGCAGCGGATGGCAAGCCTGTTGGCAGGGCGAGGGCGACGGTCAACGACGGGCGCGTTATGCTGAGCTTGCAAGTCGAGGGGCTCCCGCCAGGCGAACACGGCGTCCATGTGCATATGACCGGAAAGTGCGACGCCCCCAAATTCGAAAGTGCGGGTGCACACTGGAATCCCGCAAACACCAAGCACGGCCTTGAAGCTCCCGGCGGGCAACATGCCGGCGATATGCCGAACCTCGTGGTCGACCCCAATGGGCGCGGGAGCATTTCGTACGAGCTGAAGGGTGCGACGTTCGCTGGTCTGATGGACGGGGACGGGTCGGCCATGGTGGTCCACGCGTCGGCCGACGACCAGAAGACCGACCCATCGGGCAATAGTGGCGATCGCATCGCTTGCGGTATATTCAACGTCGTCTGAGCGATCGATAACACCCCTGGTTGTTGCGTCCCGTGCATACCGCTCTCATGGCGCACCTTATTTCAGGTTCTTGTGTTTCCGGGAGGATGGGCATTTGGCGACTGAGGAGGATCTTTATCGGATCGAGGCGGGCTTTTGGCTCAAGGGAAGAAAGCATTTCCTCGAGAATGTCTATGAAAAGTGCCTCCTTGCTTTTCCCCAGATGACCGAGATGCATGGGGTACATTCGCGTGAAGAAGTTGCGTCAACTGCGACAAGTTCAAACCGCTGGCGTGACCTCGCGATGACAGACCGCGCGCTAGTGGAGAACGATGACCTTGCAATTATCAGTTACCGCGCCGAGGCGACGCGCGCCGACGACGAGCCCTATACGGCGCTGGTGAGCTCGGGCTATGTACGGCGCTCAGGCGGCTGGAGGCTCATCTTCCACCAGCACTCGCCGCTCTGAGCAAAACTGGCCCTCCTAAATCGCGATGAAGCGGCGGCTGTGCGCGATGATCTTGGCGATGAGCGGCCGCGACTCGGAAGCGCCGAGTCCTTGTTCAATGATGCCTACGCCCGGCTCTCGGCTTCCTTCTTGCTGACGCCGAGCTCACAGATTTCCTCGATGTGCTCGGCCTTGCGCCTTTGCTTGTCGGTCTACCTAGCCTTGTCGCCTCGTGGCATGATCCCTCTCCTTGGTTCCCTCGATTTTCTGCAACGCGCGAGATACGCCATCTGTCCGGTCGTCACGCGTGGTTCGGGCGCAAATCCCTGGACAGATGTCCACAGAGCCGTGCTGGCGCCATGTCTGCGGGTGAGCAACGCCTTGAGGCTCTCAATCGTGCTCGCCGCGCCCTAATTGTGAAGATATAGGCGGCCCGCCGTTTCCCGAAGATGCGCATGCTTGAGTTGGTCGTCGAATGGTCCGAATGCCCGTCCCCGGGAAGTAGTGCTCTGCGGCCCATTTTATCTTTGCGGAGCAATCTACCTGCCGCGCGGGAGACCGATGTGGATGACCGGGCTACTCTTCCTCTTGGGCGATCCGCCTGCGCTCACGGCGGCTGTCGATGAACATCCGCACGATCACGCCCCAGAGCAGGCCGATCGCGATGAGGAGCGGGGCCATTGCTTCGAGAAAAGATGCATGCATCAGGACCTCCTTGGGGAATTTGCCGGAGCAACTCCCAAATTGTGCAAAGGATGCGTCGACCCGGCATTAACTGCGGTCACTCGTGACTTGCCGCTGGACAATGCTAGTGGCTTCAGCTGGGCTTAACGCGCCCATAGAGGATGCCGACAATTATTGAGAATGGCAAAATCGTGAGGCCGATAATCTGGACGGGTGGATGCGGATCACCTCCCCAGATTGCCCACGATGGCAATGCCGACTGCTGTGCAGTTATGAAGGCCAGATGTAACCCGACGCTTGTCCAGATCGTGCCGGTTACTGCCCGGACAATTCCGAGAACTATGCCGAAGCAAGCGATGAAGCTCGCATCGGTTACCGAGCTCACGGCTCCCACGACCCATGCGAACAGGCTGAAAACGAGGGCCTGGCCAAGCACAGGTTTCCAAGGCGAGCGATCTTTCTCCAGAGCCTGCATTATCCAGCCCCGGAAGAGTAGCTCCTCAGGCAAGGCCTCGCTTAGGAGGACCAGAAGGAGGAGATACGCGAGTGTGAGAGCCGTCTCGGATGAGCGTGTTAAACCGATGTCGGTCAACCCGATCCAGGCCAGCGTGGCCGTCGCCGGGATGGCCAGCGCGGCATATGCCGCCGCTCCGCTTGCGGTCTGACTGAAAGTCCGTCGGTCTAGTGGACTCCAGGTGATGAGACGCGGCCGCGCGTATGACATGGCGCAGCTGAGCCCGGCGACAATGCCTGTGACGGTCACGCCGAAGGCCAGCCGTTCGCCATGATCAATGGGGAAGGGGGCTTTCGCGCTCAGCGACAATGACGCTCGCCAAAGAATGACCGCGCCTGTCGTAAGAATACCGATCCAAAGAAGCGCCCTCAAGCCGTCCCTCATCCTCGCCCTCGCGCTCAGTGCGAAAGTCCATACCAGCCTACAACGAACCGGCCATGAGCGTCACTCTCATATCGACCTCCATAATAGTGCCGCCTGTCGGTGGAGGGCGGGGAGGACCGAGGAGCACCTCACGCACTGCAAGACCGCAAGATTACGCAGAACCTGCCCGGTCCAACGCAATATGCCAGCGCATCAAAATTCCCCTGCGATCCCGACGCGGGCCGCATTGTTCCCATTGCCCGCATAGGCGAACCCCGCCGTGAGCGCGAAGGGCGCCTCGGTGTCGAGGCGATGCGAGATCGCGCCGCCGATCGCCTGCGCTCCGCGGAAGGTCGAGCCGTTAAGCGCATAGCTCGTTCGGCCAGGTTCGGAGGGCATCGGCGCATAACCGATCGCCATGGCGGCTGCTATCCCCGCCCGGGCATCGCGCCGGTCGCGGTTCACGCGGCCTTGAATCCGGGCGATGTCGACCGGTCCGAAATCGGCGAGAGCCAGATTGCCCGATGCGTCCGCCGTCACATAGCGGATGTCGCCCGACTGCGCTGCCCGGCTCTCGGCCGATCCGATCCCCGCAAGCGTGTAGGTCGAACCCGACGAACCCAGCGCGACCTGGCCAGGTCGGCTCGCGACGGCATTTTCGCCGATCGCCACCGCACCTGCGGCGGTCGCCTGCGCGTTGCGGCCGAGCGCGATTGCCGATTGCCCTTCGGCAATGCTGTCCGCACCAATTGCCACGGCGCCGGTCCCGATTGCCCTGTTGTCCGCGCCGAGCGCGACGGCGCCCCGTCCGGTGGCGATATTGGGATCACCGATCGCGACGGCGCCGTCACCCGAGGCGATATTCCCCGCGCCGATGGCGACGGCCTGGCCGGCCGCAGCCTGCGCGTTCGTTCCGATGGCTACCGAGCGGTCGCCCGCCGCCACGCTGTCGCCGCCAATGGCCACAGCGTCGGCGCCGGTGGCCTGCGAGGCCGCGCCGCTGCTGTTGACCGCGAAATAGACAAGCTCGGCTTCGTTCGCATTGGCTTTGGCGAGCGCGATATCGGCGTCAGCCTGCGCCTGCACTGCGATATTGCGCGCGGTATCGGCCTCTGCCTGCGCTTTCACCGCCTTTTCAAAGGCGTTGTCGGCGCGCTGCCGCGCCGCCACCGCATCCTCGCCTGCCTCAATGGCGACGCGCTGTGCTTCTCGGGCTTCCGTGCGGGCGGCCGCGGCGTTGGTCTGCGCGGAGACGGCGTTGTCGAATGCGTCGTCCGCTCGCTGCTGGGCGGCGGCCGCGTCCGCAAGCGCGGTGTCCGCGGAGCCCTGCGCGCGGGCCGCGGCGTCCGCGTTGGCTGCGATCGCGGTATCTTGCGCGGCATTCTCCGCGAGCGCCTGATCGGCCGCATCCTGGGCGCTTGTCGCCCGCGTGAGCGCGGTGTCGGCCGTGCCCTGCGCCCGCGCCGCTGCCTCGGCGTTGGCGGCAATCGCGGTGTCCTGCGCGGCATTTTCCGCGAGTGCCTGATCGGCCGCATCCTGGGCGCTTGCCGCCCGCGTGAGCGCGGTGTCGGCGGTGTCCTGCGCGCGGGCCGCTGCCTCGGCGTTGGCGGCAATCGCGGTGTCCTGCGCGGCATTTTCCGCGAGTGCCTGATCGGCCGCATCCTGGGCGCTTGCCGCCCGCGTGAGCGCGGTGTCGGCCGTACCCTGCGCCCGCGCCGCCGCCTCTGCGTTCGCGGCAATCGCGGTGTCCTGCGCAGCATTCTCCGCGAGCGCCTGGTCGGCCGCATCCTGGGCGCTTGCTGCCCGCCCGAGCGCGGTGTCGGCCGTGCTCTGGGCGCGTGCGGCAGCCTCAGCATTGTCGGCAATCGCGAGATCCTGCGCATCATTTGCGGCAAGGGCCTGGTTTGCGGTGTCCTGGGCCGTGGCGGCGTTCGCGAGCGCGGTCCCGGCCGCCGCCTGCGCGGCGGTGGCGCTGGCGAGGGCCGTGTCGGCGGTCCCCTGTGCGCTCGCGGCGCTCGCAGCGGCCTCGTCCGCCGCCGCCTGCGCCGCTGCCACCTGCTGGTTGGTGTTGTAGAGCTGGTCGCCCGTCACCGCGTCGGATGAGCCGGCGGTAACGGCCCCGCTCGCGACATTGACGATCCGTCGCTCCGCGCCGGCAGCACCCACCGAAACCGTGTTTGCCTCGTCGGCGACCGCCCCCTGACCCAGAGCGACCGAACCCTCACCGGTGGCCTCCGCGTGCGCGCCAAAAGCCGACGCATTCAGCGCGTTCGCGGTAGCCTGTGCACCGACCGAAGTCGCGTTGTGCTGCCCCTCCGCGCCCGCGCCGGCCTGAGCTGCATGGCCAAGCGCGGTTGCGCCCTGGTTGACAAACCCGTTCGCCTTGGTGCCGCCAGCGTGGGTGTAAAATCCGAGCGCGGTCCCTCCATCGCCTGAGGCGAAGCTGCTGGTACCAACCGTCGTGCTCGAAAGACCCAGCGCAGAACTCTCCGAACCGATCGCCGTCGCATAGGAGCCGCTTGCGACACTCCCCCAACCGTTCGCCGTGGTTGCCGTTTCGCTCGCCGTACTGACCGTGCCGGTCGCCGTGCTGCGGACGCCGGTAGCCTGCGCGCCCCTCCCCGTTGCCGTCGCTGCAAAGCCGCTCGCAACGCTTCCCTGGCCGGTTGCGGTGCTGGCGGTCCCGTTCGCGGTGCTGCCCTGGCCGATCGCGGTAGAGTTTGGAGCGTTGGCGGTGCTATCCGCGCCGCATTCGGTTGTATTGATGCCCGGTCCGGTGTTGCATTCGGGCGTGGTATCCGCACGAGCCTCGGTTGGGATGAGCAGCGCAGTCGCGATGGCGAGCGGTGCACTAGCGACGAGCGATTTCGAAAGCATTGTGGATCGCATGATCATTTCCCTGTTTCGTGCCAACACGTCGACACCGAAGAGCCAAGCGTCCTACGGGGAGGTGGGGGCGCGCGGTGCGCTGCTCAGCCTTCGTTGCGGCGTGCCTCCAAACTAGGGTCGCCCCGGCCATCGATTCCACCGATCAATTCCAGTGAATTCTGACAAAATCTGACGGCGCGGGGTTGGCTCCCTACATGGTTAACAAAATCCAAAGCATTGATTTACGAAAGAAAAGTGGCGATAGCCGATTCATGGGCGCGCGAACGACATGCTTGATCTGAAAACGGTTCTCGTCGTCACTCTCGCCACGGTGTGTCTCCAGGCCCTGGTCTGGATCTTTGCATGGCGCGCCTGGCGGCACCTATATGAGCTCAGATTTCTTGCAGCCGGTTTCGCCGCAATGGCGCTCGGGGTGTGGCTGATGCTTCTGCGCGGCGAGCAGCCGGGGATCTGGGCGATCCTCATCCCCAACACGATCATCAAGCTCGGCCTCGTCCTGCTCGCCGAAGGGCTCGCCCGCTTTCTTGGTCAACCGCGCTACAGCTGGATCGGCCTTTCGCTGCTCGCCGCCCATATTGCCGTGTGGAGCACGGTGATCGTGGCCGCGCCTGGCGATGTTGCGATCCGGATACACGCCTCTACGCTCTTTACCCTCGTCATCATGTCGGTGATGTGCCTCGGGCTTGCTCGCGATCGCACGCAGCCAGCGCTTCTGCGCTGGGCCACCATCGCAGTCCTTGGCGAATATATGCTCGCAAGCGTGGTGCAGAGCGCCTTGGAGTTCATGCTGCCCGCCGACTTTCAAAGCGCCCCGATCCTCGCCGACCGCAATGCCTGGTATCTGCTGCAGGGCACATTGTTTCTGATCGCCCTCTTTACCTGCCTTCTCTTCATGCTGAGCGCGCGGCTCTCGGCTGACCTGCGCGAAAAGAACGCCCGTCTGATGAACGAAGTCGAGGCCCGGCGGCGTCTTGAAAATCGTTTGAGTGCGAGCCTCGACGCCGAGCGCGCGCTTCGCGAGGAGCAGGCCGACCTGGTGCGCGTGGTCAGCCACGAGTTTCGCACACCGCTCGCCGTCATTCGCCGCTCTGCAGAAATGATCAGCCTCGTGGGCGACAGTGCTCCGAAAGCCAAGCACGAGCGGCTCGCAGGGATTAACGAAGCGGTCGATCGGCTGTTCGCGCTGATCGACCGCTTCATGACCGACGACCGCGAGCGCACCTTCCAACCCGAACCCGTCAGGATCGGCGCCATTCTGGCCGAAGTCCTGGCGCATCTTGCCGTGCGGGAGCACCGGGGGCGTCTCGAGGTTGCGATCGAAAATCCGCAGGTGATGCTGGAAGCCGACGCCGAGATGATCGCGACGGTCCTCACCAATCTCATCGACAATGCGCTCAAATATTCGCCCGCCGACAGCCAGGTCGCGATAGTGGGCCGCGAAGAAGGGGCATCCCTCGTCGTCGAGGTGCGCGATCGGGGGATTGGCATTCCCGCGAGCGATCGCGGCAAGATAGGTCGCCGCTTTTTTCGCGCACCCAACGCCAGCGCGATCACGGGAACGGGGCTCGGTATCTATTCGGCTCGCCGGCTTCTCGCCTTTCACGGCGGCACCCTCGATTACGAGCACCCGAGCGACGGCGGCACAGTGGCCGTCGTGCGCGTCCCGCTGCCCGCGGTGCGCCAGCGCCAGGTCAGCTGCGAGAGGGTGACGGCGTGAGTCAGATCCTGATCGTCGAAGATGAACCCAGGCTGCGGCAGGACCTCGGCGACTTTCTGAAGCTGCGCGGCTTTGAGGTAACATCCGCGGCTTGCGCGCAGGAAATGCGCGCGGCGTTTGCAAACCAACTGGCGCCCGATGTCGTCATCCTCGACGTGGGGCTACCCGATGGAAATGGTTTCGATCTCGCTCTGGAAATTCGCAAGGGCCACAATTGCGGCATCATCATGCTGAGTGCCTATGGCGACACCGGAGACCGGGTTCGAGGGTTCGACAGCGGCGCCGACATCTATCTCGTCAAGCACAGCCCCTTGCGCGAGGTCGAAGCGGCCACCCGCTCGCTCTTGCGGCGAACGCGGGAAGCGCGAGCCGCGGCGGGCGGCACTTCGGGTTCCTGGGCTCTCGACACCACCAGCTGGGAACTGGCTTCGCCCGACGGCAAGTCGCTTCGGCTGACCGGTACCGAATTTGCCTTCTTGCATCTGCTGTGCCAGCGTCAGGGCCAGACGTGCACGAGAGAGGAGCTCGTGACCGCGCTTGCGCGGCCCTCTGGTCATTTCGAGAATCGCCACCTCGACGCCATTGTGAGCCGGCTGCGCAGAAAAATCGAAAGCGCCACGGCTCACCCCCCAGCTATCAAGGTTGTCTATGGTGTAGGCTATACTTTTGCAGCCCCGGTGGTCGTCGAATGATGGGGGCACATCCGGCGGCGGTTGATGCCGCGTCGCGGCAAAAATTTACCCCTCCGCCTCACTCCGCAATCTCTCGATCCGCTCGGCGCAGAGTGTTTCCACGATATTGCGCAGCCTGCTGGCCGCCTCGGCCAATGCAGCAAGGTCTTCGGCGCTGATCTCATAGCTCATCGAGTAGCGAGCCTCGACATACGCCCGTTTCAAGAGCTCAAAGCGCCTGCGGTCGATTTTATTGTCGCGCGGCCAGGCCGCGATCAGCCGCTCCTCCTTGTCCTCGGCGAGCGAGCGGAGGAATTTGATGTTGTGGGACCGGGGAAAGTAGAATGTGTATGTCAGAAGAAAGCAGCCATATGCGCGTTCCACGGCTTGGTGAAGCGCAAACGCGGCCGCGTTCATCCACTGCCTATTCTGCGGACTCCGTTCAACCTGAAAACGAGCCGTTTCGATCTGAACGTTGATTGCGGGAAACGAGCTTGCATAATATTCTGATGCCATCCTGTACGCATCGCTGGCCGTCATAGGCTGCGGCGCGGCGAACGGGTGGTTGGGTAGCTCGTAAAGGGCGATGCCGTCGCGGATGATGTCGACCCAGAAATATTCGCCGCGGCGGAGCGCCTGATTCACCTCCTGCATCGTATGAACGATGATGTTGACGGTTCGCCCTATTGCAGGATCGCGCAGGATCCTGTCCTCGGCGACATACCAGTGATCGGCAATGTCGGTGAGGTCCTCGTGACTGACAATGATCAGGAGATCAAAGTCGGACTGATAGCCATTTTCGGGCTCGTCGACCCAGTCGCCCCGCGCATAGCTGCCGAAAAGGATGATCTTCAGGATCTTGCCGTTGCGCTTCCATTCCATCGTCGCGCGCTCGATCGAGCGCGCAAACTCCTCCATCAGCACGCACGTGATACGCTCAAGCTCGCCTTGCTGTCTTGCCGGCAGATGGTGGATGTCACTTCTCATTTTCGCTTCGATTCTGACGGGAGACCCAAGGGCTGGCAAGCTCTTCTGCCCTCAATCTGGCGCTATCGGACGCGGCGACGTCCCGGAAGGGGAGGGGGAACGTAGGGCGGGCGTCACTCGCCCAGGCTTCGTTTTTCATAGACGGTCCTGATCGAGGTCCCGTCCCATACATAGCAAAGATGCCGCTCCTGCCGGCAATTTGAAAGAATGCGGGGGCGGAATGCGGCAGCGCATTCGCCCCCCTCGTGACGGACGCTCCAGTAGCGGATGCCGTCGGCGCCCGCATCGCGCAGCTCGGACGCGAGGCCCTGGGCGATCGCATAATTGTCGGGGTCATAGAGATGCGGGTGGCTCGCTGCGAGCGGACGGATGTCGTGGAGATCGGCGGCGAGGTCGACCGCGTAGACGCGCATGTCGATTTCCTGCGGGGGCTCGTTAGTCGCAGCGAGGAATTTGGTGCGGTGGTGTTTCGTCTCTGCGATGGCCGTCTCGAGCGTGAGCGCGGCGTAAAAAACGCCGAAGCTGCCATCGGTGAAGCGGCTGCCCGTGGGGTTGAGATGCGTAAAGGCTGCCATGATCGGCGTCGCTCCCGGGCCCGAAACCCGATCCTCGGGCGGCACGAGCGCAAGATCACCAACCTCGTCCCTCAGGCGGTCGTTGGTCATCGCCTCGATCTGGAAGACCGCATCGAGATCCTCTGCGCGCGCGACCTTGTCGAACAGCCCGACCGGTGGGAAGCGGCTCGGGATGATGCGATAGCAAGGCGACCAATGGGTCGCGGTGACAGGAATATCTTGTGCCACGCCTTAGCCGCGCTGACCGTCGATATATTGCCGCACGACATAAAGATCAGCGACATTGCCCGAGGTCATCCGGTCGAGCGCCGACTTGCCCGCGAAAAGCTTCGCCTTGTTCGGCTTGCGCACCCAACTATCCGCGGTCGCGGGCACAAGGATCTGCAGCCCCTTGTAGATGCCCATCACGTAGGAAATCCGCTCAAGCGCGTCCTTCGAGAGCGCCGCGACCTCGCCGCGCTTCCAGTTCTGAAGGGTCGAGCGGCTGTCGAGCCCGAGCAAGGCCATTTGCTCCGCTTCATTGAGATCCCACGCCTCGGCGATACTGAAGAAGGTTCGCAGCGCCGGGCCAGTCAGGCTCTTGCGGTCGATCGCGTTACGGGCTGCGGTTGCCATATCGGCTCCTTTCCGAGCCTACATTATCCTTATCTGGTCAAAAATCAATATTCGACCCGAATCGGAACATTTGACTATGCTGATGCGACCGGTTCCCACGACAGGGTTCGCCGGCGATGCCCTCGCTTTCCCAATCAGGGTCGACCCGGCGCCTCCGGCGATACTCCGACGACGTCCACCAGACCCTCGCCAACCACTACTCCGGTGATCCGGACCCGCTTTTCGATATGGTCGACAGGGACACGGTGAAGATCGAGCTTCCAGCGGCCGCCGAGATCGCGGCGCAGGATGAAGCCGCCCGCCTCGCGGACCAAGGTTCCGGTTTCGTCAATCCTGGTCCCGATCGCGGTCATGAGCCGCCTTTATGAAATGCAAGGATCAAGTGCCAGTCCAAACCTTCTGAGGAAGGCCGGGCCTTGCGTGCGGCACCACGCGTCCCGAGCGAATTTAGAACCAGATTGAGGCCGTCTCCGCGACACAAACTGGCAAAGCTCGCTTATGCTCATCGCCTGCGCGCTGGAGTCCGTCCGTCGATTGATCCGGCAAAAGCGCCCAGATTTCGAAGCCTTGGCCCTGATTGTGTCATGGGAGTATATTATGCACCATAAGATCGACTGGCAGTCCGAATATTATACGAGGATGTTCGAGCGATATGATCGGGCGGATTTCGCGCAGGAGTTTCTCCGCCGCAATCCCTGCTATCAGCGTCAGTATGTCGCTGCGCTAGGCAAGCCCGCGGCGCTCGGCCGGGTCGCGCGCCACTGGGGGTTGGTCTTTCGCCTTCGATCCCGATCTTAGCGCCGCCGAAGCACCCGCAATCTGGCATCCACGTGCCTGCGCGCTCGTCGCGGTTGCCCAGCCGGCGCCCGAGGGACTCGCTGCGGCACGGCTCGCTGAACTTGTGCGCAGCGACCGGGTCGCGAGCGAAGTGATCGGCTATCGCGAATGGCATCTCGTGCTTCGGATTGCGGGCCGCCACTACCGCGTCGCTGTCCGCTACTGCGAGGGCAACGAGGAAATTGCCTATGTCTGCCCAGCCGACGCGCAGGGTGGCATCCGGCTCGCGCTTGCCGCCGCGCTGCATCGCGGCCTGAGCGGGGAGGAGCTGGTGACGCCTCCAGCCGGCGTCGATCCCGGACCAACCGAGCGCTGGCGCCTTGTCCAGTGGCTTCGTCTTCTCGATGGGATCGCGGTCGGCGCGTCGCCTCGTGCGCTTGCCGCCGCGCTCCTTACGCCCGAGGCGCGTCATTATTCGGCCGCCGAGTGGGACGCCTCGAGCGAAAGGCGCCGCATCGCGCGATGGCAGCGCGGCGCGCTCGCGATGCGCGACGGCGGTTACCGCGCGCTCCTCGCGGCCTCATGATCGGGACATTCCGACCTTTCCGCGCTTTGTCCGTTCTCCGTCATGATCAGGATCGGCGAGACATGCCTTGAGCCCGCGAGCCTGGCGGGCACGTCGCTTGCTAACGCCGGAGATCGCCCATGACCGAGCCGTTTGAGCCCGATGGCCCCCGCTATCTCAGAACCCCCGATGCGGCCTTGCATCTCGGGCTCTCGGCGCGAACGCTCGAAAAGCACCGCTGCTTCGGCACGGGCCCCAAATATCTGAAGCTGGGCGGGCGCATCGTCTATGAGATTTCCGATCTCGACGCCTGGGCTGGAACTGGGCTGCGCTATTCGACCACGAATCCGCCCAAGCGACTGATCCATCCCGCACGCCGTGTGGTGCGTCGCTGATGCGCCTGTGCCGCGATGCGGGCGAGCGGGGCCCCCAGGCCCTGGGGCGAGCTTCATCTCCGGAGGGGGCCGCCCTGCATCGCGGCTATCTCGCCGCGACGCTCGCAGCGGCGGCGCTCTTCGCCTCCCTCTTCGCCGCGATTATCTGGCAGGCGCCGCGTCCACGCCTGATCTGGAACGCGAGCGCGAGCGTTCCCCTCGGCCTCTACCGGATTGAAGCGCGCACCCCTGCGCCCGGTGATCTCATTGCCATCAAACCCCCGCCTACGGTCGCTGCCTGGCTTGACCGCCGGGCTTACCTGCCTCTCGGGACGCCCCTTCTCAAACATGTCGCGGCGACGCGAGGGGCCCGCGTCTGCCGCTGGGGTTCCCAAATATCGATCGACGGTCGCCGTGCGGCAATCGCGCGCGCGGCCGACCGGAGAGGTCGCGCACTCCCGCGCTGGAGAGGCTGTCGCACGCTTCGCCAAGGCGAAATCTTCCTCCTCAACGCCGCGCCCGACAGTCTCGACAGCCGCTACTTTGGACCCCTGCCGGCTTCCGGCCTTCTTGGCCATGCGCGGCCGATCCTCACGCGCTCGGCGCCCGGTTCCCCGCTTCGCTGGCGTTCGCACGGACTCTCCTGCTCGTTCCACCCCAAGAAGAAGGATTATATCTCATGCTGATCGGAACCTTTCACGAAGCCGGCCCCGGCTACTCGGGCCGGATTACGACGCTGACGCTCGATGCGGCACTTGCCATTGTTCCAGCAGCCCCAAGCGATACCGAGAATGCCCCCAATTGGCGCGTGCTGCTTGGCGAGGCCGACAGCACGATCGAGGTAGGCGCTGGCTGGGACCGCACCGGCGAGCGCGCCGGGCCCTATATCGCGCTGCAGATCGACGACCCCGCGTTGCCGGCGTCGCTCCGCGCCAATCTCATTCGCTCAGCGCGCGACGAGGGAGAACATCATCTTCTCTGGTCGCGGCCGCAACCGCAAGACCGGAGTTGAGCGGTGCCGGGCATGGGGCATCGCAGCCGCAGCGCGGCTGCGCACAAGCGGCGCATCACGGCGGCGTGCGCGCTGGCGATCGCGGTGCATCCCATGCTCGGTGCGGCGGGAGCAGAAAGCCGGGATCGCCATGCTCCGGCCGCGCCGCGGCACGCTGCACAAGCAGCGCATGTGGCGGAAGCCGCGCGCCGTTTTGCTGTCCCCGAAGACTGGATCTGGCGCGTCATGCATGCCGAAAGTGGCGGCAATCCCCGCGCGCAATCGAGCGCTGGCGCAATGGGGCTGATGCAGATCATGCCCGCGACCTGGGCTATGCTGAGCGCGCGCCACGGGCTCGGACCTGATCCCTTTGATACGCGCGCCAACATTCTCGCAGGCACCGCCTATCTCCGTGCGATGTGGGACCGATATCGCAATATCTCCTTGATGCTCATTGCCTATAATGCGGGCCCGGGGCGCGCTGACGCCTACGCAGCGGGCCGCCGCGGGCTGCCGGCAGAAACCCGCGCCTATGTCGCCCGCCTCGCTCCCCTTTTGAGAGGCGCGACAGACAAATCTGCACCCGCCTCACGCAAAGAGCCGCCGTCTTGGCGCGATGGGTCGTTGTTTGCAGCCCGGCCCGGTCTG